>NZ_CP022529.1:3031250-3334375 GCF_002237595.1 Labrenzia sp. VG12
GGGACTGAACCAGCCCCTCCAGCCGCAACCGCGCCAGCTGCTGTGAAACGGCGGCCTGCGGCATGGTCAGGATCTCTTCCAGTTCGGAGACCGACTTCTCGCCTTCCGACAACAGGCAAAGGATAACAAGGCGCACTTCATGGGACAGGGCCTTGAGCAGGTCGCTGGCCTTGCGCGCCTGCTCCATCAGCAGGTCGAGATCCTTTGCATCCATGTCCTTGTTGAAGACCGGCAGGTTCATGAAAGCCTGATGCCCCTCGTTTTTGATCTTGTGCGGCGCACACTACACTCGTTTGCGACCATGTTCCCGAAGTTTCTCCGGTTCAGCAAATTCAATTGATTTTTTCCGGCAGCTTTTCAAGCATTGCCGACAGCAGCGGCCAGAAAAAATGCTCACCCGGGTAGCCCCGGAGACGATCGATCTCCACGCCGTCCGAGACCAGAATGAAGGTTGGCGTCAGCCTTTCACGGGCAACACCTGCCAGGTCTTCAGGCCAGCCGTCCGTGATATCGACCCGGCGCAGCGGCGCTACCCTGCCCTCCTCGGTCTTTGGATAGGCACCCCCGATTTCCTCGTCCCAACGTTCGCACCAGACACACCCCGGCTGCTCCACCATGATGAGTTCCGCCGCCATTGCCGGCAACATCCACACCAGGCTGAGCATTACGATAACCGCCTGAAAAACAGGGCTTTTGAAAGACATCGAGCCGTCTCCGAATTTCTTGGATTGCAATATATAGGAATTTTTGAATATTTTAAAGCAACCCAAGCTCGAGATTCACAGGGAGGAGCGACTTGCTCGATGTTACTCTGGGCGCCGCCTTCCTGGCGGGGCTGTTGTCCTTCGTCTCGCCCTGCGTGCTGCCAATCGTACCGCCTTACCTGTGCTACCTTGCCGGTGTCAGCGTTGACGAGCTGAAAGGAGACGCTGCCACGGCGGAAACCGGCCGGCGCGTGGTGCTGGCAGCCATTGCCTTCGTGTTCGGGTTTTCCGTTGTTTTCGTGGCGCTCGGAGCAACGGCAAGCGTCATCGGGCAATCGATCGCGCGGTATTACGACATTCTCACCTACGTCGCCGGTGGCATTATCATTCTGATGGGCCTGCATTTTCTCGGCGTGTTCCGGATCGGCCTGTTGTTCCGCGAAGCGCGTATACATGTGGAGAGCAAACCGGCAGGGCTGATCGGTGCCTTTCTGATGGGGCTTGCATTTGCGTTCGGCTGGACACCCTGCGTCGGCCCGGTGCTGGCCTCGATCCTGTTTGTTGCAGGCTCCTCGGACACGATCTGGAGCGGCGCCGGCCTCCTGGCAGTCTATGCGCTTGGCATCGGCCTGCCCTTTGTCCTTGCCGCCGCCTTTGCCAGCCAGTTCCTGAAATTTGCCGGGCGCTTTCGCAAGCACATGGGCACGGTGGAGACGATCATGGGGGCAATGCTGGTTCTGACCGGCCTGCTGTTCGTGACCGGGCAGATGTCCACCATTGCCCTCTGGCTCCTGGACACTTTTCCGATCTTCTCGCAGATCGGCTGACACTTTTGGGAGGATTTGACATGCGCAGTCTGACAGTTCTGATCACTGCCTTTTTTCTTGCACTTGGCGCTCACGTGACGAGCCTGGCCGCCACCGTGGGCGAGGACGGTCTTCACAAGCAGGACTGGTTCACAATCACCTTCAAGGACATGGCGGAGGATATCCAGACAGCTGCCGATGAGGGCAAACGACTGGTCATCGTGTTTGAACAGCGCGGCTGCATCTATTGCCGCCAGATGCACGAAAAGATCCTCTCCGACCCGGAAGTCGCCGACTACATCAAGGACCATTTCATGGTCGTGCAGTACAACATGTTCGGCGACGAGGAAGTCATTGACCTGGACGGCGAGGAGCTGACAGAGAAGACTGCGGCCCGCAAGTGGGGATATGTTTTCACACCGACCCTCGTCTTCCTGCCTGAGGACGTCCCGGCGGATACGACCGCCGCGAAAGCCGCCGTTGCCACCATGCCCGGGTCCTTCGGCAAGTGGACTTTTTTGAACATGTTCCGCTGGGTTCAGGAAAAGGGCTACGAGGGCGATGAGCATTTTCAGAAATATCATGCCCGCATAATCAACGAGTTACGGGAACAGGGCCGCCTTGCCGAAGACTGAAGGACGATCAAAATCCGGGTCTGAAGCAGCCTTCGCAAAAAGGCCTATTGCATAACATATGCAAAAAATCATATCTTTTAATATGAGGAGACCAGGCAGGCTGGGGATTCGCACCTGCCGCAGAAACGGAAAACGGCATCAAGCCGTACGTTTCGCACTGAGGAGGAAAGCCGACACATGATCAAGGGCGCGACACTTAAAGTCTTGCCGGCCGCTCTGGCCGGTCTGGCTCTCATGGCCGCATCGGTGGCGACAGCCGGGACGGTGGCACCGGACAGCGTGCCAATCGAAGACATGGAGCTGAAACAGTCGCTGACCGGTTCGCCGGGCGATGCCGTTGCAGGGCGTGAAGCATTTGCGGACAGGAAGAAGGGCAATTGTCTGGCGTGTCATGTCAATGCAGACCTGAACGACCAGCTGTTTCACGGGGAAGTTGGCCCGCCGCTGGACGGGGTCGCCGACCGTTGGGAAGAAGCCCAACTGCGCGCCATCATCGTCAACTCCAAGGACGTCTTCGGCGAACAGACCATCATGCCCGGGTTCTACACAATGAAAGTGGGCATCAATGTTGCCGAGAAGCATGCCGGCACGACCATCTTGAGTGCACAGGAAGTGGAAGACATCGTCGCCTACCTGCTAACGCTCAAAGAAAACTGATCTCAGGTTCAAGGAGCAAGAGATGAATATCACGCGACGCCAAGTGTTCGGACTGACGGCAGGTGCTGCCGCCGCCCTGGCATTCAAACCAACTTTCTCCATTGCTGCGACGGATGAAACCGAAGCCGCAATCAAGGCATTTACCGGCGGGGCGACACCAGCTGAAGGAACGGTTTCCCTTGATACCCCGGAAATCGCTGAAAACGGCAACACTGTCCCTGTGGGCGTTTCTGTCGACAGCCCGATGACCGCCGACAGCTATGTTGAATCCGTCATGATCCTGGCGGACGGCAACCCGAATCCGGCTGTAGCCACCTTCCATTTCACCGCCATGAGCGGTGCGGCCGAAGCCAAGACCCGTATTCGCCTGGCCAAGACACAGAACGTGATTGCTGTCGCGAAAATGAACGATGGCTCCACCTTCATCGACCGCAAGGAAGTCAAGGTCACCATTGGCGGCTGCGGCGGCTAATCGAGCGGAACAGGATTACGAGGACAAAATCATGGCATCTCCAAAACCCCGCGTGAAAGTGCCGAAAAAGGCCGCACAGGGCGAAGTCATCACGATCAAGACCCTGATCAGTCACCCGATGGAATCCGGTCAGCGCAAGGACAAGAAGACCGGCGAACTGATCCCACGTCAGATCATCAACAAGTTCACCTGTGAGTTCAATGGCCAGGTCGTTTTCAGCTGCGACATGGATCCCGCTGTCTCGGCCAATCCGTACATGGAATTCAGCGCCAAGGTGAATGAGCCAGGTACTTTCAAGTTCACCTGGGTGGACGATGACGGCAGCGTCTACGAGACCGAGAAAAAAATCGCTGTTGAATAGGCCGGCAGATTTGCCGCACAAATCGGGAGGAGACGATTTGGCCAAGAGAATGAAAAGCATCGCCACCCTGGCTTCAGCGATCCTGATGGGGACTGTCGCCGCCATGGCCGGTGGACCGGTTGATGACAAGCTCGTGATCGACGGGGAAATGGAAATCAAGACGCGGGTTGCTCCGCCAGAAGGGCACCCTTTGGACGAAATCATTTCCGGTTGGCACTACCGGACCGAGGAAACTCGGGCCCTGGAGGCAGACAGTTTCCAGAACCCCGGCATGCTCTACGTGGAGCGCGGTGAGGAAATCTGGAACACCGTCGACGGGGACGCGGGAAAATCCTGCGCCTCCTGCCACGAGGATGCTTCCGAGTTCCTGAAGGGCCTCGGCGCAAGTTATCCGAAATGGAACGCGGAAGCCGGCAAACCGTTCAACATCGAGCTGCAGATCAACCAGTGCCGCGAACAGAACATGCAGGCGAAACCCTACAAGTTCGACGCGGCCGATCAGAAGGCACTCACCACCTATATCAAGCATCAGTCGCTTGGCATGCCGGTGGAAGTCGACCTCACCAAGGGCGAGATGCAGGCCTGGTGGGACAAGGGCAAGGACCTTTACTACACCCGGACTGGCCAGCTGAACCTTGCCTGCGCCACTTGCCACGAGGACTATAACGGCAACTATATCCGCGCGGATCACCTCAGCCAGGGGAATGTCAACGGCTTCCCGACTTACCGGCTGAAACAGTCCGCCATGGTGTCGCTGCACAATCGCTTCCGTGGCTGCATCCGGGACACGCGCGCCGAGTTTCCGGCCGCATTCTCCGACGACCTGATGGCGCTGGAAGTCTATGTGACCTGGCGCGGCTCAGGGCTTGGCGTCGAAACGCCGGCAGTGCGCCAATAGGCTGACAGCACCCTTCCGGCGCGGCTGCAGCCGCCGCGCCGGACCTTCGCCGCAAGAGCGGCAACGAAACAACAAACCCGACTTCCAGACATGGAGGCGCGCGGTCAACTGTGCGCCAACGGGTTTATTGTGCCTTTTGAACGGCACCCGAGATGCTCCGATCAAAAACCTCGGAGCGGCGTGCCTTGAACGGAGTGGAGTGACCGGGAATGTTCTCAAGACGTGAGTTCCTGATGGCGGCAACCGCGACAAGCGCCCTTTTGGGCTCCGGCATGGCCGGGTCCTGGTCGCGGCTGATGGCGCAGCAGACGCTGACCGAAGACCAGCTGCTGGCAATGGAACCGGCGGGCCAGCTGACGCTGATCCACATCACCGACATCCACGCCCAGTTGAAGCCGCTCTATTTCCGCGAGCCCTCCATCAATCTCGGCATCGGCGACGTCACCGGCAAACCGCCGCATGTGACAGGTGCTGATTTCCTGAAACTCTACGACATCCAGCCCGGCACGCCCGACGCCTACGCCCTGACCTCTGAAGACTTCGTGTCGCTGGCCAGGTCCTACGGCAGGATGGGCGGCATGGACCGCGTCGCCACCGTGATCAAACGCATCCGGGCCGAGCGCGGCGCAGACAATTGCCTCCTTCTCGATGGCGGCGACACCTGGCAGGGCAGCTATACCTCCAACAAGACGCTTGGCCAGGACATGGTCACGGTGATGAACGCCCTCGAACCGGACGCCATGACCGGGCACTGGGAATTCACCTATGGCACCGATCGGGTCAACGAGTTGATCGAAGAGCTGCCCTTCGCCTTTCTGGGTTCCAACATCTATGACAATGAATGGGACGAACCGGCCTTCGAAGCCTGGAAGATGTTCGAGCGCGGCGGTTCCAGGGTCGCGGTGATCGGCCAGGCCTTCCCCTATACGCCTATTGCCAATCCGCGCTGGATGATCCCCGGCTGGTCCTTCGGCATCCGCGAGGAAGACATCGCCACCCATGTCGAGGAAGCCCGCGGCGAAGGCGCCGACGTGGTGGTGCTGCTCTCCCATAACGGCTTCGACGTCGACCGCAAGCTGGCTTCCCGCGTCGACGGCATTGACGTCATCCTGACCGGCCACACCCATGACGCCCTGCCCGAACCGGTGATCGTCAACGACACGCTGGTGATAGCCTCCGGCTCCAACGGCAAGTTCGTCTCGCGTGTGGATCTGGATGTGCAGGACGGCAAGGTCTCAGGCTATGCCTACCGCCTGATCCCGATCTTCTCCGAAGTCATCACGCCGGACGCCGACATGACCGGGCTGATCGACGAGGTGCGCGCGCCCTATGAGGCCGATCTTGCCCGCGTGCTCGGCAGGACCGAGAGCCTTCTCTACCGGCGTGGCAATTTCAACGGCACGTTCGACGACCTGATCTGCCAGGCGCTGCTTTCAGAGCGCGACGCCCAGATCGCGCTGTCTCCGGGTTTCAGATGGGGCACCTCGCTGCTGCCGGGCCAGGACATCACGTTCGAGGACCTGCACAACGCCTGCGCGATGACCTACCCGGCCGCCTATCGCTCCACCATGAGCGGCCAGATGCTGAAGGACATCCTGGAAGATGTCGGCGACAACCTCTTCAACAAGGACCCCTATTACCAGCAGGGCGGCGACATGGTGCGCGTCGGCGGCATGGGCTACACGATCGACCCCAATGCCGATATCGGCTCCCGCATTTCCGGCATGACGCTGCTGGCAACGGGCGAGACCATTGACCCCGCAAAAGACTATGTCGTCACCGGCTGGGCCTCGGTCAATGAAGAAACAGAAGGCCCGCCCATCGACGAAGTCGTCGAGAGCTACATCCTGAAAAACCCAGTTGTGAAGCTGCCGGACAACCAGTCCGTCAAGCTGGCCGGCTGACTTGAATAACGTGAAATCCTAAGGACACACCCATGAGTGATACCAAGGGTTCCCAACCCCAATCCCTCTCCCGCAGGTCTCTTCTCAAGGCCGGTCTTGCGGCCGGCGCCGTTGCCGGGTCCGCCGGAGCGGCGAAGGCCGCGGGTGATCCGCTGATTACCGAGATCCAGGACTGGAACCGCTATCTCGGTGACGGCGTTCAGGCCCGCCCCTATGGCACGCCGTCGGAATTCGAGGCTCATGTCGTGCGCCGCGATGTGGAATGGCTGACAGCCTCGACCGAGAGCTCCGTCAATTTCACCCCGTTGCATGAGCTCGACGGCATCATCACGCCCAACGGTCTCTGTTTCGAACGTCATCACGGCGGCATTGCAGAAATCAATCCGGCCGACCACCGGCTGATGATCAACGGCCTCGTCGACACGCCGCTTGTTTTCACCATGGAGGATTTGAAACGGTTCCCGCGCGAGAACCGGGTCTACTTCCTGGAATGTGCCGCCAATTCCGGCATGGAATGGCGCGGTTCCCAGCTGAACGGCTGCCAGTACACCCACGGCATGGTTCACTGCGTCATGTATACCGGCGTGCCGCTGAAGCTGATCCTGGAAGAAGCGGGCATCAAGACCAGCGCCAAGTGGGTCATGCCCGAAGGCGCCGACGCGTCGGCCATGACGCGCTCCATCCCGATGGAAAAGGCGCTTGATGACTGCCTGGTGGCCTTCAAGATGAACGGCGAGGCCCTGCGCCCCGAACAGGGCTATCCGCTGCGCCTTGTCGTGCCCGGCTGGGAAGGCAACATGTGGGTCAAGTGGCTGCGCCGCATCGAGGTTGGCGACGAGCCCTGGCACCAGCGGGAAGAGACCTCCAAATACACCGACCTCCTGGAGACCGGCAAGGCACGGCGCTTCACCTGGGTTATGGATGCCAAATCCGTCATCACCAGTCCGAGCCCGCAAGCGCCCGTCGCTCACGGCAAGGGGCCGATGGTGATTTCAGGCGTTGCCTGGTCCGGCAACGGCCGCATCACCCGCGTCGACGTGTCGCTCGACGGCGGCCGCAACTGGAAGACCGCGCGTCTTGATGGCCCGAGCCTGCCCAAGGCCCTGCATCGTTTCTATCTCGACATCGACTGGGACGGATCCGACCTTTTGATCCAGTCCCGCGCCATGGACGAGAACGGCTTTTACCAGCCGACCAAGAACGAATTGCGGGCCGCCCGCGGCGAAAACTCGATCTACCACAACAACGGCATCCAGACCTGGCATGTCAAAGCAGACGGAACGGTGGAAAATGTCGAAGTTTCTTAAAGCACTGTGCCTTGGTACCGCGCTGGCCGCTCTTCCCGGCCTGGCCCTCGCGGGCGATGCTGAAAAAGGCAAGAAGGTCTTCAAGAAATGCGCCGCCTGCCACGCGGTTGGAGACGGCGCGAAGAACAAGGTTGGCCCGCAATTGAACGAACTGTTCGGCCGGACAGCCGGCGGGCTTGAGGGCTACAAATATTCCAAGGCCATGGTCAAGGCCGGAGAGGACGGCCTGGTCTGGGACGCAACCACGACGGCCACCTATCTGGAAAAGCCCAAGGCCATGATCAAGGGCACCAAGATGGCCTTTGCCGGTCTGAGGAAACAGGAAGACCTGGACAATGTGATCGCCTATCTGGCGACCTTCTCCAGCGCCGCCCCTTCTGGTGAAGAGCAAAGCTCTGCCGCACCGCCCGCTGAAGAAGACACCCGGACGGCCGCCGCAGCACCAGCGGCAACCCCTGTTTCCACGACCCGGGACGGAGGTGTCCTTGGCCTCGGCCGAAAGGCCACGGCCGACGAGATCGCCGCCTGGGACATCGACATCCGCCCGGATGGTCAGGGCCTGCCGGTCGGCTCAGGTACAGTAGCGGAAGGCGAACCGCTTTATACGGACAATTGCGCCGTCTGCCATGGCGACTTCGGCGAAGGGGTCGGTCGCTGGCCGGTTCTCGCAGGCGGTCACGATACGCTCACCGAGGAACGTCCGGAGAAGACGATCGGCTCCTACTGGCCTTATCTGTCGACGGTCTATGACTACGTCCGAAGAGCCATGCCGTATGGCAATGCACGCTCGCTCTCCGACGACGATGTCTATGCCATCACCGCCTATCTGCTTTATCTGAACGACATTGTCGATGACGAGGAGTTCGAGCTTTCCAACGAGAACTTCCTGGAAATGCGGCTGCCGAACGAGGAGAACTTCATCGCTGACGATCGTCCAGAGGAAGTGCATTATGCCAGGCAGGGGGAACCTTGCATGAGCGACTGCAAACCGGCCGCCGACATCACCATGCGAGCACGCATCCTGGATGTTACGCCGGGATCGGTTGATGACGATGCTGCGGCAGGTGTCGGAGGCGTCGACTGACACCTGCCTGTGGCTGGCGACAATTGGCAGTCACCGGCCAGCTGACGTGGTTCCGCTTTGCGGTAGCAATATGGGAGGGAAGAATGAGACTGATTGCAAGAGCGGTGATCGCTTTCTCCGCGCTGACCATGGTGACCTTAACCGCATTGGCGGAAGACAAGGTTCACAAGCTCGCCCTGCAGATCACAGACAACGATCCGCAGAAGATGAACACCGTTCTGAACGTCGCCGCAAATGTCGCACGCCACTACACAGACATGGGTGAGGAAGTCGACATCAAGGTTGTTGCTTTCAACCAGGGACTCCACATGTTTCGCGCCGACACTTCTCCTGTCTCAAAACGCATGACCTCCTTTGTGCAGAGCATGCCAAACGTCTCCTTTGAAGCCTGTAACAACACACTGCAGACGATGGTGAAAAAAACCGGCAAAGACATTCAGTTGCTGGAAGGTGTCGAAATTGTTCCTGCTGGAGCCGTTGCCCTGATGGAACTGGACATCGACGGATATACCATTCTGAGACCATAGGACCGGTTGCATAGGTCCTGGCAAAACACAGGATCCAGAATATGATCTGAACGGGTTAAGGGAGGACCCGGAATGAGACGTCCCGGATTGCAGTATCCGGCTTCGCCGGACGCGCCCAAGACTTTCACTGGAGGGTTTACGCGGACGGTCGGCGTTCTGGTTTTATGCCTGTCGGCGACTGGATCTGCCTTTGCCCAGGAAGGTGATCCAAAGCGCGGCGAGCAGGTCTACAAGGCCTGCAAGGCGTGCCACCAGGTCGGGGCCGGTGCACGCAATGGTGTCGGGCCGCATCTGGACGGCCTGTTCGAGCGCACGGCAGGCGCCATTGAGGGTTTCAAATATTCAAGCGCCATGAAGAAACTCGGCGCGGAAGGTCTCGTCTGGAACGAATTCACGCTGGATCAGTATCTGGAAAAACCGCGCGCCTACGTGCCCGGCACGCGCATGTCCTATCTGGGCATGGGCGATAGCCGCGACCGCACGGATGTGATCGCCTATCTGAAGGCCCTGTCGCAGGAAGCACCGGCGGAGGACCCGACGAAGGCAAACGGTGACCGGCCGGAAATCGGCTCGGTTGCGATGCAACTTGAAGGCGATCCGGAATATGGCGAATATCTCTCCAGCGAATGTGTCACCTGCCACCAGATCTCCGGCCGTGCCGACGGCATTCCGTCGATCATCGGCTGGCCCAAGGAGCCCTTCATCCGGGCGCTGTTCGATTACAAGACCAATGTCCGGTCACATCAGGTCATGCAGAACATGACCGTCAATCTCGGCAACGAGGAAATCGCAGCACTTGCGGCTTACTTCGGCTCTCTCGATCCGCAATGACGCGGATCTGACGGAACCCTCCTGCCGCGCTGCCTGAATGGGAGGAAGGAAATGCCAAATCTGTCACGTCGCGGCTTCGGACTGCTGCTCGGCGCCGGTGCCACCACCCTGGCAATGCCCTATTACGCCCGCGCGCAGGGCAAGCCGCGCGCGGTTGTCATAGGTGGCGGGGCCGGCGGGGCCACGGCCGCCCGTTACATGGCCAAGGATGCCGGCGACGACATGGATGTCACGCTGATCGAGGCGAACCCGCTCTACACCACCTGTTTTTTCTCCAATCTCTATCTCGGTGGCTACCGGGATTTCGATTCCATCACGCATGGCTATGACAAGCTGGCCTCGAACTATGGCATCTCCATCGTCAATGGCATGGCCGACGCGGTCGACCGCGACGCCAAGGTCGTAGTGATGGCCGACGGCTCGAAAGTGCCCTACGACCGTCTGCTCGTCGCGCCCGGCATTGATCTGATCTATGACAGCGTCCCCGGTTATTCCGAAGAAGCTGCGGAAATCATGCCTCATTCCTGGAAGGCCGGCCCGCAGACCCAGCTGCTCAAAGCCAAGCTGGATGCCATCGAAAACGGCCAGCAGATCGTGATGGTGGCACCGCCGAACCCCTATCGCTGCCCGCCGGGACCTTACGAGCGCGTCTCCATGATGGCCCATATCCTGAAGGAAAAAGGCTTCAACGACTCCAAGATCGTCATCCTGGATCCGAAACCGAAATTCTCCAAACAGGCGCTCTTCACCGAAGGCTGGGAAAAACACTATCCGGGCATGATCGAATGGTATGGCCCGGACGTGCATGGCGGCATCAAGAGCGTCAATCCGTCGACCGGCGAAGTCGAGACGGATTTCGACACGTTCAAGGGCGATCTGGTCAATGTCATTCCGGCACAGAAGGCAGGCATGATCGCGGCCAAGGCAGGCCTTGCGAATGACAGCGGGTTCTGCCCGATCGACCCGAAATCGATGCGCTCCAAGGCCGACGAGAACATCTTCGTCATCGGCGATGCCTCGATTGCCGGTGACATGCCGAAATCCGGCTTCTCCGCCAACAGCCAGGCCAAGGTTGCGGCCATGGCGATCCGCGGCGACCTGACCGGATCAAAGGTGTTCCCGGCGAAATACTCCAATACCTGCTGGAGCCTGATAGAGACCAATGACGGCGTGAAAGTCGGTGCCCAATATGCACCGAACGAGGAAAAGATCGCCTCGACGTCGAAATTCATCTCCCAGACCGGCGAGGACGCCGCGCTGCGCCAGGCGACCTATGAGGAATCTGTCGGCTGGTACAACGGCATCACCGCCGATATTTTCGGCGCCTGATTGTCAAATTACCCTGCGGCCGGCACTCCCGGCCGCAGCGGTCAGCGCGTTACTTTGCGAGATAGTAGCTTTTGCCAAGCCGGTTCCTGACGGAGAACCCCTTGCCGGCAAGATAGGCAAGCAGATCCTCGATCTTGTCCTCGCCAACGATGTGCGGGTGCATCTCGATGATGATCTTTCCGATGCCGCCAAGATCGCAACCGCGCAGCAGATCGATCTCGGCCCCTTCCACATCGATGACCAGCGCCGTCGGGCCGTAGGCTTCGACCACATCGGCAATGGCATCCGACTGGACCCTGGTGGCGCCGCCATGCTTGCGGTCGACCAGGGAGGAGGACAGGACGCCTTCGGAAAAGAAGAATTCGACTTCGCCAGTCGTTGTCGACAGCACCTTGCTTCTCAGATTGGCCTGCATGCCGTTCAAGGCATAATTCTTTTCGATCACCGGCTTCATCGCCGGATTGGGCTCATAGGACAGGATGCTGTCCTGGCCACAGATCCTGGCACAGGCAATGCCGATGAAACCGATACCGGCACCGGCCTCCAACACCTTGTCATCGGGCGAGAGCGCCTCGCGCACCAGCACAAATTCCTGGTCTTCATATTGTTTCTGCAGCAGCTGCTTGCGCACACCGAGCGGCACCTCCTGTGGGTCGGTGGTCAGCTTGATGCCATTGAGGACGATCGCCTTGAGGCCAAGTTTGCGCCTGATCTTGTAGGCAATCCGCCGTCCGAATTTCGCGAGCATTCGCTTTAACACCTTTGTTCCGTCATTCGATGCGGCGTGGACCGGCCGCGTGCCCCCGCTATGACCGCTTTTGAAGCGACAATCAACGCCCGAGTGAACCACCCCCGGCTGAAAAGGACGGAATCCGGAGCATTGTGAAAAGAGGGACCTGTGTCATAACGGACCGGTGGAACCGGGTGAGACACAACGGAAGCTCTCGCTGGATCGGCCCGACACCATCCAGAGCGCTCAATTTTTCAAAACACAACACATGCTCACATCCGCTGGGGCACTTGTTACAATTCCCTCACGGCCTGTCGAAGGGTATACTGTCAGGGCTCAAGGATCCTCTGGTCGGGAGCGGGCGTTGCTGCCTGTCTGACTATGACGCGTCATTCTGTTGGAAGCTTTCTGAACTGCATCTCTCACCAGCTGGTGAGGGGCCGGCAAGACCTGCGCAAAAATCCGGGTTTTTCTTTCGCAAGCGTGCTTCGGCACATGGGCCTGACGGCGACCGTAATCTTCGCCTGCTCCCTGCCTGTATCGGCCCAGGTTCCGGATGTCGGCGACGGGGTCTGTGTCGCCTTTTGTGACACCTACACGCCTCCGACCTATGACGACTATGACTATGGCGGCGGCTCCTACAGCTACCAGCACGAACAGATGAAGCGCTCCAAGACGCAGCCCAGCACCGGGCCGCGCAAGATGCGCCCAAGCGCGAGCCAGAGGAAGAAGATCCGTCGGCAGAAGCAGATTGCAAACTGGCGCCGCAAGGCGTCGCAGGAAAACGAAAAGTGCCTGGAAGCCTTCGACGTTCTCTATTTCAACGATGAACGCATCAAGACGCTGATCAGGCATTGTTCGGCTGCCCTGGACTATTGCCAGAAGGCAGGCGGCAGCTGCAAGGTTCATCGCTGGAACATGGCCCTTGCCAATGCCGACAAGGCCGAGACGGACAAGGACTATGCCGCTGCTGTCAGCTACTATGACGAAGCGCTGGAACTCTGCGGCTATGACGATGATTGCACCGATGTCGGATCGGATACCTCGCTCAGCGGCATGCGGTCGAACCTGGAAACAAGTTACAGCAAATTCTCGGCGCTTGCCGAACTGCAAAGGGAGGCGGGACGGAGCCAGAGCAGGATAGAAGCTGCCGCGACAAAAGCCTCGTCTGATGCGCCGGCCCTCTCCTCCGACACGGGACTGAGTTTTCTCGACGCCGACGCCATCATGCCGAGCCGGAAGGCCAACCATCTCCTGGATGCGCTGGAGGCCGGCCGGGGCGACTGGGCGGAGAGCATCAGGGATCTGGAAAAAACGCTTCGGAACAACCCGGATGACAGGGCGGCACGCGATGCGCTGCTCTATCTGAAAGGATTGCACCAGGGCCATCTGGCCATCTCCAAACTGGGCAATGCCCGTTACAAGAAGGGCATCAATGCCTGGATGGACGGCGACTACCAGACAGCCGCCGATTTTCTCGCGGCAAGTTACCAGATAGACCCCGATGATCCGTCCGCTCTGGAGGCCTACGGCATTGTCTCCGGTCTCGCCCAGGCGGACCTCTATCTCGACTGGAACCAGAATTGCGGCAAGCTGATCTGTCCGCCGCCGGATCCCCTGCATTATGTCCGAGAATATGCCTCGCTCCTGAACAGCGGAGCCTATGAGCTTCTGAGTGACGACGAACGCGAACGATTGATGCAGGCCCGTTCGCTCTATTCCGATCCCGGCGCCGACCCCGACCGGCGTGCAGCGCTGCAATATGTCGAGGGCCTCGCAGCCTGGGACGACTTCAGGGAACGGGTCCTGGAACGGGCCGGAACCGGCTCCGACATACAGACCTTGACCGAGGCCTTTATCAAGATGGGCACGGGTGACTATCAAGGCGCCATCGACCATTTAAGTCCAGGCGCGCTGCTCGACGACGATGCCGCAACCTTTGCCTATTATCACGCGATCGGTCTGGCCGGAGAGTACACGCCGACGGGCGAGGTCTTTCTTCTGTCGGAGTTTGAAAACCGGCTGGAAGACACCTGGCGCGACCTGAAGGAGACCCGCCACGACGCGAATGTTCTGGTCCGCCACGATCCGAACCTTCGCCCGCCCTGGAAGGTCATCCGGGACCGGCTCAATGCCGCGGAATATGCCGCCTGGGCGGAATTCATGACTGATCCGTTCGAGACTGCAGAGGAAATCGTCCAGGCCCAACAATAGGTGTCGTGATGAAACGGTTCTTGATCCTGTTCGCAGCAGCTTGTGCCACTTGTTGCCAGCCGGCTTGGGCGGACCTCAGGGACTGGAAGGCGGAATATCAAAGAGGCCTGGATGCCGCCAGGGCCGGCGATTTCGAAAAAGCGGTTGAAGTGATCGGCCTGGTCAACTCGGAAACGGAATCCAATCCGAGCGTTGTCTTCAACTACGCATTGGCAAACGCCCGAAACGGCAACACGATCAAGGCAGCCCTGCTGTTCCGGCTTTACCTGGTCATGGTGCCGGAGGCCACGAATGCAGAAGCCATTACCAAGGAAATCTCCCGGCTGAACGAACAGATGCTTGCAAACGAGACGGATCTCTTTCGCAGGGCAATCGCAGCTGCCCGGGAGTTCCCGGATGTGCCGCCTGAAAACGACTATTCGGAACCGAAAAAGACGGACCTCTTCGATACGATCGCCAGAAACGCCGACCAGGTGGGGAACGAGGAGATCGCGGCTGAGGCCAGGGAACTCGCGCGCCAGAACAGCGAAACACATTCCTATGACTATGATCCCGGCAGCGCCTCGGAAAGACTGCGGGATAACCTTGCCGATGTCGGCGACCTCGTCGGGCTTGTCGAGGCCTATTCCGACTTTGACGATCCGGAGGACTATCTCGACGACCTTGTCGCAGCACTGGATGTGCTGGCTGATTTTTTTCCGGCAGCCACCCTGACCATGCTGGAGAAGCTGCCGAAGGAGCTCTTGACCGACGACAAATACACCGTCTCCGATCTGGTCCGCCTGTCCCTGGCAGAGAACAGCAAGGATCCCTATTTCGCTCACCGGCAATGGAACAGCGACTATCTCTACTTCAAGGAAATCGAGCTTCGGGATGCGATACTCACCTTCCGTCCCCCCGAAGACTGGCAACCCCTTGCCAGAAAGATCCTGCGGCGCAAACCGGACAGTCATGAAGCCCTGGCGGCGCTTACCCAATCCAGGAAGGCTTTGAAAGTCATACGCGACAATGGCGGAAACCCGTTCAATCCGCTTGGCGAATGGAACAATTCGGTCGCCGTGGCCAGGCTTTCGCTGCCCATCGGCAACCGCGACGGGATCAGCCGTGCCCGGAAACAGGTGATCAACCTGTCCAACGACGAAACCGACTACAGCCGCATGACCGATCTCTTGCTGCACATCCTGGCCGGCAATACCAGCAAGGCGCTGGCGACGCTGGAGACGCGTGACGACGAAGAATGGGACACCTGGTACCAGTCCATCGACAACCACTTCAGCAGAACCGTCAAGGTCGCTGCCCGGCATCTGATGCGCCAGAACAAGTTTGCAGACGCAGAAGACCTGATCCTGAAAGGCACGGTGGCCACCGACCTGCCTCCGATGCTGCGGGAACTGGCCGTTCAGCTGGAGGAGGCTGGCGAAACCGAGGAGGCTGCGCGGGTGCGAGAGATCGCGTCTGCCAGGGACCACAAAACCCGCGGTGGCTGGCAGCCGGCCTCCGAAGACCACAAGCAGCAGGTCGAAGAGTGGCGCAAGGCAGCCGGCAGCTACAAGTTCGGCTGGGGCGCGACGGAAAGCGTCGCCAAAGCCGTCGAAAATGCTCTGAACACGGAATACTGCAGCTCGGATACCGATGCGGAATGCATCATCGACTCGCTCGCTTATTCAGCCGCGCAATGGGGCGAAGCGCGGCTGGCGATCAAATCCCTTGATGGCATTCTGCCCGAACACGCGGTCTGGCTCTCGCCGGAAACGCGCAAGCGGCTGGCAAGGGCGCGCGATGATGCTCTCGGCAAGATCGGCCCGACCGCCCGCGAAGCCCTGTCGAAATGGCTCGCGGAAGAGGAGCTGGATGACAGCGAAAAACGCTTCAGGGACATCAACGGTCACAGGATGGCTGCCAGCACCGGCAACGCCAATTCCGTGCGCATGCTGGTCGGGCTCTACGATCCGGAGGAAAAAGGTCTAGAAGCACCGGAAGTGGCTGCGTTCCTGGCAGCTGGCCTCCGCCGGGGCGATCGCTACCTGCACGATCACGTAACCACGTCCTTCAAGTATTGGCCCAAACCGCTTCGTCTCGAGTTCCAGCGGGTGCTTGCAGACGAAGGCCTCTACCAGAGCGGCATTGACGGCGTCATCGGCCCGGGAACCCGCAAGGCCATCGACGCCCTCTTTGCCAGCGCGGCACCGGCCAATTGACTTGCCCCTGCCTGAAAAAGGACCGGCCGGGCAGAGGGCTGCCCGGCCGGCAAGGGTCTGGGGAGAACAGGAGGATGATCGCTAACGCATGGCAGCCGGCAAGTAGAGCGCGATTTCGGGCGCGGCGATCAGTGCGACCACCATGGCCAGCATGGCCAGCACGTAAGGCGTTGCCCCCAGCATGACCTCGGCGATGGATCCGCCCCGGCGCGCGCCCTGGACCACGAACAGGTTGAGGCCGACCGGTGGTGTGATCAGTGCCATCTCGATCAGCACGATCATCAGGATGCCAAACCAGATCGGGTCGTAACCAAGGGCGATGACAATCGGCACGACGATCGGGATCGTGATCACCATCAGCGACAGCGTCTCGATAAAGAAGCCGAGCACGATATACATCGCGACAATGACAAGCAGCGTCGCCAGCGGATTGAGCCCGAGCCCTTCCAGGAACCCGCGCAGCTCACCGGACAGGCCAGCGGCGGACAGTGTGAAGTTGAGGAAGGACGCGCCGATCACCACCAGCATGATCATCGAGGTGACCTTCACTGTGCCCAGAATGGCTTCATAGATCATGCGCAGGTTGAGGCCGCCGAACAGGGCCGCGATCCCCAGCGCCCCGGCGACCCCGACGGAGGCTGCTTCGGTCGGGGTCGCCCATCCCTTGTAGATCGAGCCGATGATGGCACTGAAGAGGAGGATGATCGGCAGCAGGTCCGCCAGGCCGCGCAGCATTTCCATGATCGGAAAGGTGCGCCGTGCCCCGCCAAGCTGCGGCCGGACCATGCACACAAGGGCCGTCACCACGATGAAGCCGAGTGCCAGCAATATCCCCGGCACCAGTCCGGCGAGGAACAGCTGCGGGATCGAGGTCTGGGTGAGAAAGCCGTAGACGATCAGGTTGATCGACGGCGGGATCATGATGCCGAGCGTGCCACCGGCGGCAATGGCGCCGGAGAAGAGTTTCGGATCATAACCGAGCCGGTCGGCCTGAGGCATGGCAACCGTTGCCACCGTGGCTGCCGTGGCCACGGACGAGCCGGACGTTGCGGAGAACATGGTGGCAGTTGCCACATTGGCATGCACCAGCCCGCCCGGCAGCCAGGACACCCAGCGATCCAGCGCGGAATAGGTCCGGGCCGCAATCCCGGTGCGCACGAGGATTTCGCCCAAGAGCACGAAGAACGGAATGGCAATCAGCGCCGCGTTTTCCGAGGTCGACCAGACCATGGACCCGAGACCGCGCGTCAGCGGAAAGGGGCTGAAGAACTGGTCGACACCGAAGCCGAGCAGGAAAAGTACGATTCCAACCGGGATGGACAGGGTCAGAAGGCCGAGCAGGCCGATGGAGACAAAGGACAGCATCAGGCTACCTCCCCTTCCGGAAATGCACCAATGGCCTGTTCGGACTTGGTGAATTCGCCTTTCACGATCAGGGCCAGCGCGGCAACAAAGGTGAGCCAGGCCGCAGTCGCAAACCACACCCAACCGGCAAACCAGGGCAGTTGCACCAGCATCAGCGGGGTTTCCAGGGGTGTGTTTGCCGTGGAATTGTTGCGCAAGGTGGTTTCCACCACCGGCCAGCATTTCAGTGCGACTACGGAGATCGTGCTCGCGAGTGTAAATATCGACAGAAGGTCCAGCACCGCCCGCCATTTCGGCAGACCGACCGAGCGGCGCAGGAAATCGATCCGGATATGGGACAGTTCCGTCAGGCCGTAGGCCATGCCCCAGGCTGTGCCGATCGCCATCACATATCCGGAAATCTCGTCGGTTCCGCCGATGGATGCGCCGAGCTGACGGAGCACGATATCAATGAGAACAAGCCCTGCGCAGGTGAGAAACACCACACCGACGGCAATCGCGATTGCCCGGTTGATCCGCGCCAGGATTGATAAGAGCAACTCCGCCACCTCGACCTCTCCTGTCCGTTAGTTCGTCTCAATCGAGACGCCGACGACCTGGCCGACGCTGTCGTTCCAGCGGGCAGCCCAGTCGCCACCGGCACGCTCTGCCCATTCCGGCAGAACCTGGCTCTGCAGGATCTCGCGGGCCCGCTCGATGTCACCGTCGCTGGCCTCGACAAGCACCATGCTGCGCTTGTCGCCGGAGGCGCAATCGCCCTTGCCGGTCAGGCAGGCAATGTCGTTGGCGAGGGCGCCTTCGGCCGTCGCCCAGGCCGGAGCCTCGAACTGGGTGGCAATTTCGGTTTCGATCAGGGTCCTGGTCTCATCGCTGAGCGAGTTCCACTTGTCGAGATTGATTGCTGTCACCACCGGGTCCCAACCGCCCAGCGGGATCGGCAGCAGATGGGTGGAGACTTCCCACCAGCCGGCGCTGTAGCCGGAGCCGGCACCGGTCACGGCGCAGTCGACCACGCCCTTCTGCAGCGCACCGGGCACTTCGGAAAAGGAAACGGTGATGCCCTCGGCCCCGAGCGCCTCGAGGAATTTGGCGGTCATGCGCCCGGACGCCCGGATCTTCTTGCCTTTCAGGTCTTCCAGCGAGCCGATTTCGGCGTTGCAGAAGACAACCTGCGGCGGATAGGGCGCAATGGCCAGAACCTTGGCATTGAAGCGCTTTTCAAAGATCTCCTCGACCATCGGCCGGGCGGCTTCGACCGCCTGCTGAGCCTTGTCCGCACTCATGGCAACCAGCGGCACATCCAGACCTTCCAGCTCCGGCGCATCGGCAACCGCATAGTCCCCAACGGTCATTCCGACGTCAAAGACGCCCTGGCCCAGCAGACGAAAGACTTCGCCGACCCCAAGGTTCATCTGGTTGTGGGTGGTGACATTGGTGGTGATGGCGCCGCCCGAAGCCTCCGGCAGCTTGTTCTGCCAGAAGGGGGCCTCGTATTCCTTGTGCAAAGGCAGGCTGGACCAGCTGCCGACCACCGAAAGCTCTTCGGCGAGCGCCGGGGAAGAAACGGCCACCGAGGCCATAAGGGAAAGCAGGATCTTTTTCATTGGTTCCACTCCGTGAAGGTTTTATTTTGGCACGTTATTGCTTGTTATGATTGGAATTTCGGCCGTGTCCGGGATATCCGTGATCAGCATGTGACCGGGTTTGTGCGTGATCAGCAGCGGCAGGGCGGCCTGTTGTATGACGGCCTGGGGCGTGACACCGCAGGCCCAGAACACCGGCGTATGCCCCGCCGGCACCGGCACCCTGTCCCCCCAATCCGGTTCCTGGAGGTTTGAGATACCGATGACGGCGGGGTCTCCCGCATGCACGGGAGCCCCGTGTGCCAGCGGAAAACGTGCCGAAATCGCGATGGCTTCCTCGACCCGCTCATTCGGGATCATGCGCATGGAGACTACCGTCGGCCCGCGAAAAGGGCCCGCCGGAATGGTTTCCAGGCTGGAGCGAAACATCGGCACGGTGACATTGTTGGTAATGTGCCAGAGGTCGAAACCCGCCTCGATCAGCGCGTGTTCAAAGGTGAAGGAACAGCCGAGCGCAAAGGCCACCAGATCGTCCGACCACAGGTCGACAAGCTCCGTCACCGAGCGCTCCAGCTGGCCGTCCCGATAGATATTGTAGGCCGGCACATCAGTGCGGATGTCGATGTTCTGGCCAAGGGTGAACAGGATCGGGTTGCCGGTATCGGACGCGCCGATCAGCGGACAGGGCTTGGGATTGCGCTGGCAAAATCGCATGAAATCAAGCGCATATTGTTCGGGAATGATGGCGAGATTGGCCTGCAGCAGATTGCGCCCCAGGCCGGCCGTGTGCGCGGTGTAACCGCCGCTTCTGATCTGTGCACGGACTGCGTCGATCGGTTCCAGCCGAAGGGCATCATAATTCTGCAACACGGGCTTACTCCTCCATTAAGAGAAGCGTCCCGCACAGGAGCTATAAACTCAAATTGAAGTTTTTTAAGAAAAACTATAAAGGATCTTTATATCCTGAATAGGCGTCGGCAACCTCGCGCGCCTTTTGTGCGGCAGCCGCAACGACATGACTGCGCGGATCGCCAAGATAGCTGGCCGAGAACCTCAACGCTTCCGGCACCCATCCAGGGGCAAATTCCTCAATCCGGCCAGCCTCCACATAAGGCTGTGCCAGCACCTTTGGCAGGGCCGCCACGCCCAGCCCGGCCTCAACCAACCGGAAACAGGCCGAAAGGGAAGACGAAGGAAACATCTGCACATCCGTCGCGACCCTCTCCTGCAGCAGTGTCTTCAACTCCCGATAGGGCCGCGTGTGCCGGGCATAGGTGATCACCGGCTTCTCCCTGAGCAACGCCGCACCGTCTTCTGTTCCGGTGCCCGCCTGCACATACCAGGCAAGTTCAAATCCGGGCAGTTCGACATTGTCGACCGAGTATTCCGAAACCGGCCCGAGCAGCAGTGCCAGGTCGATCTCGCGATCCATCAGGGCCGCTCTCAGATTGACCGAGATATCGACATTGATTTCCACGATCAGGTTCGGATATTCGCTCCGCAGCTCCGCCACCAGGTCCGGCAGCCAGCATTGGGCAATGGTTTCCGACGCACCGATGCGCAGGTGCCGGTCAATGCCTCCCTTTGCGACAACGGTCTCCTCCACCTTGTCGGAGAGGCGCTCGAACTGTTCGGCGAAGGTTTGCAGCAATTCGCCGCGCTTGGTCAGTTTTAGACGGCCGGGTGAACGTTCAAACAGTTCGGTTCCCAGTGTCTCCTCAAGGCGCTTCAGACGCGAGGTCACCGCAGGCTGGGTGAGATGAAGAATATGCGCCGCCTTGTTGACCCCGCCGTGGCGGACAACGGCCAGAAACGCTCTCAGCTGATCGAGATTGAGCGGGTGCATCCGGAAAGCCTTTTGTTTTCTTTTGGCCAGCATGCGTCAGCTGGCGGGGAATGGGAAGGGTGAGTGCCCCGCAACACCACTAAAACCAAAACCTCATCCACTCATACAGTGTCACCCCGGACGCAGCGCAGCGGAGATCCGGGGCCTACTCGCAAGTCAGCTTGCTTAAGATCTGGGACCTTTCAAGAAGCTCTCCAAAACCTTCAATAGCCCTGGAAAGGAGTTGGCCCCGGGTCTCCCTTCAGTCGCCAGGAGTGACACCGACCATGTGGTGAACTTGCCTTCGAATTGCCGGTTCGGCAGTTCCGTCAACACCCTTTCATCGCCTTCGTCATTGCCGGACTTGATCCGGCAATCCATTCCGTGACCCTGTCCTTCAGAAAGGCGTTGCAAATAGAAAAGAAGCGGCATGGATCCCATGGTCAAGCCATGGGATGACGACAACAGAAGGTCATCGAACTTCCGCTCACACCGCCGACAACACCCCCTTCGGTGCCAGAACCTTCTCCGCCAGACGCCTGATCCGTGCCGGGTCCGGATGATGGTCTGCCGTCTCCGCCATGCGCGCCCACAGGATCGGCAGAAGCGTATCGCAGGTCACCTTCATGAACGCGTGGGCCAGTGCCGCAGGATGATCGCCTGCCAGAACCTGGTCACGCGCCGCCTCCCAGCCGCGCAATAGGTCCACAAGCCGGAGATGCTCCCTGTCGGGCCCCGAGCAGGTCCGTTTCAGGAACGTCGTGAAAGCCCGGCCCGCGTCAGCAGAGAGGAGCCGCGTTGCGACTGCGCGTTCGTGTATTCCGTTGGCGCCTTCATAAATCGAAGTAATCCGCGCGTCACGATAGGCCTGTTCCAGATGATATTCCTTCAGGTACCCGTAGCCGCCGAGGACCTGCATGCCGAGCTCCGTGGCACGCATGCCGGCTTCGGTGCAATAGACCTTCGCAACCGGCTTCAGAAATTCCGCGAGCGCCGGGTCCTTTCCCTCTTCAATCGTGACCAGCGTCAGATGGGCAAGGGCACGACCGCCCAGTGCCAGCGTATCGATCTCGTCGAGCATGCGCCGTACGTCCGCATGTCCGTCAAGGGTGGCGGCGGCGCCATCAGCGCCGCGTCCCTGGACCCGCTCCGCGGCGTAGCTGCGCGCGATGTCACCTGCGCGGGCGGCATGGGCAATACCCTGCAATGCCACATCGACACGGGCATGGTTCATGATCGTGAACATGGCCTTCAGCCCGGCGCCCTCTTCGCCAACCAACTCCGCTTCGGCAGCCTCGAAGCTGAGTTGGCAGGTCGGCGAGGCATGCAGCCCCATCTTGTCCTCGATCCGGGTGACCGACACTTGATTGCGGCTGCCATCTCCGAGCGTGCCCGGACAAAGGAACAGCGACAGTCCCTTGAGCCCGTCATCAGACGTTCGCGCCAGCACCAGGTGAAGGATCTTTTCGCTCAAGTCCTGGTCACCGCCGGAGATGAAGATCTTCTCGCCGGTGATGGCCCAGATTGCGCCAGCCGGCTCGGCCCGGCAGCGGATACGAGACAGGTCGGACCCGGCCTCCGGTTCCGTCAGGCACATGGTCGCCAGCGCAGCGCCCGACGCGAACTCCGGCAGGTAGCGCGCCTGCTGGTCTTCCGTGCCGAAGTCCAGAAGCGTGCTCACGGCGCCGGGCACCAGCCCGGTGACCATCTGCAGGCTGTGATTGGCCCCGGAAAAAATCTCGGATGTGATTGCGAGAACTGTCGCGTCGAGCCCCTGCCCGCCAAAGGCCTCGGGAACGGTCAGCCCTGGCCAGCCTTGTTCGGCATAGGCGGCATAGGTCGTCGCGAACCCGTCCGGCATGCGCACCCGCCCGTTTTCCAGCCGGCAGCCCTGCCGGTCACCCGGTTCATTCAGCGGCGCCAGCTGTCCTTCTGCAAAGGCGGCAAAATGCGCACCGATTTCGGCGGCAAGGTCCCTGTCCCAGTGCGGCAGGACCGAGGCGCCGGCAACATGCTCCAGCGAGAACAGGATGTCATCGAGCGGGGCGGAGAAGGGTTTCATGGACGCACCTCGCATACGCCTGGTTTCCAAACGAAGGCATGCAGTCTCTCTCCCCCCACAAGCGTCATCCTGAGGAGGGCGTCAGCCCGTCTCGAAGGATCGGCCGCTTGCGCTCGCATGTGTCGCAGATCCTTCGAGACGGACCTTGCGGTCCTCCTCAGGATGACACTGTGGGTGTGGCGGGCGTTTGCTGGGACAGGCTCTTGAATCATTTCAAACCATTCTCAATTGACGGCGAACAACGACACCTGAACGGCGGAGGCGAGCCGCCGTCCGGTGCCGACAAAGATCGTGCGGTTGACCCAGGTGAAGCGCTCATCGCCGGTTTCCAGACGCGCGCTTGTGCGAAAGTAATACAGTGCCGGATCAACGTCTTCGCCGCGCGCCAGCGCACCGAGCACCTCAGGCGGACCGTGTCGAACGCCCTTGTTGACGATCTCGATCACCGCGCCATTGTCGGTCTGGACCGCATAACGCGTGTCGATATCCGTAGACCCATCGGCCAGGGTCGTCTGCCAGTCGGCGCCCAGATCCAGGACCTTGCCAGAGATATTGCCCGACACTGATCCACCGGTGATCGGAACGATCCGGCGAGTGCCGTTCCGTCCCTCCCCCATCTCTCGCACGGGACCGAGCTGGACTTCGAGGTCACAGAAATGACGGAGCTCGGGAACGATCATGTCAGCCCCAGAAGCCGCGCCGCATTCCCTTTGATGATGTCCGGGCGCAGCTCGTCCTTGATGTTGATCTTCTCGAAATCGGCCAGCCAGCGCTCCGGCGTGATCATCGGCCAGTCCGAGCCGAACAGCACTTTCTTCTTCAGGATCGAATTGCAGTATTTGACCAGGATTTCCGGAAAGTATTTCGGCGACCAGCCGGACAGGTCGATATAGACATTCGGCTTGTGCTGGGCGACCGCCAGTGCCTCCTCCTGCCAGGGGAAGGACGGATGCGCCAGGATGATCTTCATGTCCGGAAAGTCGACGGCGACATCATCCATGTACATCGGATTGGAATATTTGAGCCGCATGCCGTTGCCGCCGCGCATGCCGCTGCCGACCCCGGTCTGCCCCGTATGGAAGAGGGCGATGGCACCTGCCTCGGCAATCGCCTCGTAAAGTTCATAGGCCATGCGGTCATTCGGGTAGAACCCCTGCATGGTCGGGTGGAACTTGAAGCCCTTGATACCGAATTCGCTGATCAGCCGCCGGGCCTCGCGCGCGCCCATCTTGCCCTTGTGCGGATCGATGGAGGCAAAGGGAATGAGAACGTCGTCATTCTCGGCTGCAAGTTCGGCGACCTCTTCGTTCTTGTAGCGGCGGTACCCGGTCTCGCGCTCCGCATCGACCGGAAAGATCACCGCGGCAATGTTCTGCTCGCGGTAGTGTTGCGCCGTCTCCGGCACCGTCGGCGGATGGGTCCAGGGCGCGCGGAAATACTGTGCCATGGTCGCCTGCAGATCGTCGTAGCCGTCATCGGAATGACAGCCACAGGGTTCTTCCGCATGGGTGTGAATGTCGATGGCGCGAACCTTGGTGATATCAACCATTTCAAACGCTCCTCAAATCCGGACCACAGCCGGGTCGTCGTCGGTGTAAAGCCGGTCCAGAAGCGCCGCGCGGCGCGCAAGGACCTTGCGAATGTTGAGATTGCCCTTTGCCGTCATCTCGCCGTCCGGCATCGAGGCCGGTTCGGCGAGCACAAGGGCGCGCGAAACACGTGTTGAGCTCCCGCTGATCTCGCGGGCCCGCTCAGTCAGGCGTCGATGGATTTCGCCCTGCAACAGCTTGCAGCGATAGGCGCCCTCCGCTTCGGCAAGGTCAAACCCTTCCCTTGTCAGTTCCGCAATGTTCGGGAAGATCATCACGCCGATCTCCTTGCGGTCCGCACCCGTGACAACAAGATCGGCAGCCAGGGGAGCGAGGCGGGCGAGCAAGTCGAGTTTCAGCTGTGCCGCGCGCACCCAGGTGCCCGACTGCAGTTTGAAATCCTCGGAAATCCGGCCGTCGAAACGCATGCCCTTGTCCGGGTCGTTCTTGTCCAGAAACACCATGGCGTCGCCGGTAATGAAGAACCCCTCCTCGTCGAAGGCGGCCCTGGTCTTGTCGGGGTCGTTGAAATAGCCCGGCATGACATTGGCGCCCTTGACCCGGACTTCGCAGCGCAGGTCCTCGTCCGGGATCAGCTTGACCGTGACACCATTGAGCGGCACGCCGACAATGCCCGAGCGCGGGGCCGGTTCCTGCTGCATCATTGCGGATGGGGCTGTTTCCGTCAGGCCCCAGGAAGAGGTCATCAGGGGTACCTCGCCCTTGACTTCCAGCGCCATTTTCTCAAAGCCCGCCCAGACGTCCTGGGGCAGCGACGCTCCGGCGTAGAAGATCAGGTCGAGGTCTTCGAAAAAGCGCTTCAGCAGGTCGCGGTCAGCCTCAAGGGCCTTCAGCAACATGCCGAAGCCGAGCGGCACATTGAAGGCCAGCGTCCCGGTCTTGAGACCCAGGTTCTCGACCGTACGCTCGAACAGACCCTTGACCGGTTTGCCGTCGTCAATGTAGAGGCTGCCGCCATTCGCCAGCATCATGTTGAAGTTATGCGAGCCGCCGAAGACATGGTTCCAGGGCAGCCAGTCGACGATCACGGGGGGCGCTTGCAAAGGAACGGCAGCGCATCGCGGAGCTGCGCCTGGTTGACGCACATCATCCGGTGCGTCGTCAAAACCCCTTTCGGGCTGGACGTCGAGCCGGACGTCATCAGGATCTTGCCAACCGTATCCGGCGTGACATCGGCAAAGGCCTTGTCGACATCAATGCCGCCATCGCCCTTCAGCAGATCCGAGAAAGGAGTGACAGTGCGCGCGCCCGGCCGGCTGGCGACGATCTCGACAGACTGCAGTGCGTCCAGATCAAGCGCCTCGCCAAATTGCTCGGCATCGACCACATAAGCCATGCGCGGCCGGATCAGTCCGATCACCTCGCGGAGCCGGCCGTGAGCACCGTGTACCAGCGCATATTGCTCGGCCACCGGCACGATGGGCACGCCGACATATTGCGCCGCGAGTGCCAGAATGCCGTGATCGACACCGTTGCCCGACATCACCAGGATCGGTGTCGAGCCGTCCAGTCCCCGCGCCAGCAGGGCTGCGCCAACGGCGCGGACCTTTTCCAGCATGGCGGCGTAGCCTTCCGCGCGCCACCCGGCACCGCTGCGTTCTGCGAGGAACACACGGTCCGGAGCTGTCTCCGCCCACTGATGCAGCCAGTCGCCGGTGCGTTCGGCAGCTTCCGACAGAATGTGGTTCGACCTCAGCAGGATCGAACCATCTGTGCGCATCTCCTGGTCGACGGAATGAACCTGATAGTCGGCCGTGCGTTGCATGACATCTCCTCCCAAAGCCATCTCAGGTCTCCCTGTTCCGATTGGCTTCAATCAACTGCATCACCTTCATGGCCCCTTTCAGCGCCTCGGGCGTGATGCCTTGCACCAGGCGGTCTTCATGAGCCTGAACCGCGGCAACGGCCTTTTCATAAAGCTGGCGACCGGCGAGCGTTGCCTTGAGCGCATAGGCGCGGCGGTCGCTCGGCAACCTGTCCCGAACGATCAGCTCCCGCCGTTCCAGCTCGTCGATGATGACAACAAGATTTGGCCGTTCGACATCCATCGCTTCGGCCAGCTGCGACTGGCGCAAGCCAGGATTGTCGACGATCAGCACCAGCGCCGTATAGGTGATCATGCGAAGCTCGAAGGGCTTCAGGGTCCGGTTCAGATCGGACTGGATCACGTTGAAGGCACGCTTGATCTGATAACCGTACAAGGACCGCAAAGTGCGGTCGCTGACGCTGACGGCTTCCCTCTGGACATCCGGTTTGAGGGCTGGTGTCTTCATGGCATCACCGGAATGTCGGGCTGCGCTTTTCCAGGAAGGCCGCAAGGCCTTCCAGCGCATCCGGGCTGGTTTGCGTGATTGCAGCGCACAGGCTTTCCGTGAACAATCCGTCGGCCTTGGACATGTCGCCGATCCGGGCGAGCGCCTGGATCATGATGTAGTTGGAGAGCGGTGCATTCGAGGCGATCTTGCGGGCCAGATCCTGTGCTTTGGCCAATGCCTCACCATCCCCGACAGCGTAGTGGGTCAGACCCAGGGCGAGACCTTCCTCAGCGCTGTACTTGCGACCTGTCAGCATCATTTCCGTCATCCGGTCTGCGCCAAGAATGCGGCCGACCCGCACGGACGCGCCCCCTCCGACAAAGATGCCGCGGCGTCCTTCGGGCAACTGGAAGAAGGCGGTCGGTTCCGCAACCCGCACATGGGTGGCCGAGGCCAATTCCAGGCCGCCGCCGATCACCGCACCGAACATTGCGGAGACAACAGGCAGGCCGCCGAACTGGATCCGGTCCATCACCTCGTGCCAGCCACGCGAATGCCGCATCGTGCCTTCCGCGTCGCGGGCAACATGCTCGCTCAGATCGAGACCGGAGCAGAAGTGACCGGCCGTTCCCGTCAGGACCACGGCTTTCACAGTGTCCGGCGGTTTGGAGAAAAAGCCGTCAATCTTGTCCAGCAGGGCGTCGCACATGGCGTTGCGCTTGTCCGGCCGGTTCATGGTCAGCGTCGCGACGCCGTCGTCAATGTCGATGGTCAGGATGTCGTCCGTCATCTGCTTTTCCTCAGCGCGGCGGCAGGCGCACGGCGCCGTCCAACCGGATGGTTGTTCCGTTCAGGAACGGATTGCTCACGATGTGTTCTGCAAGACGCGCAAATTCGTCCGGCTCGCCAAGACGTGGCGGAAAAGGAATGTTGGCGGTGATCTTCGCGGAGACCTCTTCCGGCAAGCCTTCCATCATCGGCGTCCGGAAGAGACCAGGGGCAATCGCCATGACGCGGATGCCATGCTGGGCGAATTCGCGCGCCGCCGGCAGGCACATCGCTGCAATCCCGCCCTTGGAGGCCGAATAGGCCGCCTGTCCGAGCTGACCGTCTTCGAAGGCGACGGACGCCGTGTTGATGATCACACCACGCTCGCCGGTCTCCGTCGGGTCTTCGTCCAGCAAACGTCTGGCCGCATGGCTCATGACGTTGAACGTGCCGAAGAGATTGACCTTCAATGTCTTTTCAAACGTGTCGAAGGAGAGCTTGCCTTCCCGCCCGACGATGCGTGCCGCAAAGCCGACGCCGGCACAGTTGACAATCACCCGGGGCGCACCGCCCAGATGTGCCGAAGCCTCATCGAGGGCTCGGCCGACCGCGGCTTCATCGCTGACATTGGCCTGAACGGCCTGCCCGCCAATCTCGTCGGCGACCTGCCGGGCCTTGTCAATGTCATGGTCCAGCAGGACAACTTTCGCACCCTGCCCGGCGAAATGGCGCGCGGTCTGCGCGCCCAGGCCACTGCCCGCGCCTGTCACCAGTACCCTGCTCTGCGCCAGTTTCATTGACTCGCCTCCATTTCAGTATTCATCATCATTGTTATATCACATATCTATTTAAACGCACACATATCCTCTCCGGTGTTCCGGGCGGCCTAGCCGCCCAGAAGGAACAGGGTGATCGAGGGGAACAGAACCAGAAGAACGACCCGGAGAATATCGGACGTGACGAACCACATCACGGCCTTGTAGGTCGCGGTCATTGGGGTCGTCGTGTCCATCGTGTTGATGATGAAGAGATTCATGCCCACGGGTGGCGTGATCAGCCCGACCTCCACGACGATCAGCACGATAATACCGAACCAGATTGCGACATGTTCAGGGCTCATGCCGAAATCGAGTACGCTGATCACCGGGAAGAAGATCGGAATGGTCAGGAGGATCATCGACAGACTGTCCATCAGACAGCCGAAGGCGAGGTAGAACAGCAGGATCAGGGTCAGCACCATCCAGGGACTGAGGCCCTGGCCGACGACCCAGCCGCTGAGCTCCTGCGGCAACTGGCTGAGCGCTAGGAAGCTGTTGTAGAACCCGGCCCCGAGGATGATGAAGAAGATCATCGCCGTGCTCATGGCGGTCTGGATCATGCTGTCGAGGAACATCTTCCAGGTGAGATTGCCCGACAGAAGGGCAATCACGCCGGTTCCGGCGGCGCCCACGGCAGCGCCTTCGGTCGGGGTGAACCAGCCAAGATAGATCCCGCCAACCACAAGGCCAAACACAAGGAGCACCGGCCAGACGTCGATCATGGCCTTGATCCGCTCTGAATAGGGCACCGGTTCACGCGTGCCGGCCGCGTCCGGATGCAGGCGGACATAGATCGAGATGGTGATCATGTAGCCGATGGCCGCCAGAATGCCCGGGATGAAGGCCGCCAGGAACAGCTTGGCAATGTTCTGTTCGGTCAGGATGGCGTAGATCACCAGGATGACCGACGGGGGAATGAGAATGCCAAGCGTGCCGCCGGCCGCCAGCGTCGCCGTCGAGAAGCCGCCGGAATAGCCGTAGCGGCGCAGCTCCGGCAGCGCGACCCGGCTCATGGTTGCAGCTGTTGCCAGTGAGGAGCCGCAGATGGCACCGAACCCGGCACAGGCGCCGACCGCCGCCATGGCGACACCGCCCTTGCGGTGCCCAAGCCAGCTTTCAGCCGCCTTGAACAGCGACGACGACATGCCCGAATGGGTCGCGAACTGGCCCATCAGCAGGAACATCGGAATAATCGTCAGCGAATAGCTGGAGAACGTCGAATAGGTCTCGCTCTTCAGCTTGGACAGGAACATGTTCGGCGTTCCGATTGCCAGCCACAGGCCACCAAGGCCGCAGATCATCATGGCCAGGCCGATCGGCGCACGCAGGAAAATCAGCAGAAGCAGGACGGGAAAGGAATAATACCCGAGTTCGAGCATGCTCAATGGACGCCCTCCCCGCTCTCCGGCGACATGTTCTTGCCCGTCACCAGATCAAACACCCTTTTCACCGCGCAATAGATCGCCACCACGGAAGCGACCAGCGCTGCGCCAAAGCTGAGCGCAAAGGCCCACCAGATCGGAAACTGCAGGATGAAGGTGGTTTCGTTGTAGCGCATCTTGTCTTCCATGCCGAGGAACAGGCGCCAGGTGATCAGCAGGATCAGGGCGCTCAGGAGCACTTCCCAGACAGTTTCCAGCAAGCGGTTGAGCCAGCGCGGGAAAGCCGTTGCAAAGACATCAACGGTGGCATGGCCCCGGTGCAGCTGGCAGATCGGCAGAAACGCGAAAATCGTGAAACTGACCCCGGCTTCGACCAGCTCGAAATCGCCGAAGACCGGACCGACACCGGTGGCTATCAGCGCATTGGCGGCCGCATCGGAAATGGACTTCAGAAGGTCCGAATGTCCCAGCGTGTTCAGGCCGCGCCCCAGCACGCTGACACAGGTCAGCGCAATCATTGCTGTGAGCACCAGACCGCCAAGGATCGCCATGAAACGTGCAAGGCGTTCCATCAGGGTTTGCAGCATGTCGGTAATCCAGTCAGAGAGTGTCCCCGGAAGATGTCTTCCGGGGACGTCTTATCAGACAGCGCTATCAGTTGGCCATCAGTTCTGCAGCACGGTCCTTCAGGGCCTTGCCGTCGAGACCCTTGCCGTCCATCTCGGCAACCCACTCGTCGCTGGTTGCCTGGGCAGCCGCTTTCCACTCCGCGATCTGCTCGGGAGTGAGCGTGATGATGTTGTTGCCCTTGTCCACGGCCGCCGCACGCGGACCGGCATCGTCGGACTGCATCTGCTTGCCGGCGAATGCGGAGAACTCCTCACCGGAATTGGCATCGATGATGGCCTTCAGATCGTCCGGCAGGCTGTCGTATTTTTCCTTGTTCATCGCGAAGATGAAGGTCGTGGTGTAGAGCGCATCGCCCGGGAACTCGGTGTGGTTGCCCACAAGCTCGTTCACCTTCAGCGCGCCAACCACTTCCCACGGAATGACGGTGGCATCGATCACGCCCTTGGACAGGGCTTCCGGAATTGCCGGAACCGGCATCCCGACCGGCGTTGCACCGAGATTGGAGAACAGCTTGTTGGTCATCCGGGTCGGAGCGCGCAGCTTGACACCGTTCAGGTCATCCAGCGAGGAAATCGGCTTGCTGGAATGGATCACACCCGGACCATGGACCCAAAGGCCCAGCGGTTTGAAGCGGGCGAAGTCCTCGTCCATCATGGTTTCTTCGGCCAGTTTCCAGTAGGCGCGGGACATGGTTTCCGCATCACCCATTGTGAAAGGCAGCTCGAACACTTCGGCGCGCGGGAAGCGGCCCGGCGTGTAACCGGCCACGGTCCATACGATGTCGACAACACCGTCAACCACCTGGTCGATCAGCTCCGGCGGCTTTCCGCCCAGCTGCATGGACGGGTAGCGCTCCACCTTGATCCGGCCACCGGATTCGGCTTCGATCTTGTCCGCCCACGGATAGAGCACATTCTTCGGCACATTGGCCTGGGCCGGCAGGAATTGGTGCATGCGCAAGGTGACTTCCTGCGCGAAGCTGGACGAGGCCGTGCCGGCCAGTGCGACGGCCGACACGGCGGCCGCAGCAGCCAGCTTGGCAATCGTCTTGTTCAAGTTGATCATGGTTTCCTCCCTGTTCGATCAACTCCAAAACCCGGCCGGCATCCTCGCTCCAACCAGGTGATGAAATAAGATAGTTATACTTTGTAACCTTGTTCAACCTCGGTGAGCGGCTCTGTCAGGCAAACCGCCGCGGCCAGCTTTGCATGCGCAGGCCCTGACGAAAAGTCATTCCTGCGGACCGGCTCCCAAAGCATCACATTTCCCCTCCAATTTGGACGGAGTGTGTGACGAATTTTTCCGGAAGGCAAGATACCGTACGGGTCAGATGGCGCGAAACCAGAGGCCGGCAGGCCTATCGGCTGTGCTCGCCTGTCGTTGCCTTCACCTGTCGCGCGAGGCGCTGGATGGCTCGTCATGCGGCGGCCGCAACGGATCACGCGCGACGATGAGATCCTGGCCATGCATCCGATCCTCCCTGTTGTCTCGGATATTGAATGAACCAAAACAGGAAGTAAAATGAGAATTTAAGCCACTTACTTTCCAAAGAAGGAAATCAAATGATTGTCGGCCAAAAACGATATGGCGCAAAAAAACCGGCGGGCTCAAGCTGCTGGGGCCCGCCGGTCGAGGTCCGGCCTTATGCGGATCGGGAGGAAAGGGCCGGTGTGTCCGTGAGTTGCTCGAGGAGAAGCGCAACCGCTTCTGCGCCCGGATCATTGTGACCGGAGAGGCTGGCTTCGGAGACATAGGAGGCCCGGCCGGCCCTTGCGCGGGTGATCCGGGCCGTTGCATCCGCGCCCTGGCGGGCTTCTGCCGCTGCCGCTTCAATGCCGTTGTCCAGCGCATTCAGGGCCGGCAGCAGGGCATCGATCATGGTGCGGTCGCCCGGCTTCGCCCCGCCGACCTGCATGATCCGGTCCAGCCCGGCATGCAGAGCGCCGATGGCACCGCGGCCGCTGGATGACGCATCCCCCGCCGCGGCAAAGAAGATCGCCAGCAACACGCCGGACGAGCCTCCCATGGTCTGGCTGAGTTCCAGGCCGATGGCCCGGTAGAGCTGGGTCAGATCGGCCAGCGGCAGGCGATCCAGCGCCTGGATCAAGGCACGCGCTGCGGTGGCCAGCGTGCTGCCCGTATCGCCGTCGCCGGATTTCAGGTCGAGCGCATTGAGGTCGTCCTCCGCGGCAATCAGGATGTTGCAGCAACGTTCGATGAAGGCGCGGGTTTCCGGATTTTTCGACGGCAGCGGCTGGATCGGGCTCAGCCCGTCCGGCAAGGGCCGCACGGCGACGGCACCAAGCGACAGACAACCCGGCCACGCCCAGGGCGCGACCGGCGCCTGCAACAGCGCTTCTTCGGCCTTGTCGACCGGCAGCAGCGACACGGAGAACCCATGCATGTCGAGCGATGTCATCATGGCCGCCGGTCCGATCACCCAGCGGATCTGGCTGCCGATCCGGGACGTTGTCATCTCTTCCAGCAGCACGCTCATTTCCAGAGGCGTCGTCGAACCGAGATTGTTGAGGATCGCCACATGCGGACCCGGCTTGAGATTGGGGGCAAGCCTTTCAACAACCATGGCCATGGCCGCCCTGGCATTGGAATAGTCCACCTGCTCGATGCCGGCTTCGCCGTGAATGCCAAGGCCGAGTTCGGCCTTGCCCATGGCAATCCGGTCTTCCTTGGGCGCCCCGGGGATGGTGCAGGTGTCGAGCGACATGCCGATGGAAATTGCACCGCCAATCGCCTTCCTGGCCGCCGCCGTGATGGTGTCGAGATCGGCTCCCTGGTCGGCCAGCGCCCCGGCGATCTTGTGCACGAACAAGGTGCCGGCAACACCGCGTGCCTGCGGCAGGTCCGGCAGGGCGACATCGTCGTCGACGATCACCATGTTGACCTTGAGACCAAAGGCTCGGGCGCGTTCCGCCGCCAGGCCGAAATTGAGCCGGTCGCCGGTGTAGTTCTTGACGATCAGCAGACAACCCGCCTTGCCGGTCACCGCAAGAATGCCTGCCAGAACCGCATCGACGGAGGGCGAGGCAAAGACCTCGCCACAGACGGCTGCCGTCAGCATGCCCTGGCCGACAAAGCCGGCATGGCTCGGTTCGTGACCGGAACCGCCTCCGGAAACAAGCGCCACCTTGGACTTGTCCCAGTCGGTCCTGACAACGACCTTGATATGCGGATAACCATCGAGGCGCGCAAGCCGCCCGCCGGCGGTCCGGAGCATGCCGTCAATCGCTTCGGTGACAAGGGTTTCCTTGGTATTGATGAACTGTTTCATGTCCCGTCTCCTCAGGCAATTCTGGCGCCGCTGCCGTCAAAAAACAGCGGATTGCGTGGCTGGATGGCGAGCATGTCGCCGGGTTCAAGGGATGTGTGCGGCTCCGACAGGGTGACGATGTCGTGTCCGTCCAGTGACAGGTGCAGGCGGGTCTGATCTCCCAGATGTTCCACCCGCCGGACCTCGGACGGCTTGCCCTCCCCTTGCGCAATATGCTCCGGCCGCAGACCGATCGATGTCGCGCCTGACGGCGCTCCGGCAAACAGGTCCGCGGGCAGGACGTTGATACGCGGCTGACCGAGCCGGCCCGCCACATAAAGATTGACCGGGTCTTCATAGATCTCGCGCGGCGAGCCGAACTGGACCAGACGGCCATGATCAAGCACCCCGACATGGGTGGCCATGGTCATCGCCTCGATCTGGTCGTGGGTCACGTAGAGCAAGGTCGCCCCCAGGTTTTCCTGAATGCGTTTCAGCTCGATCCGCAGATCCGAGCGCAGCTTGGCATCGAGCGAACTGAGCGGCTCATCCATCAGGTAGATGGAGGGATCGCGCACAAGAGCCCGCCCGATGGAGACCCGCTGCATCTCGCCGCCGGACAGATTGGTCGCCTTGTTGTTGAGCTTGTGCGAGATCTTCAGGACCTCGGCGACTTCCTGCACCTTGCGATCGATCTCGTCTGCCGGTGTTTTCAAAAGCGGCGACTTCAACGGAAAGGCCAGATTGTCCTTCACGCTCAGATGCGGATAGAGCGAATATTGCTGGAAGACCATGGCGACGTTTCGTTGCGCAGGCGTGTCCTGCACGACGGATCGGCCTGCGATGGTCACATCCCCTTTGTCCGGCTGCTCCAACCCTGCGATCAGCCGCAGGATCGTTGTCTTGCCTGCCCCGGTCGGCCCCAGCAGCGTCACGAACGCGCCGTTCGGGATGGTCATGGTGACATCGTCGACGGCAAGCGTATCCCCGAATGCCTTGGAGAGATTGCCGAGCTTGACTTCAGACATGGGCCAGCACTCCCTCGTTGAGCTCGGACCGCAGCGCCCGGCCCGACTGGTTGTCGAACAGGGTGACGGTCGAACCGTTGAAATCAAGGCCGACAAACTCGCCCACCCGGACCGGCTGGTCGGAGGGGATCCGGGCCTTGAGCTCTCCATTGGCCGTCTTGAGCGTCACGATCTGGGTCGTTCCGAGATATTCCGCCGCCAGCACTTCGCCGCGATAGCTGCCATTGTCCGTCAAAGAAATGTGCTCGGGGCGAATGCCGAAAACGAGATCCCCTTCGAAGGGCTCGCGCAGCTGCGGCACCTTCAAGCTCTCGTGATGGATCTTCACCTCTGATGACCCGGCATGTACCTCGCCATGAAAGCGCAGGAAGTTCATGGACGGAGAACCGATAAAGTCGGCGACGAACATGGTCGCCGGCTTGTCGTAAATGTCCTGCGGCGTGCCGAACTGCTCGATGACACCATGGTTCATGACGACGATCTTGTCACCCATCTGCATGGCTTCCAGCTGGTCATGGGTGACATAGACCGTGGTTGCCCCCATCCGGTCATGCAGCGCGCGCAGTTCTTCCGACATGTGTTCGCGGAACTCGGCATCAAGGGCACCCAGCGGCTCGTCCATCATGAAGGCCTTCGGGTCGCGCACGATGGCTCGCCCGAGCGCAACCCGCTGGCGGTCGCCACCGGACAGGCCGCCGACCGGCCGGTCGAGGATGTCGGTGATACCGAGGATCTGTGCCACCTCGCCAACCTTCTCCTTGACCTGCTGTTTCGACATGCCCTGGCTGACCAGCGGATAGGAGATGTTCTTGCGCACATTCATGTGCGGATAGAGGGCGAACATCTGGAAGACGAAGGCAATGTCGCGCTTGCTCGCCGGATGCTGGCCGACCTCCTCGCCGTCGATATAGATCTCGCCTGCGGTCGGCAGCTCCAGCCCGGCGATCATCCGCAAGGTGGTGGTCTTGCCGCAGCCGGACGGGCCAAGCAGCATGAAGAACTCGCCGTCTTCGATCTTGAAGGAGGAAGACTGCACGGCGGTGAAATCGCCGAACTCCTTCCTGAGGTTCCTGATCACGATCTCTGCCATGAAGATCACTCCGGAAAGTGGCTGACGACGATGAACATCACCGTTCCGGTCAGCGTGACAATGAAGGAATAGGTGTAGGCCCAGAGAACCAGCGGCTGCATCAGCATGATCACGCCGACCGCGATCAGGATGGATGCCAGCATTTCCCAGGACCCGCGGCGGAAGCGCACAAGGCCGTTGACGAACTCAGTCATTTGCGGACCGCTCCGAAGGTGATGCCACGCAGCAGATGCTTGCGCAGGAGAATAGTGAAGACCATGACCGGCACGAGGAAGAGGGTCGCGCCCGCCGCCACCGCCGGCCAGTCCTGGCCGCCGACACCGATGATGGTCGGGATGAAGGGCGGCGCAGTCTGGGCCGTTCCCGACGTCAGGAGCACCGCGAAAGCATATTCGTTCCACGAGAAGATCAGGCAGAAGATGGCGGTCGAGGCAATCCCGGTCGCCGCCTGCGGCAGCACCACCTTGTAGAAGGCCTGGAACCGGGTATAGCCGTCGATCAGCGCCGCCTCCTCATATTCTCGCGGGATCTCGTCGATGAAGCCTTTCAGGAGCCAGACCGCCAGCGAGATGTTCACCGCCGTGTAGAGCAGGATCATGCCGAGATGGGTGTCCGACAGGCCGAGCGTCCGGAACATCAGGAAGATCGGGATGGCCACCGCGATCGGCGGCATCATCCTCGTCGACAGGATGAAGAACAGAAGATCGTCCTTGAGCGGCACCTTGAACCTGGAAAAGGCATAGGCGGCCAACGTCCCGAGAAACACCGACAGGAAGGTCGAGCCAAACCCGATGATCACGGAGTTCAGGAACCGCTCGCCGTAGCGTGACGGGCCGGCAATGACCATGTCCCGGTTGCGAACGATCTCCTCGTACCAGCTTGCTGGTGGCGGCAGGGCCTCAAGCTGTTCCGGGGACACCCGCGTGCGGGTGGTGAAGAGATTGACATAACCTTCCAGCGAGGGCTCGAAGAGCACCTTGGGCGGATAGGCAATGGCATCGACCGGCGACTTGAAGCCGGTGGTCAGGATCCAGACCAGCGGCAGCAGGGTGATGACCGCATAGGCGATGACCAGGGACCCGGCGACCCATTTCTGCCGTGGGGACGGCTCGGTAATGGAGAAACTGCTCATCTTTCTTTCACCTTGTTGAGCGCCTTCACATAGATCGAGGCAAGGCCGAAGACGGTCACGAAGAGAATGATGGCGTAGGCGGAGGCATAGCCCGTGCGCCATTTTTCAAAGGCTTCGCGTTTGAGATTGATGGAGGTGAGCTCGGTGACGGAGCCCGGGCCACCGCCGGTCAGCTGCACAACCAGGTCGAACATCTTGAAGTTCTCGATGCCGCGGAAAAGCACGGCCAGCATCAGGAAGGGCAGCACCATTGGCACCGTGATCGTCCAGAACTGGCGCCATTTGCTTGCCCGGTCGATCTCGGCTGCTTCATAGATGTAGTCCGGGATCGATCGGAGGCCTGCGAGACAGATCAGCATCACGAAGGGCGTCCACATCCAGGTGTCGACGATTACGATGGCCCAGGGTGCCAGCTTCACATCGCCGATCATCTGGAACGAGGACGGATCGATACCGGTGAGGAACGAAATGCCGTAATTGAAGAGACCGATCTGCGGCTGGTAGAGAAAGGTCCAGAAGTTCCCAACCACCGCAGGCGACAGCATCATCGGCAACACGATCAGCGTTGTCCAGAGATCGTTGCCCTTGAACTTGCGATTGATCAGCCAGGCCAGCGCAAAACCGATCAGCACCTGCAGCACGATGGTCCAGAACAGGAAATGCGCGGTCGCCTGCATGGTCAGCCAGATATCGCCGTCGGTCAGGATGCGCTCGTAATTGCGCAGACCGATATAGTCGACCTCGCGGTTGGGCCGGTTGGCGCGGAAGTTGGTGAAGCTCAGATTGATCGTCCAGATCAGCGGAAAGATGTTTACCGCCAGAAGCAGGAAGATGGTCGGCGCAACAAACAGCCAGGCTATCGTGCGATCCGAGAGACCCCTGATTTTTTTCGCGACCGAGGGCGGGGTCGCTTTTGCTACGTGGTCGATTGGTGTCACGGCCATGAGAAACTCTTGGAAAGGAAAGGTCAGGCGGAAAGCCCGCTTGCAAGCGGCCTCACACGGCGCCCGGATGCAAGTCTTGCGCAGCCGGGCTGGTGTGGTCGATGGAGCCTGTCGCCAGGTGCGGTCCGGCGCATGGCCGGACCGCTGAGATGCATGCGGATGGTCAGAGCTTGCCTTCGTCCTCGAAGGTCTCCGTCCAGTCCTCGATCAGCTTGTCGAGAGCTTCCTTGGCGGTGCCCTGGTCGGCCACCACGTAGTCATGCAGGCGCTTCTGCATGGCCAGCAGCAGTTCGGCATAGGCCGGCTCCTGCCAGAAGTCCTTGACGTTATCCATCGCCAGCAGGAAGTCGGAAGCGAACGGTGCGCTGTCCGGGAAGCTCGGATCGTTCAGCACGCTGACATGGCAGGAATAACCGCCGAGATCCCACCATTTCTTCTGGACGGAGGGCTGGGCGAACCACTTGATGTATTCAAGCGCCGCATCCTGCTTGTCGGAATAGGCCACCACGGAGATGCCCTGCCCGCCGAGCGTGGAGGCTTCGACATTCTGGCCCGGATTGACGAAGAAACCGATCTTGTCGCCACCGGTATCAGGATCCGCATAAAGGCCGGGGAAGAAGGCGAACCAGTTCATCGCCATTGCCACCTGACCGGATTTGAACGCGTCGAGCGACTGTTCCATGTAGCTGTCGGTATATCCGGGAGGCGTGCCGGTCTTGTAGAGCTCCTTGTAGAACTCCAGGCCTGCAACGGCTTCCGGTGAGTTCACCGCGCCTTCCATGTCGTATTTGCCCGGGGTCATCTCGTATTTGAAGCCGAATGGATACATGGAGCTGGTCGCGCCCATGGTGATGCCTTCCGAGCCGCGCTCGGTGAAGATGGCAGCGCCATAGCGGGTCTGACCGTCAATCTCGCGGCCCTGGAAGAACTGTGCGACCTCTAGCAATTCGGCCTGGGTCTTGGGCGGCGCCAGATCGCGGCCGTGCTTTTCCTTGAAGGCTGCCTGGATGTCAGGCATCTCGAACCAGTCCTTGCGATAGAACCAGCCATTGGCATCGCCCATGGCGGGCAGCGCATAATAGTTGGGCGTGCCTTTCGGCCAGGTGGAATAGGCATAGACGGTCGCCGGGGCGAAATCGTCCATGCTGATTCCCTCCTTGTCGAAGAAGTCGTTCAGCTTGACATAATGGCCGTTTTCCGCGCCGCCGCCGATCCACTGGCTGTCGCCGATCAGGAGGTCACAGAGTTTGCCGCCAGAATTCAGCTCGTTGAGCATGCGGTCGGCAAAATTGGGCCAGGGCACAAATTCGAAGTTCATGGTGTGGCCGTATTCGGCCTCGAATTCCTTGGACAGTTCCACAAGGGCGTTGGCCGGATCCCAGGCCGCCCAGCACAGCGTCAGGTCATCAGCCTGCGCTTTGGAAACAGACAGTCCGCCGACCGCAAGAATAGCGGTGGCTGCGAGTAGTTGCGCAGTTTTCATGGGTGAAATCCTCCCGAAGTGATCGCGCACCGGCGCCTGCCGGGCAGCTGCACTCCTCCAAGTGCCCGGGCACGGTAATTGACATACGTATGTCACGTCAATGAAAAAACTGACATACGTCTTTCTTTTTGATGTCAGACACGTGCACCGCCCACCCTGATGCGGCCTCACTACATTGATTTTGTTGTGTTTATTTTCCTGCTCTCAGGACCTGAGCCAAAACCTCAGTAGAGGTTCTCGCGCATAATGATCTCGATGCGGATCTTTTCCTGCGCCTCATAAATGTCGGTGTCATCGCATTTCGCCCGCAGAACCCTCAGGGCGCTGCGCACCAGATGACCGACATTCTGGGCAATGACCGCATCCAGCTCTCCGTCCTGAAGCGCCTGGCGCGTCACGGTGGTCAGGTCATGCGCGATGACCACCAGCTTGCCCGCCACGCCATGCGCCCGCAGGGCGTCCAGCATCGCGGCATTACCGGCCCCCATGGAATAGACGGCCCTGGCTTCCGGATGCGCCTTCAGCGCGTGATGCAGGGTCTCGTGAATACGGTCCGGGTCATCGTGGAATTCGATGGTCGGCAGGGTCTGCAAATGCGGAAAGTCGCGTGACAGCACCTCATCAAGCCCGAACCGCCGCTCGATACTGTCGCGCGCCACCATGGAACTTGTGGTCACCAGAATGCTGCCGGTTTCGTTGCGCAGGAATTTCCCGAGCAGCGCCCCCGCCGTCTTGCCGGCGGAAAAGTTGTCGATCCCTGCAAAATAGTGGCATTTCGAGTTCGGAAGATCCGAAACCAGAGCCACGACATAAACGCCAGCGCTCTTGATATGCGCAATCGCGTCGCGCACCTGCGGCGTTTCGGGAACCATCATGGCAACGCCGTCCAGGGTCGACAGATCGAGTGCCTTGAGCGCCTCGACTATGGCATGCGGATCCGCGGCATTGACCAAAAGAACGCTGACATCCGTCCTGTCGGCGAGCCGTGTGCCGGACGCCTCACCAACGGCCGCCACGATGGTTTCAACAAAGTGATTACCGCCTTCCGGAAGCACGAACACGAAGCGGTACTGCCGCTGCTTGGCCAGGTTGGCTGCGTTCGTATCCCGCACATAGCCAAGTTTTTCGACCGCCGCCTTGACCCGCTCGGCATTTTTCGGCCGCACGTCGGCACGGCCGTTCAGCACCCTGTCGACGGTCGACAGACTGACCCCGGCTTCCCGCGCGATATCATGGACGGTTGGCTTTGCCATTACGCCTCCTTGAAAGCGCTACTGTCGGCAGCATTCTGACATACGTCAATCAAGTTGTATCCAACTCCTCGAAACCGAACCGGCTTTGTCCAACAAAGTCAGCCGCTTGCAGGTAAACCGGCCATGTCTGACAGGGATATACAGCACCGATTCGCAGAAAAGGTCATTCGTTTAGCCGGGGCATATCAAGAGAATGGTGGACGACCTTCTTGCCAGAGACTTGTTGCCGCGACGCAATGTTAACGTTTGACGCTGTAAACGATCCCGGCGGCACCGCTTGTAATTGTATTTACAAGAAGAGTTGCTACATAAGATGTGTTATTTTTAGGAAAATTCAGGAAGGGGCCCATGGCAGATTTCAATGTTCAAATCGAGAAATCGAAACAGGAAGTGGCTGCAGCGCAGCAGAAGATCAACGAGCTGACTTCGAAAATCGAATCCGCACGTGGAAAGCTGGAGGCCGGCCAGGACATCTCGATCGACATTGAAAACGCAACCCTGGACGACGTTCATGCGCATACCGAGCTGATGGGCGCCAACATCGCCGAGCTGATCATGGGTCTCGACGATGTCACGGCGAATTTCTCCAAGGACTTCGACGCCATGCGTTCGAAGACCGGCTGGGAGACCTTTATCGGCTTCTTCTCCAAGCAGCGCTCCGACAGCATTCGTCAGGAACGCATGCGCACCGCCAGCATCGACGACAAGCTGCAGGACCTGATTTCCAAGTCCAATGTCATCGGCCAGCTGCTGCAGGAACAGCTCAACACGCTGAACGAACATTCCAAGCGGGTGGAAACCAACCTGTCCGGCACGCTCGCCCAGCGGGAACAGACCGTCGGCACGCTGGAAGACATCAAGCAGAAGCTGGTCGCGATGGACCCGGACATCATCGCGCTGGAAAACAAGATTTCGATGGAAACCGACGCCGCCGCCCGGACCAAGCTGGAGAGCGAGCTGGCGGAACTCAATTCCGAATACAATCGTCTTGCGCAGGAAGAGCAGGTCAAGCTCGCCGAAAGCCAGACGCTGGAACGCTACATCGAGAAAGGCAAGACCTGGGTCGACAGCCTTCAGAACCAGGCGGCCACCCAGATGGTGCTGATCAACAAGCTGCAGACGGATACCAAGCAGCGAGTCGTTCTCTATGATGCCCTGGTCAAGTCGCTGAAAACGGCACAGCAGCAGGATGTTGCCCACAAGATCAACGAGATCGGAGTGGCGACCGACAAGGAAGCCCAGTCTGCCATGGCCGCCATCGGCTCTGCCACCAACCAGCGCATGGCCGACATGATGGAAGCCCATGAGGACCACATGGTCTTCGCCCGCAAGGTGCTGGAAGAAAAGGCAAAGTCGGACGAGCGCTTCGCCCGCCGCTTTGAAAAGATCGTCGAGAAACACGACAAGAACGCCTACGGTGCCTGACACTCCGGTTCGGGAGCCTAAGCGTTGGATCTGACACTGGATCACAGAACCCTGGAAGAAGCGCATGAAACACGGCGCTACTTCGCCAAGTTCGAGCGGATCATCCATCACCTGAAGGGTGTCGCCGACAGCGTCGTCAATGAAAACACGGCGCTGGCGAGCGAGATTCCCATCCTGCAGCAATACCTGGCGGCCCTGTCCGGCACGTTCACGGCGCTGTCCTACAAGTATCTGCTGGCCGGCCGCGTGTCCGAAATGATGCCGTCCCTGCTCAGCATCGACCGGCAGGACAGCGGATTTCCCGTCTACCAGGAACTGCTGCAGATGGCGAATGACGCCATGCAGGTGGACAACCACCTGCGGTCGCTGCCGGACATGCGCGGCCTCAAGCTGGCGATGATCAACCACATCCTGCGGGAACAGTCGGCGCCGACCAACCTGCAATTTGCGGCCTCTCAGCGCCAGTATTACGAAGAGCTTGCCGGAAGCGAGCTGTTCTGGGCGCGCAACGATCCCCGCCTCACCTGGACCGGGAATGTCACGGAAAGCCGCCGCAGGTACCGGCTGCACTGGGCGGTCTATGACAGCCAGCAGAATATTCCGCTCATCTACATCATGGACGTCGAGGACAGCGGCAAGCGCCCGCTTGCCAAGGACGAGCGCCGCTGGCCGCGGGTTCAAAGCCACCTGACGGCCCAATCCGCAGCGTCCCTAAAGCTGGTCACGATCGCGCGCGGCTTCGACCGGGATTTCGACGACCTGCACCCCAAGCGGCTTCGGCGCTTTTTTGTCGGACCGATGTACAGCCACACCTTCACCCAGCAAACCGGCCCCCTGCGGGACGTGCTAGCGGAGGTCGACGGCCGGCCCGGGGAAGACTGGGCGCTTGCCTGGACCACGGAGACGCTGGTGTCTTCCGGCTCCGAATATGAAGCCTCGGGGTTCTTCTCCTCCGTCGAACGGCAGATCTATGAGCTCGACCCGCTGGCAGCCGGCAGCGCCACGTCCTATGAGGTGGCCGGCCATACGCATCAGCAGCGGTCGCTGATCCTGCCGCAGCGCCCCTACCAGATTCTGGCGGAACGCGATCCGCCCGGCTTTTCCCATATCCGCAAATACGCCGTTACGCCTGCGGGCAAAATTCTCAGCTACAAATAGGTTTCACGCGTGACCCTTTCCAACGACCTCATGGAACTGAAAGAAGACAAGATCCGCGAGAAATATCCACTCGCGGAAGCGATGTTGCAGGGCTTTGACCACACACCGCGCATCGCCAAGAAAAGCGCACCCGACCGTGTGTCTTCCGAACGTTCGCCAGGGCTCGGCTCCCGCCGGCGCTTCCGCTCCACCACCCCGGGCCTGGTCAGCCGTTCCACGGCGCGGCCGGAAGGCGTACAGCTTTCAGAGCGTATTCTGGAAAGCGACGACGACGCGCTGACCACGCCGCTGCAGGCGAGCCTGCTCCGCGCCCTGCGCCGTGCCTTGTCGGTCGCCCAGGTGACGTCTGACCAGTTTGCCGACCAGACCGGATTGTCGGACCTGAAACGGGCCAACCTGGCCGGGACCCTCGATGCCTCCCAGAAGCTGCGATTTGAAAAGCTGCTCAATGCCAGCGCGCTGATTTCCCTGCATGTCTTTGCCAACATGACGGATTTTCTGGTGTCCGGCCTGTCGGCCGACGAAGGCGAAGCGGAAATCCAGTGCGGCGATGTCGAGGAAATCCTGATCGACAACGACCAGCTCGCCCTGCACGGAACGCTCTGGGAACTCGACCAGGAGATCGCCGCGGCCGGCGTCGACACCGATGCCAAGCTGATCGCACTTGTCACATCCTTCTGCGAGCAGCTGATGGAAAAGGTGACCCTGCGCGCCGAAGGCCTCAACGAGCTCGCCCCCTTTTCCGAAGCGCAGTACCGGGTCGAGGCCGACAATTTCGAGATCACCGGCTTCACACCGTCGGCCCATGCGCGTTCGACCACGCTAACCATGGCCTTCAAGAAGCCCGAAGAGGTTGTCGGCAACCATATCGCCAAATACCAGGCCATGAAGCTTGCCAAGATGCTTATGGCCTACGATTTCGAGCGAAAGCTGAACCCTTTTGCCGAGCTTGGTGGTTTCATCTTCACCTTCATGGGTGACGGCAAGCCGGGCACCGGCAAGACCACGCTGATCCAGATGATGGCCGGCATGATCAACGACTATTGCCAGGTCGCCGGCTATCCGTTCCGCTACCAGAATCTCTCGACCGACAGCATCGACAGCTACCAGGGCAAATCGGCCCAGAACGCCAAGGCCTTCATTCGCAACGTCATCGACCCGAATGTCATCGGCTTCGGCACCATCGACGACATCGATCAGCTCGCCGGCAAACGCGGCGACCGCCAGTCTTCCGCAGGTCAGCTGGAGATCACCGCCGTCCTGATGGAAAGCTTCGCCGGGGCCAACACGGTGGTGCGCGGCAACTGCACCTTCGGCATGTTCTCCAACTATCCGGAAAATGTCGACGACGCGCTGCGCCAGCGGGCCGGCGCACGTTTCCTGGTCGACGGGCCGCAGACCCGTGAGGACTATATCGACATCCTGCATCTCCTGATGGGCAAGAACCATTCGATCCCCGTCGGCGAGCACGAGCTGTTCGAGGCGCAGGCGATCAAGAAGGCGGTCGCGGCCTCCTATGACAAGCACTCCCGTCCCCAGGAAGACGCGCTCCTGAAGGTCTTCGACAAGGTGCAGGCAGATATTGGCGGTCTCGACACGATCGCCAAGCTGGGCGCCTATCTGAAAGGCATCCAGGAAGCGGACGAGCGTTTCACCGGCCGTGCGATCAAGAACATCACGGACGCCATCAAGGTGCGCGCGATGGACTTCGAGCTGCCCGATGAGTGGATGGAAAATCCGGACCTGTTCCTGTTCAGGGACTATGACACCAAGAAATCCATGATCGCCGACCTCGCCCAGCCGATCACGGTGGAGATGGTCATCCAGGAGATCAACCGCTACGCCGACAGCGAATTCCGCTATGCGGACAAGTCCGACGAAGTGGCGATTGAAAACGCGGTTCGCGAGATGCAGCGCATGGAGGAGGCCAAGCGCCGCTACATGGAAGCCAACCGCCCATGATGCGTCTCGTCAAACATGGACTGATGTATGGCAACCTGATCGAGGTGACGTCTCCGTCCATGGTTGCCCGCTACAATCGGGCCCTGGAACACCTGACCGGCAAGCAAACGAGCCTCCAGGAATTCCACATCGACATATCCGGATATTCACCGGAGATCGGGGACGAGCTTGGCGACGAACATTACCTGAACCCGAACGGCTCCAACCGGCAGTTCATTCTGCTGACTGTCGAGCAGAAGACCGCCCCGCTGCTCAATGCCAGGTTTTCGACATCCAGAAAGATCCTGCGCCGTTTCATCGACGACAACGAGGAACAGCTCTTTGCGCTCTCCATTCGTGACAGCATTGTCGGCGAGCTGATCAACTCCGTCTATTCGCTGAGGTCTCCAAGGGATCTCTTCGACATCCGCACCATTGAAATCGAGGCAGACACGGTTGGCGGTCATGCAGAGGCCGGCGAGGATCTCGGGGACCTGATCGAACGCTTCATGAAGGAGCCGGACGGCTGGTGGGACGACGTGCTCATCGCCGAGATGATCGAGCTGTCCAAACAGACCGGCGACATCATCCGCACGCCCCTCACGCTGCAAAATGTCCGTTACGAGCAGCGGAATTTCTATACCTCGCACTATGGCGGTCTTTATGTGTTCCGGGACGTGAAGGACTCGGCCGTGATTGCCCCGTCCGACACGGATATCGTGGTCGACTTGCCTGTCAATGAAGTGCTGACCCTCGAAGACCGTCAGTCGATTGCCGAATTTCTGTACCGGAATACCCTGGTCGAACCGATCTACGAGGCCTGCGGAGAACGCGCGGCCAACATTTTGAAACAGAAACTCGACTTCATCGTCATTGACGCCGCAGCCGGTCAGGGCGAGGACCTGAGTGACGTCACCCGGCGCGATCTGCGTGTCCTGAAGCGGAAATATCACCAGAACCTTCCGCCCGAATATCACGCGCTCGACCGGGCGGTCCGAACGCTTGGCCGCGGCGGCGGCAGTGGCTGGCCATCGGTCGACAATCCCGCCTATTTCTACCTGCTGAGGTCCCGCAACCACCGCGACCGGGATCTGGTGAACATGCTGCTGGCGGACCTGACAAAACTGGACTTCCGCCAGCTGTTCATTTGCCACAAGGATGCGTTTTACGCCCACTACGCGACCTGGTCCGACACCAAGAAGACCTATGCCGCCAATTTCCTGGCCGAGGAATACCTCGTCGACAAGGTCGGCACCCGTCTGGAACTGTTCGGACCGGAACCCGGCATGGAAGAAGACGAGGTCGAGGATTACGGCTTCGGCCGCAATCGCGGGCCCTGGGGCGCCGTACCGCAAGATGAGGACGAGGACCGAGCGCGATGAAATATCTCAAATGGATCATCGGCATTCCGCTGCTCATCGTGGTCGTTGCCTTCCTGCATTACACGCTGCCTGGCCGCGATGTCGTGCGCATTGTCGGCACCGACGTCAAACGCATGGACATCGGCTCTTCGGCCTTCTTCTGGGCCGCGCCGGACGCCGGCACCAACCCGAACTGGACCCGTGACGTGCGCTTCATCAGCACGGTGTGGCCGGACGGACGTCCCAGGGTCTATCGCAACGAAGACACCGATTGGGGCTGGCCTCCCTATTTCAAGTTCGACAGCAGCAACATAACCGCCCGCGCCCAGGACCTGGTCAAGAAAGAGGGCGACGTCTGGGTCGCCGTTACCCACTACGGCTGGCGTGTCGAGCTGTTCACGATCTTTCCGAACGCCATCGACATCGAGGTCGTTGACGGACCTGACACGTTGCTGATCCCCTGGTTCAACATCCTGTTCATCCTGGTGCTCGCCGCGCTTGGCATGCTGATCCTGAAGACCGTGAATGCCTTCAAGAAACGCCGGATCGATCCGGTTGTCGACAGCATCGACGGCTTCATGGACGATGTCGGCGACAATGCGGAACAGGCACGCGCCCATGCCTCCAAACGGGCAAGCGAAGCCACCAGCGGCTTCCGGCGCTGGCTGAAGCGCTGGTTCGGCTGAGCCAGACAGCGGAAACGCAGAACTCGCTGCCGTTAATCTCAGGCACATCCTGAAAGGGACCGGCAGGTTCCTTTCCACGGATTGTCCGTTCTTGTCGGAATACGTCACCGATCCTTCGAGACAGCCCTAGCGCGCTTCCTCAAAAAAGGGGGTTTGTTTTGGCAGGCCCTCCCCGCAGGCACTCTTCCTCCAGCGCACGGCGGCGACTTTACACAGTTGATTGCCACCGCCTTCCACTTCGGTCTCTCACGGCGGCCACCTTGACCGGTCCGGCGGAAAGTTTCTAATGTAAACAAATAACTTTACTCGCGGAAAGTTTGCAATTCGCCTGTATCAACAGGCAATTGCACCAAGAATGACAACAATGCGGCTCACGCCAGGACGAGCAGATGACGGATCGAAAAATCAGAAACATGGAAGAGTTTGCCTCTGTCAGCGGCATCTCCAGACCGACCGTCTCCAAGTATTTCAACGACCCGGAAAGTGTCCGGCAGTCGACCCGCGAGCGCATCGAGCAGGCCCTGGAACGCTATGATTTCCGCCCGAACATTTATGCCATCAACCAGAACCGGCGCCTGACCAAGAATATCGGCATCGTGGTGCCATATCTTGCCGATCCGTTTTTTGCGGAGATCGCCCGCAACATCGAGCGGCGCTGTATCGAGGCCGGGTTCTGGCCCACCCTGTTCAGTTCCCACGGCGAGCAGGAACAGGAAAACGACATTCTCTCCAGCCTGCGCTCCCTGAAGCCGGCCGGCGTTCTTCTGGCGCCGCTTGGGCGCGCCTCGGACCGGTCCGTGATCGAAAAGTTCTGCAAGGATGTGCCGACCGTCCTCTTCGACAGCAATATTGAAGGCATTGGCGAGGCGTTTGTCGGCTCGGACAATTTCAGCTTCGTCTCCCAGACCGTCGAATATCTCACCAGGTCAGGAGAACCGCCGTGTTTCTTTGAAATGAGCACGCCCGCCAACCCGAACGCCAACAAGCGGCGCAACGCATACCTGAAGGTGATGGAGGACCTCGGGCACGAAGCGCACGTGGTCAAGGTCGACGGCGAAGGCTGGGCCTTCGAGGAAATCGGCCGAAATGGGGCACTGCGGATCCTGGACGTGCACGGCTTTCCGACCGACACCATCCTGTGCAGCAACGACCGCCTGGCCATCGGCCTCCTGTCCGCCTGTTATGAAAAGGGCTTCCGTGTGGGCCGTGGCGAAGGTTGCGCCCTCAGGGTCGCCTCCCACGACGACCACCCCTTTTCGCGCTTCACCTGCCCGTCCCTGACGACCGCCGCACATGACTACGACTCCGTTGCCGACCATGCATTCCGGACTTTGCAGGATCTGATCGAGGCCGGCGGCACCTTCCAAAATCGGCAGGAAACCCTGTTTGCAGCGCGACTTGTGTTACGCGCGTCCGCCTAAAATTTTGCGCGCGTAAAATTTTTCTTGACGCCAGACAATTTTTACCTCAGGCTTTGATCAACATCCAAGCCAGGGAGGACATAGGATGTCATTGAAGAACGCATTACGTGCGGTCACCGCACTTACCTTGATTTCTGCAACCTCAGCCGCCTATGCGGAAACGCTGACCATTGCGACCGTGAACAACGGCGACATGATCCGCATGCAGGGCCTGACGGAAGACTTCACCGCCAAGACCGGCCACACGGTCGAGTGGGTCACACTGGAAGAGAACGTGCTGCGTCAGCGCGTCACCCAGGACATCGCCGCCAAGGGCGGTCAGTTCGACATCATGACCATCGGCATGTACGAGACCCCGATCTGGGCCGCCAATGAATGGCTCGTGTCTCTCGACGACCTGCCGGCAAGCTACGACGCCGATGACATCCTGCCGGCCATGCGCGCCGGTCTCAGCCACAGTGGCAGCCTCTTCGCCGCCCCGTTCTACGGCGAAAGCTCCATGATCATGTATCGCACGGATCTCATGGAAAAGGCCGGCGTTACGATGCCGGACGCTCCGACCTGGAGCGATGTCGAGGCAGCGGCAAAGGCCATGACCGACAAGGACAACGAGATCTACGGCGTCTGCCTGCGTGGCAAGGCCGGCTGGGGTGAGAACATGGCGTTCATCACCACCGTTGCCAACTCCTTCGGCGCGCGCTGGTTCGACGAGAACTGGAAGCCGCAGCTGGATACCCCGCAGTGGAAGGACGCCGTGACCTTCTACAACAACCTTCTGGAAAACTACGGTCCTCCGGGCGCCTCCACCAACGGCTTCAACGAGAACCTGGCGCTGTTCCAGCAGGGCAAGTGCGGCATGTGGATCGACGCCACCGTCGCGGCCTCCTTCGTGACCAACCCGAATGACTCCACCGTGGCGGACAAGGTCGGCTTCGCGCTGGCACCGAACAAGGAAGGTGTCGACAAGCGGGCAAACTGGCTCTGGGCCTGGGCTCTTGCCATCCCGGCCGGCACCCAGAAGGAAGCAGCGGCCAAGCAGTTCATCGAATGGGCAACCTCCAAGGACTACATCGAACTGGTCGCGTCCAAGGAAGGCTGGGCCAATGTTCCTCCGGGCGCCCGCACGTCCCTTTACGAGAACCCGGAATACCAGAAGGTCCCGTTCGCCAAGATGACGCTTGAAAGCATCAACGCGGCCAACCCGGACAGCCCGACCGTCGAGCCGGTTCCCTATGTCGGCATCCAGTATGTCGCCATCCCGGAATGGGCAGGCATCGGCACCGCGGCGGGTCAGGAATTCTCGGCAATGGTGGCTGGTCAGCAGAGCGTTGACGAAGCCCTGGCAAAGGCCCAGGCGCTGACCGCCGAGGAAATGGAAGCCGCCGGCTACTAAGGGTTTCCTCCCCTTAACTGGGAGGGTGGAACCGATCCACCCTCCCTTTTTAATTCTCCTTCGACAAGCACCCCCATCACTCCCTCGTCGCGGTAAGCTTGCTTCCGTCAACAGAGAAGGTGTGTCCATGGCTACCCAGCACTCCCGCTCCGCCGCCCGCATCATGATGGCGCCTGCTGTCATTCTGCTGCTCGGCTGGATGCTCATCCCGCTCACGATGACCCTGGTGTTCTCGTTCAAGAAATACCTGCCGCTGCGCGGCGGCGACCTCGGATGGGTGGGGTTCGACAACTATGTCCGCTTCGTCTCCTCCAGCGCCTTCTGGCCCAGCGTCCAGACGACCCTCGTCATCGTTGGCGGCGTGCTTGTCATCACCATTGTCTTCGGCGTCCTGCTGTCGATCCTGCTCGACCAGCCCATGTGGGGCCAGGGCATCGTCCGCATTCTCGTGATCGCTCCGTTCTTCGTCATGCCGACGGTTTCCGCGCTTGTCTGGAAGAACATGTTCATGGATCCCGTGAACGGCCTCTTCGCCCATTTGTGGAAAGCCTTCGGCGCCCAGCCGATCGAGTGGCTCAGCGATGCCTCGCTGTTTTCCATCATCCTGATCGTGTCCTGGCAGTGGCTCCCCTTTGCCACCCTGATCCTGCTGACCGCAATTCAGTCGCTCGACAGTGAGCAGCTGGAAGCCGCCGAAATGGACGGCGCGCCGCCGCTCGCCCGCTTCGCCTTCATCATCCTGCCGCACCTGTCGCGCGCCATCACCATTGTGGTGCTGATCCAGACGATCTTCCTGCTTGCGATCTTCGCGGAAATCTTCGTCACCACAAGCGGCGCATTCGGCACCAGAACCCTCACCTACCTGATCTTCCAGCGGGTTCTGGAAAGCCAGAATGTCGGTCTCGGATCGGCGGGCGGTGTCTACGCAATCATTCTCGCCAACATCGTTGCCATCTTCCTGATGCGCATCGTCGGCAAAAACCTGGACACCTGAGGAGGGACTGCAAATGGCACGCGCTGTTACCACCCGCCGCAAGACGATCAACACGATGGCCGCCTGGACCATCGGCCTCCTGATCTTCTTCCCGATCCTCTGGACCATCCTGACCAGCTTCAAGACGGAAGCCCAGGCGATCAACGACCCGCCGCTGTTCCTGTTCTTCGACTGGACCCTGGAGAACTACGCCATCGTCCAGGAACGCTCGGACTATATGCGTTTCCTCTGGAACTCGGTGATCATTGCCGGCGGCTCAACCGTTCTTGGGCTGATCATTGCCGTCCCGGCAGCCTGGTCGATGGCCTTCGTGCCCTCCAAACGCACCAAGGACATCCTGATGTGGATGCTGTCCACCAAGATGCTGCCCGCCGTCGGCGTGCTTTATCCGATCTACCTTCTCTTCATTCAACTGGGCCTCCTGGATACCCGCGTCGGTCTGACCATCGTGATGATGCTGATCAATCTGCCGATCATCGTCTGGATGCTCTACACCTACTTCAAGGAAATCCCTGGCGAGATCCTGGAAGCGGCCCGGATGGACGGGGCGACGTTGAAAGAGGAAATTCTCTATATCCTCACGCCAATGGCCATTCCCGGAATTGCCTCCACGATGCTGCTCAACTTCATCCTGGCCTGGAACGAAGCGTTCTGGACCTTGAACCTGACGGCCGCCAAGGCCGCGCCCCTCACCGCATTCATTGCCAGCTATTCCAGCCCGGAAGGCCTTTTCTACGCCAAGCTCAGCGCCGCCTCGACCATGGCGATCGCGCCCATCCTGATCCTCGGATGGTTCAGCCAGAAACAGCTTGTGCGCGGCCTCACCTTCGGCGCGGTCAAATAGGAGACGGACCATGGGTCAGATTACCCTCAACCAGATCACCAAGAGCTTCGGCGACGTCCAGGTGATCCCGCCGCTGGACCTGCAGATCGAAGATGGAGAATTCGTTGTCTTTGTCGGTCCCTCCGGCTGCGGCAAGTCCACGCTGCTGCGTCTGATCGCGGGCCTGGAGGACACAACGAGCGGCCAGATCACTATCGACGGCAAGGACGCGACCGAAGTGCCGCCCGCCAAGCGCGGTCTTGCCATGGTGTTCCAGTCCTATGCGCTCTACCCGCACATGTCGGTGCGCAAGAACATCGCCTTTCCGCTGCGCATGGCCGGTCTCGACAAGGACGCCCAGAACGCGAAGGTGGAAGCGGCGGCCAAGGTCCTGAACCTGACGGACTACCTGGACCGACGTCCGGGACAGCTCTCCGGCGGCCAGCGCCAGCGTGTCGCCATCGGCCGGGCCATCGTGCGCGAACCGGCGGCCTTCCTGTTCGACGAACCGTTGTCGAACCTCGATGCCGCTCTGCGCGTCAATATGCGCCTGGAAATCTCCGAGCTCCACCAGTCGCTCCAGACGACGATGATCTATGTCACCCATGACCAGGTCGAAGCCATGACCATGGCCGACAAGATCGTGGTGCTGCAGGCAGGTGTCATCGAGCAGGTCGGCTCGCCGCTGGATCTTTATCACACGCCGCGCAACAAGTTCGTCGCCGGCTTCATCGGTTCGCCGAAGATGAATTTCCTGATGGGCGCCTATGCGTCCGAGTATGATGCCACCACCATCGGCATCCGGCCGGAACATCTGACGGTCTCTTCAACCGAGGGCAAGTGGCAGGGCACTGTCGGCGTCTCCGAACACCTCGGCTCCGACACGTTCCTGTATGTCGAGATCGACGGGCTGGACGACCCGCTCACCGTGCGCTCCTCCGGCGAGGTCGGCCTGCGCCACGGCGACACGGTCTACCTGACGCCGGACCCGGAAAAAATTCACCGTTTCGACAACCAGGGCCTGAGGATCGCATGACGCGCCTGACCGGAAAATCCGCACTGATCACGGGCGCCGCCCGCGGCATCGGCAAGGCTTTTGCCGAACGTTATGTGGCCGAAGGCGCAACGGTCGCCATCGGCGATATCAATCTCGCCGGCGCGGAGGCGGCGGCCAGTGAACTCGGGCCGAATGCCTATGCGGTCGAGCTCGATGTCACCGACCAGGCCTCCATCGACGCCGCGATCGGAGCCATCGAAGCCAGAACGGGAGGTCTCGACATCCTGATCAACAACGCGGCGCTGTTCGATCTTGCCCCTATCGTGGAGATCACCCGCGACAGCTACGATCGCCTGTTCAAGATCAATGTCGGCGGCACGTTGTTCATGCTGCAGGCCGCCGCCAGGTCCATGATCAAGCGGGGCCGGGGCGGCAAGATCATCAACATGGCGAGCCAGGCAGGCCGACGTGGCGAAGCACTTGTGGGCGTTTACTGTGCCACCAAGGCCGCCGTCATCAGCCTGACCCAGTCCGCAGGTCTCGACCTCATCAAACACGGCATCAACGTCAATGCCATCGCTCCCGGTGTGGTCGACGGCGAACACTGGGACGGCGTCGACGCACTCTTTGCCAAACATGAAGGCCTGCAACCCGGCGAAAAGAAAGCCGCCGTCGGCGCCGCCGTGCCATTCGGGCGCATGGGCACCGCCGAGGACCTGACCGGCATGGCGGTTTTCCTGGCGAGTTCCGACGCCGATTACGTTGTCGCGCAGACCTACAACGTCGATGGCGGCAACTGGATGAGCTGACCATGACCCAGAAACTCGACAAGACCGTGCTCGACACCCTTGAAGGCAACATTGCCAAGCCGTCCTATCGCCGGGACGACCTGTCACCCGGCATTCTCCATATCGGTGTCGGCAATTTTCACCGCGCCCATCAGGCGGTTTATCTGAACAGGCTCTTCGATCTCGGCGAAAGCCACGAATGGGCCATCGTCGGTGCCGGGTTGAAACCCTATGACACCGCCATGCGCGACCGGCTTGCCCCGCAGGACTGGCTGACAACCGTCGTCGAACTCGCCCCGGACGGGCTGAACGCACTGGTCTGTGGCGCCATGATCGACTTCCTCGAAGTCGACCCGGCAAAGCTCGTGGCGCGTCTTTGCCAACCGGACATCCGCATCGTCTCGCTGACCATCACCGAGGGTGGTTATTTCGTGGATCCGAACACGGGCGGTTTTGATGCGGCTCATCCTGAGATCCTCGCTGATCTACACCGCCCGGACGCCCCCAAAACCGTTTTCGGAGCTCTTGTCTCTGCTCTCCTCAAACGGCGGGACAATGGTCTCGCCCCCTTCACCGTCATGTCCTGTGACAACCTGCCGGAAAACGGTCACATCGCCCGACAAGCGGTTGCCAGTTTTGCGCGCGCACTATCCACCGAAGCTGGTGACTGGGTTGAAGAAAACGTCGCCTTTCCAAGCGGCATGGTCGATTGCATCACTCCGGCCACCGGTGACAGGGAACGCCAGCTTGTCCGAGAAACCTTCGGTCTCACCGATGCGGCCCCCGTGGTCTGCGAACCGTTTCGCCAGTGGGTTCTGGAAGACAATTTCCCGACGGGCCGTCCGGCCCTGGAAAAAGTCGGCGTCGAGTTCGTCGAAGACGTTGCCCCATACGAGCTGATGAAGCTGCGCATCCTGAATGGCGGCCATGCGGCGATTGCCTATCCCGGGGCCCTTCTCGGACATCATTTCGTCCATGACGCAATGGCCGATCCGCTGATCCGGGCTTATCTGAAGCGGCTCGAAGAACAGGAAATCCTGCCGACCGTTCCCGGCATTCCAGGTGTCAGCTTCGAAGCCTATCTTCAGACCGTGATGGAACGCTTTTCCAATCCGGCCGTCGGCGATACCATTCCGCGCCTCTGCCTTGACGGTTCAAACCGCCAGCCGAAATTCATTCTACCGGCCATTCAGGATCGGCTGAACCGGAGCCTCTCCATCACGGGCCTCGCCCTTGAAACTGCGCTTTGGTGCCGCTACTGCCTGGGCAGAGACGAACAGGGCAACACGCATGTCATCGAGGACGAAAGCGCCGATCTGCTTCACGCCTGGGCCCGCAGCGTCTTCGAAGGAGATCCGGAACTGTCCACATTGCCAGAGCTGTTTGGCACACTTGCAACGCACGAAGCCTTCCTGAGGGCCTTCCGTCATGCAGTGGAAAGGATCAGGGCAAACGGCGTTGCCGCAACGCTCAAGAGCTACGTGGACGGTACTTTCTCCGCAGCTGCCCCGGATCAGAAAGCAACGGCCTAAACGCACAAGATAATCGTGTTTGAACCAAACCTGATTTGCGCATTTGCCGAAGCAGCGCGCCGAGGAAAGCCTGCATCGTCTGGCAAATTGCCGGTCAAGTGAACGGGCCCGGTCACTCGCCTTCCATCGGCACAATCACCGGTCGCGCGCGCGTGTGCGGGATGATTTCAAGCGGGAAATCATAGGCCTTTGACAGGAGTTCGGGCTGCATCACCTCATCCCGTGTCCCGAAGGCAAGCCGTTCACCGTTCCGCATGACCAGCACCGTGTCGGCAAAGGCGGCTGTCAGGTTGAGGTCGTGCATGACGGCGACAACTCCGCCGCCTTTGGCTGCATAGGCCGCCGCCAGACGCATGATCTGGTACTGGTGCTTGATGTCGAGGCTGGAGACCGGTTCGTCGAGAAACAGCCAGCGCGGAGGTCCATCGGCCGGCACAGGGTCCCAGACCTGGCACAGCACGCGGGCCAGCTGAACGCGCTGCTGCTCACCGCCGGACAGGTCCTGGTAGGTACGACCTTCAAATCCGGCAAGCCCGACCCGGCCAAGCGCCTCGGCGATCCGGCGGGATCTTTCCTGCCGTCCGCGACGGCGGTCGATCAGCCCGAGACCGACCACTTCCGAGACATTGAGCGGAAAGGAGATCTGACTTGCCTGTGGCAAGACGCCCCTGAGTTCGGCCTGAAACTCCGGCGCTAGACCGCTGACCTCCAGCCCGGCCAGCCGGATCGCACCGGCATAGGGCATCTCTCCTGTCATCGCCCGCATCAAGGTGGTTTTGCCCGAACCGCTCGGACCGATGATCGCCAGAAGTTCACCGGCCCCGGCATGAAACGAGACGTCCTTGACGATCTGCGTCCTGCCAACGGATACCGAAGCCCGGTCAACCACAAGATCGGATGTCAGGGACACGCCTTCTGAAACGGGTTGATAAAGCATCACGTCCTCCTCAAAGGCCCATCAGCCCGCGCTTGCGCAGCAGGATCCACAAGAAGAATGGCGCACCGGCAAAGGCGGTGATGATGCCGATCGGCATTTCGGCCGGGGCCACAATCGTTCGGGCCAGCGTATCGGCGGCAATCAGGAGGCACGCTCCCAACAGCGCCGAGGCCGGCAGCAGATAGCGATGATCCGGCCCGATGGTCAGGCGCAGGAGATGCGGCACCACGATGCCGACAAACCCGATGCCGCCACTGACGGCAACCGATGCGCCTGTCGCTGCGGCGACGAGGACAATGCTGAGATTCTTCAGGCGCTGAACCCGAATACCGATATGGCTGGCAGCCGCTTCACCAAGTGTCAGGGCGTTGAGCCCTCTGGCAAGGAGCGGCACGCAGACCAGCATGGCCAGGATGATCGGTGCCGCGGACAGGACCTTTTCCCAGTTAGACCCGGCGAGAGAGCCAAGTCCCCAGAACTGGAGGTCGCGCAATTGCTGGTCATCGGCCGCGTAGACCAGGAGCCCGGTGACCGCACCCGTCAGGGCACCGAGGGCAATACCGGCAAGCAGCAAGGTCGCAACGGAGGTGACGCCACCCCGCGTGCCGATCCGGTAAAGCAGCAAGGTGGTGATCAGACCGCCGACAAAGGCGGCAAGCGGAACCGCATAGATCCCGAGCAAGGCCATGGCCGGTGCCAGAGCCGCATTGCCCAGGACGATGAAGAGCGCCGCGCCGAGACCGGCGCCAGCGGAAACCCCCACGATCCCCGGGTCCGCCAGCGGGTTTCGGAAGAGCCCCTGCATGACCGCGCCGGAAACAGCCAGAGCCGCACCGACCAGAGCGCCGAGCACCACGCGTGGCAACCGGATGTCCATGATCACGATCCAGTCGCGGATCGAAATACCCACCGGCACGCCGTCTGCACCCGCAAGCACATGACCGGGCAACCGCTGCACCACGTCCAGGACCGGAACGGAGATCGGCCCGGTCGCAAGGCTGCCCAGCATGACCAGGATCGTGGTCAGCGCCAGCCCCCCGATCACCAGACGCGCAAGGGGCTCCCGGTTCCCTGCCGCGGCCCGGTGCAACACGCTCCAGACCGGCGGCTGCGGCAGGCGTTGTGGTGCCGTTGTCTCGCTCATCGGCCCGTCAGCTCCTGATCGCGGCGAGCTGCCGGGCAAGGTCGCGGATGGCTTCCGCGGTGCGTGGTCCGAAGCCGAGCAGATACTGACCGCCCATCTTGATCAACCGGTTGTTCTTGCCGGCCGGGGTCTGGGAAAGGGCGGGATGGGTGAACAGGTCGTCGGCAGTCGCACCATGATCGCCGGTCCGGTCCATCATCAGCACCACGTCAGGCGCAGCGCTCAGGATCGCCTCATCGCTGAGCTGCTTGTATCCGGGAAAATCAGCGACAGCGTTTTCCGCACCGGCCAGATGCAGAATGCCGTCCGCAGCCGTGTCCCGGCCGGAAGCCAGAATACGGCCGCCCTTGGTCGACAGGATGAACAGCACCCGGACACCGCGTGCCTTGCCGGCAGCCTCCTTCTGGGCAGCCGCAAGATCGGCTTCCAGGCGTTCCGCCAGAGCCTCGGCCTTGTCGGCCGCATCAAGGGCTGCGCCGACGGCCCGCACCTTGTTGACGATCCCTTCCGCCGTGAACGCCTCCGGCACGTCCGCAATGGCAATACCGGACTTTTTCAGAACATCGACGGTTTCCTGCGGACCGCTGCCTTCCAGCATCAACAGGAGATCCGGATCGACAGACAGAACCCCTTCCGGCGACAGGGCCCTGATATAGCCGACATCCGGCAGCCGGCCGGCGGCTTCCGGGTGAATGCTGGTCGTGTCGCGCGCAATCAGCCGGTCCTGTTCACCGAGCGCGAAGACGATTTCCGTCACCGACCCGCCAATGGCAACGATGCGCGTGGCGTCCACCCCTGCGGAGGTCTCCGCCAGAAGCGAGCGCGCCGGCGTGATCAGCGCGGCGACCGTCAGCGTGAGCGCAGCAGCAAGGCTGCAAACCCGGTTACGAAGGAGGCTGTTCATTCTGCCGCTCCCAACTGGATGGCCCGGTCGAGTTTCGGCAGGTTCTCGGCCAGCCCGCGCCAGTCGGCACGCTCGCGATTGCCTTCGCCGCGCACGCCGAAGAACTGGATGATCTGCTGGCCGTCGCTGTCATAGGCCTCGATCGAGGTGACGTGACCGACATCGGCCGGCTTGCGCACGGCCCAGACCTCATAAATGTGGTCGGTTCTGAGATGCAGATGAAACGCCGGATCCATGACGTTGATCCAGGGTCCCTTGTCCATCACGGTTGAAATCGCGCCGGAATGGATCTGGATGCAGCCACGGTTGCCGACAAAACACATGATGGGAATGCCTTCCGATGCGGCCAGCCGCAACAGGGCCGGAACGGAACCCCGATCAAGCGGCCAGGCCCAGGCCTCTCCGGCCAGTTCAAAGGCGCTGACCCTGTCGATGTCGAGATCCTTCAGCAGCCCGTGGAACTGATGCGGGTCGGTCATTCCCTGCCAGCGTTCGCGCAGCGTCTCCTGGACCCCGTCAGACGGCAGCTTGCGGGTGAACGGTTCGGCGTCGGTTACATCCGGCAGAACGTCAGGGGTCTGGTCGTCGAGCAGCAGGGTCTCGACAAGTGCTGTCCAGGCGGCCAGGTCCGTCGCCGGGCGCGCATGGATTTTCTGCACCGCATCGCCATGGGCGTCGAAGAACTGAAGCGACCGTCGCACGTCCTTGCCGTCGTCTTTTTCGACCGCATAGCCATGCACCCAGTTTGCCGGGAACATGCGTGTGTCGATCTGTTCGCCCAGCATCAGCGCCGCGCGCTTGCCGTTCACGAATTTCTCGAAAGGACCGATCTTTTCAAGAACCGCGCTTTCGTTCCGGGTCAGTGCCATCACCTCGCCGACCCTTTGCAGTCCTGAAAACAGGGCCTCGAAATCGGGCGCGATTCGCCGGGCGCCATGGCCGACAAGACTGGCAACGAACTCGGCCTCGGAGATGCCCAGCAGCCGCGCCAGGTCGCGCTCGCGCATCTTCGGATTCTGCTCCCGCGCCTGACGAATGTCAGCGGCACCTGGCCTGGTTTCAGCGGCAATCTGTTCGGCTTTCATGGGTCCTGCCCTCAAGGTCTGTGGCTCGTATCGGGAAAGCGACGCGCTCAGCCTCGTTTCGCTAAATGCCTGAGACTGCGAGATAATTTTGAACTCTTCTAAAGAGGCAAAATCTCTTCGCGACCGCGATCTAATACTTGACTCCTATACTCATGTTTCATTATCACCGCAATACCTGAGTCACTGACTCATGTTTAAAACGCTGTTTGAGAGGCAGCGGTCAGGACGCGATCAACGCGCACTCTTGGAGAATTTAATGGGGCTCAAGAAGACCAGTCACAGCCGCCTTATGGGCGGTGTTGCCCTTTGGGTATTGGCTTTTAATGGCGGGGCAGCCGCTGAGGACATCACGGCGGACGAGGCAGCGACGCCGCTGCAGAGAATTGTGGTCGGCACGGGCGTCGACAAGGTCGCCATCGACACGCCGCAGGCTGTCACCGTTCTGGATCAGGACGCCATCGACGAGCAGCAACCGCGCACCATTGGCGACGTCTTCCGGGAAATTCCGGGCGTCACCCCGATCGGATCCAACTCGGTGCTGGGCGAAAGCATCAACATTCGCGGCATCGGGGAAGCGCTGTCCGGCGACGAAACCCGCATCATCATGCAGGTCGACGGGGTCAACAAGTTCTACGAACAGTACCGGATGGGCTCGTTCTTTTCCGATCCGGAGCTCTACAAGCAGGTTGAGGTCCTGCGCGGACCGGCCTCCTCAACGCTCTACGGGTCCGGCGCCATGGGCGGTGTTGTCACCTTCACCACCAAGGACGCCAGCGATTTCCTCGACCCGGGCGACCTACTCGGCGGCCGCCTGAAGACCTCCTGGGATTCCAATGGCAATGGCTGGCTCGGCAGTGCGATCATCGCGGCCGAACCAGTCAAGAACCTGGAGTTGCTCGGTGCGCTCAACTATCGCCAGTCCCAGGACCTGAAGGATGGCCATGGCAATAAGATCGACGACACGGATTTTTCCTCGATCAACGGCCTCATCAAGGCCCGCTACACGTTCGGCGAAAACGACGATCAGTCGGTCTTTGCAAGCTACCAGAACTGGTCGAGCGACGAGGACAACCAGAATTACGACCAGATTGCCTGGGGCACCGGCTTTGGCGACGTCGACCGGAAAGTGACCGATCAGACCGCGATTTTGGGCTATGAGAACGCCTTTTCCGGCAACGATCTCCTTGATGTCAAAGCCCAGGTCAGCTGGTCGGACACAAGGGTGAAACAGAAGAACCAGGATCAGATCTGTTTCAGCCCCACCTTCTGCTACTACCCGTTCGGCTATAATTCCGAATACTCCTACGAGACCTATCAGGCCAAGATCGACAACGTCGCCACCTTCGCGCTGAGCGACACCTGGATGGCCTATCTGACGACCGGCCTCGACGGCCAGTATCAGGAACGGCGCAATCCGCGTGACTTCGGCTCCTATACCCGCAGCGGCTCGGGCTCCCACCCGGAAGGGGAAACCAAAAATGCCGGTGTCTATGCCCAGGCGGAATTCATCTGGAACGATCGCGTCACCCTGATCCCGGGCATGCGCATCGACTACAGCAACGTTCACGTCGGCAGCTATGTCAACAGCAGCGGCAACAGGGTGACCCTCAACGAGGACAAGACCAAGTTCGGCTATTCGCCGAAACTGGCCGCAATGGTCAAGATGACCGACTGGCTCGGCGTTTTCGGTTCGGTTGCCCACACCGAGCGCCTGCCCTCCCTCGACGAGGTCTTCTCCAACTACACGGTCAATGCGATCAAGAAGGAGCAGTCGAACAATTTCGAGGCCGGGTTCACCCTCTCCTTTGATGATCTGGTCCGCGACGGCGACGCCTTCCGGCTGAAGGGCACGGCCTTCCGCAACAACATCACCAACTATTATGCCAGCTACTGGAACGGCACGGCGGTGGTCACCGAGGTGATCCCGAAAACCCGTTACGAGGGCCTGGAACTGGAGGCTTCCTATTGGACCGAGACGGTCTACGGCTCTCTCGGGGCTTCCCTGATCCGCGGCGAGAATGTGAGCACGGGCGGCTTCATGAATGCCGTGCCAGCCGACAATGCCTTCTTGAAGATCGGCTATGTGCACCGGCCCTGGAACCTCGATTTCGGCTGGAAAGGCGACTTCTACGCCGCCCAGGACCGGGTCGGCGACGACGAGGACAAGACCGCAGGATACGTCCTGCACAATCTCTATGCCGCCTGGAAACCCACCGAGGGGCACCTGGCCGGCAGCGAAGTCCGGTTCAACATCGACAATGTCTTTGACAAGTCCTACCGCCATCACCTCAGCGAGGATGAAGGCGCGGGCCGCAGCTTCAAGCTGAGTTTTGCCAAGACGTTTTAACGCATACCCCGCCGCCCGTCCTTACGGGCGGCGGTTTTGACAGGAAAAGGAGATGCAAATGACTGGCCTGCGACGACTGGCACAACTTGTCCCGCTCTCTTTGGCGCTGATCGCGTCCGGGTTGACTTCTGCGGCCCTGGCGGACCCGGCACCAGAAGGGCTCGTCCTGGAACTGAACAAGACCGAGGACACCGGGTCAGCCTGCCGGCTGTCCTTCGTACTGCGCAATGCCACGGGAGCTGATCTTGAAGGCGCCGCCTATGAGCTCGTGCTCTTTTCCCAAGACGGCATCATCAACCAGATGTCGGTCTTCGATTTTGGTGCCCTGCCGGCCGAAAAGACTGTCGTCCGCCAGTTCGAACTGCAGACTGTCGCCTGCGCAGAGGCCGGCCGTCTCCTGATCAACGGACCTTCGGGATGCACCGAAACGGCCCCTGCGGGTCATTGCCGGGCCCCCTTGTCCCTTTCCAGCCGCACCAGTCTTGCCCTGACCCAATAGGAGCCCGTCATGCTGTCAGACATCCTTTTGCATATCAGCTCGCTGCTGCAGCTCGGCGGCCCCGTCGTCACCGTGATCGCCGGCCTTTCCGTCATCGCGCTTGCCCTGATCCTGGTGAAAGGGTTCGAGTTCACCAGCTGCCGCATCGGCACCAGCAAAAGAGCTGCTGAAGCCACAACGCTCTGGCTGTCCGGCCGGCCGGGAGAGGCTAGGGCCTGCCTTTCCGGCGCAAAGAGCGCGGCGGAAAAATCGGTTCTGACCGCCTTGCAGCTGCTGGAGACCCGCACGCCCCGGGACGAAATCGAAGATCATATCAGCGTCGCCGCCACCCGCGACCTGCACCAGTTTTCAAAAGGTGTACGTGCGCTGGAAGCCATCGCCCAGATCGCACCGCTGATCGGCCTCTTCGGCACGGTGCTTGGCATGATCGAAGCGTTCCAGGCGTTGCAGTCGGCAGGCAGCAATGTCGACCCTTCCGCGCTGGCCGGCGGCATCTGGGTTGCCCTCATGACCACGGCCGCCGGCCTTGGTGTGGCCATGCCGGTCTCGCTGGTCGTCTCCTGGCTGGAAGGCCGGCTCGAGGCGGAGCGGGTCGACATCGAGACATTGACCTCGACGCTGCTTCTGAAGCAGGCCGCTCCGGCACCAGCTGAGCTTCGAAGCGTTCGAGAGCCGTCGCTTTCCTATGCGCATTGATCGACCGGTGCGAAAACAAAAGCCGATTTCCCTGACGCCGCTGGTCGACGTGATCTTCCTGTTGCTGCTGTTTTTCATGCTCTCCTCCACGTTCACGACCTTCGGACAGCTTGAAATCGGCGCCCCCGGTGGCAGCGGTGGAACCGCCGAACTGCCCAAGGCCCTGCTGGTACTGGAGGGGGACTGGCTGCAACTGAATGGCCAGACGATCCTGGAAGAGGATCTGTTGCTGGAGGCTCAGTCCCTGCGCGACACGGATATCGACAGTCTGCTTGTTCTTGTCCGCGGCAGCACCAGCACGCAGCAACTCGTCACCGTCATGACGCAGCTGAAAGAGCTGGACTGGCTGACGACGACCGTTGCGGAGGGCCGATGATCAAAGTGCCTCGCAAACCCGCGAAGCGGCCCATGGAAACGACGATCTCGCTGATCAACATCGTCTTCCTGATGCTGATCTTCTTTCTGGTCGCCGGCCGGCTCGCGCCGCCGCAGGACGCTGACGTGAAGCTGTCAAAGGCAAATGCCCCAGCCCTGCCGCCACCAGATGCCCTTTATGCCCACGCGGACGGTTCGCTCCGGTACCGGGAGCGCACCGTCAACGCGGAAGATTATCTGGCACAGCAGAACAAGGATGGTGGAGAAGGAGCCGCCATAAGGCTGGCTGCGGACAGGGCACTGAAAGCAACCGACCTCCTGCAGCATGTCTCCGCCCTTTATCGCGCCGGTGCCAAAAGCGTCGTTATCGTCACCAGAACCGGGACCGAATGACCTTGTCCCGCAGATTTATCCTTTTTGCACTGGTCCTGTCCGCCCTGATCCATGCCGGGGCTGCGGCTCTGACCCTGACCAAACGGCCCGCTCTGGAAGTCGAGGGCGGCGGTCCTGTCAGCCATGCCGTTCTCGGGCAATCGCCTTTTAATACGGTCCTTGCCGGAACAACCGCAGCCGTTGCCCGTGCCGAGCCGGTACCGCCAAATCCGATTGAGCAGCCGAGTTTACCGGAAAAGCTGCAAAGGGCCCTGCCTCCCGACGCTGATCCGCAGCAGCCGGTTCAACCCACGCCGTCCAAGCCGGTTGTGCCGGCAAGCGTGCCTGTGACAACGCCCCTTCCATCCAGCCGTCAAGTCGCACCGTTGAAAGCGACAAACGTTGCCGGGCTGGCCTTTCCCGAGAAGGCGAGGCCCGCCACCCAGCCGGCCTCTTCTGTGCCAACCACTTCTGCTAAACAGCCCGAAAACCTCAAGGAGGCACAGGCAGCGCTTCAGCCGAGCGAAGCGGTCAGAGTTGAAAACAGGACAACCAAAGCGGTCGCCGTTAGCGATCAGAAGGCCGCGCCCACGACCGTTCAAAAAGTGGCTGCCGCTGTTTCCCCGCAACAGTCGGCAAGAACCGAAACAGAAGCTGTGCCGCCACCTCCGGTCAAGCCGGCGCCGCCGAGGCGGACACCAGTCACCAAAACCCGGACCGCATCCAAGAAACCAGAGAAAGAAGCGCAGAAGGCGAAAGCCAACACCCGGTCCGGGGCTGGTGGCAAATCGGCGCAAACCACCCAGAAGGGTGGCTCGCAAAAAAAGGGAACCCGGACGTCGGCCGGCAATTCCGACGTCACCAACTATCCGGCCAAGGTGCATCGAAAACTGCTTCGGGCCGTGCGAAAACCGCGCAGCGGACGCAAGGCGCGGCAGGACGCGGTGGTCAGGTTCACCGTCGCCCGGAATGGCTCCGTATCTGCTGTGCGACTGGCCCGGTCCTCCGGATCGAAGCCCTTCGACCAGGCGGTTCTGAAAGCTGTCCGCAGCGCCGCTCCGTTCCCGCCAATACCGGCCGCCGCTGGAAAGAAGAGCTGGACCTTCACGCTGCCGGTCGGGGTGCCCTGACCCACACGCCCTGGCGGACTGAGCAACCCGTCACGGCCCTGGAAATGTCTCCCGCCAGCGCCGCAGGAAGGTTTCCCGTGTCAGGGCATCGAGCGCCACCATCAAGGCTGGCGAAAGTCCGATCGGGCGCAAGGCCGTCGGGCTGACGGCTTCGCCTGCATTGCCATCTTCGGTTTCCAGAAGCGGGCTGATCAGCAGTGTCTCCTGCAGCGCGGTGATGCCGTCCGGCGACAGCAGAAAGTCGAGGAACTGCTCCGCGGCAGCCTTGTTGACGGCATCCTTCGGAATCATCAACGCCCGCGACAGCACCAGCGTGTAATCGGACGGCAAGACAATGCCGATGCGGTCGTCTTGTCGCTGGTATCCCTGGGCATAGGAGCCCAGCACGTTATAGGCCACAAGGTATTTGCCTTCAGCCACGCTACGGATGATGTCGGCAGAACAGCAGGTCGAAACGGCGCCCGATCGTCCGAGCGATTCCTGCAAGGCGCCGAAGGTGGTCGCTTCCCGGGCGTCGGCAAAGGCGAAAAGATAGCCCAGCCCGGATTGTTCGATGTCATAGGTGGCCACCCGCCCCGCATATGGCGTGTCGGCCGGCCGCAACAGGTCGAGCAGGTCGAAGCGGGTCTGCGGGATATCGGCTGCCGGAACCAGGTCCCGGTTGAAGACCATCACCGCCGGCTCCCGGGTAATGCCCCAGAGTTCGTTACGCCACCTGAGCGCCGCCGGAAGCTCCGCCGTCAACCGCGACGAATAGGACCAGGCGCAGGCCTCGTTGACCAGTTTCACCATCTGGTGCACCCCGGAGCTGATCACGACATCGGCCCCCGGCCGTTTCTCCCGGCAATCCTGGCGGCTGAGGCTGTAGAGCCCGTTTGACCCCCATTGCTCGTACCGGACCTGCAGATCCGGCCGGGTCTCAAGGAACCGTTCGACCACAGGGCCGAAGACCGAGATATCGGTGGTCGAGCGCAGCACGAAGACCTCGGCCGGAGCTGCCGCACCAAACACGCGGATCATCTCCTGGGCCTGGACGACGCCCGCAGTCCAGATAAGGAACGCCCAAAGGAGCATCAGCCGGAAGGCGTTGCGCCCACTCATGACGTCCACTCCGGTGCCGCCTCGAACTCGAGCGACGCGCGGAACGTGCCGCGCTCTGTGCGCTCCAGCTTGAGCTCACCACCAAAGGAAACGGCAACGGAATGGGCAATCGCCAGTCCAAGGCCCGAGCTCGCCTGCCGGGACAGCGTGCCCTTGTTGAACCTGTTGCCGAGCTCCGCCAGCACCTCGTCCACTGGCCCCTGACCACTGTCTTCGACCCAGATCGCCGCGCACTTTTCTGTTTGTGTCGCGCCGACCCGGACCGGCGACGCGCCATATTTGACCGCATTGTTGAGCAGATTTTTCAGCGCTTCTCTCAATGAGGGTTCGTCCGCCATCACGATGACCGGCCGCTCGCCGATTTCCAGTTGAACGTCGAACTCGGGACTGAGCACCACATGGTCACCATCTTCGAACACATCGAGCGCGATGTCGCGCATGTCCACCGCTTCCCGGCGGGCACTGTCACCCCGGTGGATCACCAGTGCCTGGGCCAGCATCTGGTCGAGCAGCCGGCCAAGGCTCGCCGACCGGGTCTGGATGCGTTCAACGATCTTTTCCTTGCGGCCCAGATCGGCCTCGTCCTCGAAAAGATCCGCCTGTGCCCTGAGCGCGGCCACCGGTGTGCGCAACTGGTGGGCCGTGTCGGAAATTAGGTGACGCATGGAATTCATCTGCCGATCGAGCCGGGCCATGAAGCCATTGAGTGCGCTGATCATGACCTGCGTCTCGCGGGGAACGGAGGTGTCGAGCGGCGTCAGGTCATGCGGGTCTCGCCGCGACAGGCCTCCGGCGATGGTTTCAAGCGGTTTCAGCACCGAACGCACAACGACCACCGACAGGAGGATCATCGCAAGACCGGATGCCGCCAGAACGTAAAGCGCATTCCGGGTGATTTCATAGGCCATCGCATCGCGGGCCAGCAGCGTCTGGCCAACCACGACCTTGATCGTGCCATTCAAGGTTCGTTCGGCAAAACGGCGGGAGACGACGGCAAAACGGGCGGGTTCGTCAAAGAAATTTCCGTCGAAAAAGCCTTCGTTCAACGGTTTGCGCCCGGCAGGAACCACCAGCTCGTCATAACCTGTGAGCGTCTCGCCGTCCGGGCCGATGATGCGATAGCCAATCCGGTCGTCCGGCGCCAGCGCCAGCAATTCGAATGCGGAGACCGGCAGTTCGATTTCCGGCCGTCCATCCAGCACCGTGATGGCCGAGGCAATGTCGGTGGCCGCGCCCAGAAGCAAGCGATCGTAGGCCGTGCGGGCAGCCTCCCGGCCATAGGCAAAGGCGGCGATGGAAACGATCACGCCGCCGAAGATCAACAGAAAGGCAATGCCGAGGGCCACACGGGCGGTCAGAGACAACGTGGACAGCCGGCGCAGCAGGTCAGTCATCGGCGTCCAGCTTGTAGCCAAGCCCTCTCTGGGTCTCGATCCGGACCGAGCACCCCGACAGTTTCTTGCGCAGCCGGGCAATATAGAGCTCGAGCGCATTCATGCTGACATCCGTGTCCTGAAAACTGAATACGCCTTCAAACAGGCGCTCCTTGCTGACGGTCTTGCCGCGATTGTGGATCAGGATCTCCAGCAGCGAGAACTCGCGCCGGGTCAGGCTGATCGGGCTGTCATCCCGCCGCACCAGCCGCGCAGAAGCATTGAAGGTGAGATTGCCGATCCGGAATTCTTCCGCCTTGTCTGCCAGCTCACGCCGGTAGAGCGCCCGGATGCGCGCCTCCAGTTCGCGATAATCAAACGGTTTGACCAGGTAATCGTCCGCGCCCGAATCCAGCGACGACACCCGGTTGTCGACCGAAAACTCCGCCGTCAGCATCAGGACGGGTGTCCGGTCACCCCGGCTCCGCAACTCCTTCAGGAGTTCGGTGCCGAGCCCGTCGGGCAGATTGATATCCAGAACGATCACGTCATAGCGCTGGACCTCAACACAGTCCCGCGCCTCCTCCAGCGTCTTGGCCAGGTCACAGGCAACACCGGACCGTTCCAGCCGGATCATGATCGCCTCGGCCATGTCAAACGTGTCTTCAACCAGCAGCAAACGCACTGACTTTGTCCTCCCGGCACCAAGCATTGCATCGCCCATTTGCCACATGCAAGCGATCTGACAGGGTTTGACAGGTTGGTGACAGGGTTCGGCGTTACGCTGGGTTCACATCCGTTGGGAGGACCCGCGGCCAGCGGCACAACGGATACCAAGGGCTGACAAACAGCCCGGAGATTTTGGAGGAAAGACAACATGGCATTCAAATCGACCCGCCTTCTGCTGGCGGCAGCCTTCCTTGGCGCTTCCGCGTTCGGCGTCTCCGCCGCTGATTTCAAGCCGGAGAACCCGGAATGCATCGCCCCGGCCAACCCGGGCGGTGGCTGGGACTTCACCTGCCGCCAGGTCGGCAAGACTCTTCAGGACCTGAAACTGCTCGACAAGACCATGCAGGTCGTCAACCTCGCCGGCGGCGGCGGCGGTGTGGCTTTCGCCGAAGTGGTCAACAAGCGCGGAGATGACAACGACCTCATCGTGGCAGCGTCCTCGGCGACCGCAACCCGCCTTGCCCAGGGTGCCTATCCGGGCAACACCATGGACCAGGTGCGCTGGCTCGCCACCATCGGTGCCGACTATGGCGTGATCGCCGTGGCCGCAAACAGCGAGATCAACACGCTTCCCGAGCTGCTTGAGAAGATCAAGACCGATCCGAGCTCTGTGTCCGTGGCCGGTGGTTCCGCGGTCGGTGGCTGGGACCACCTGAAAGTCCTGATCGCGGCCAACGCCTACGGTATCGACGATGTGCGCTCGGTCAAATACATCGCCTTTGACGGTGGCGGTGAAGCCGTGACCCAGCTTCTGGCCGACAGCGTCCAGGCCTTCACCGGCGACATCTCCGAAGCCAAGGGCTTTGTCGACAGCGGCGACATCAAGGTGATTGCCGTCTTGGCACCGGACCGCCTGCCGGGCGAGTTCGCCGACTTCCCGACCGCCAAGGAACAGGGCATCGATGCCATCGGCGCCAACTGGCGCGGGTTCTACGCACCAGGTGACATGTCTGACGAAGCCTACGACGCCTGGGTGGCTGCAATCGCCGACCTTTATGCCAGCGAAGAGTGGAAAGGCATCATGGCCGCCAATGGTCTGGCACCGCTCGACCTGCAGGGCGCAGCCTTCCAGGAATTCGTCGGCAACTCCGTTCAGCAGATCCAGGACATCTCCAAAGAGATCGGCATCATCAAATAAAACGGGCCACATCCCAACTTTAGGGGCACACTTCACTGTGCCCCTTTTCTTTATCCTCAATCCCGCGCAGAGGGCCGCCAGGGGCTGGCCCGCCTGCAGGAAGGTACCCTCATGAGCGACCGCGTCTTTGGAGTGGTCGGGCTTCTCCTCGCACTCGGATATGCCTGGGCCGCTCTCAATATCGAAGAAAGCTTCCTGTCCGACGCCGTCGGGCCGAAAGCGTTCCCCCTCATCATGGCAGCCGTTCTCGGACTGTCTTCCCTGGTCATCATCGCAAAGCCGGACAAGGCACCGGAATGGCCGTCCTTCATGCGTTTCATGGAAGTGGGCGCAGCCATCATCGTGATGATCCTCTACGCGATTTTTCTGCCTGAGCTTGGCTTTGTCATCGCCACCGCGCTGGCGGCAACCTATCTCACCTGGCGCCTCGGCACCCGGCCGCTGTCGTCGGTTGTTTCCGGCTGCGCGACTTCGGTCGGCATCTATGCCGTCTTCCACCTCGTTCTTGGCCTGTCGCTGGCCAGGGGCCCCTTCGGCTTTTAAGGAGCAGATTTCATGGAAACCCTTGCTTCCCTTGCCGACGGCTTCGCCATCGCGCTGACCTGGCAGAACCTGCTGCTGGCGCTGCTCGGCTGCTTCCTCGGCACCATGATGGGCGCGCTGCCGGGTCTCGGGCCCTCCAATGGCGTCGCCATCCTGATCCCGCTCGCCTTCACGCTCGGTCTCGGCGCGACACCAGCCCTGATCCTTCTGACCTCGGTCTATTACGGGGCCATGTATGGCGGCCGTATCTCGTCGATCCTGCTGAATATTCCAGGTGACGAACCGGCCATGATGACTTGTCTGGACGGCTATCCAATGGCCCAAAAGGGCCGGGCCGGCGAGGCCCTTGCGCTGTCCGGCATCGCCTCTTTCGTCGGCGCATTCCTGGCGACCTGGGGTCTGATCCTGCTGGCACCGCAGCTGGTCAAGATCGCGCTCCTGTTCGGCCCGGCGGAATATTTCGCCCTGTTTACCCTGGCCTTCGCCACACTCGGCGGCGTTGCCTCGACCAACCAGGCCAAAACCGCCTTCGCCGCCGCGCTCGGCATCGGCCTTGCCACCATCGGCGTCGACACCCAGACCGGCGTGCCACGTTTCACCTTTGGCGAAGTGCATCTTTATGACGGCATCGACTTCCTGGTTGCCATTGTCGGCCTGTTCGCGCTGTCGGAAGTCTTCATCTTCCTGGAGCATCGCCACGGCTCTGCAGACGGCTCCGGTCACAAGGTCTCCGTCGGTCGGCTGATGCCCAACTGGTCGGTGATCAAGTCCTGCACACCAACCATGTTGCGCACCAGCTTCCTCGGCTTCATTGCCGGCGTTCTGCCCGGCGCCGGCGCGTCGCTCGGATCCTTCATTTCCTACACGATGGAAAAACGCCTGGTCGACAAGGAGAAGACCTTCGGCACCGGTGATCCGCGCGGTGTCGCTGCCCCCGAGGCCGGTAACAATGCGGCTGCCGGCGGTGCACTGGTGCCGATGCTCGCGCTCGGTGTACCGGGCTCCGGTACGACGGCCGTCCTACTCGCAGTTCTGCTGGCGCTCAACATCACGCCGGGCCCACTGCTCTTCACCCAGCAGCCGGACGTGGTCTGGGGCCTGATCGCGGCGCTGTTCATCGCCAACTTGATGCTGCTTGCCATGAACATTCCGATGATCGGCCTGTTCACGCGGGTGCTTTTAATCCCGCCGCGCATCCTGATGCCAATCGTCGCCATGGTCAGCTTTGTCGGCATCTACGGCATTTCCGGTTCGTCCTTCGACCTGCTCGTCATGATCGGCTTCGGCATCATGGGCTGGATCCTGAGAAAGCTGGACGTGCCGCTGGTGCCGATCATCCTCGGAACGCTGCTCGGCAATGCCATGGAAAACAACCTGCGCAGGGCGATCACCATCGACAACGGCAACTGGTGGACGCTGATCGACAGCCCCCTGTCCATCACGCTGTGGGCGCTGGCCGTCATCGGCTTTCTCCTGCCGATTATCTTCGGTCGTGTCCTGAAGGCGCGGATGAAGCACATGAAGAAAGACGAAGAAGGCGCGGTCATCGACTGACAGGCTAGCAGCCTTTCAACTCAGGCTCCCTTTCCCCACCCGGGAGAGGGAGCTTTTTTGTCTGCGCGCGAGTGCCTGCACCGCGTTGATGGCAACTCCGCAGAACCTGCGCACCCCGGGGGCCCAGGCATTCAAATGCCCTCAGCCTGGTTGCAAAACTTTGCCTGCCTCCAGGGTGGATCAGTAGAAAACCGCATCTTGACCCTCCAGCGACTGGAAGCACTATCTCCACGACGAAGATCAACATTCCCAGCGGAGAGTGGCGGGCATGACTGCCGGTTCCAGAACTCAAAACAACTTGTCATTGCCAATAGAAGGCATGCATTGCGCCTCTTGCGTCGGCCGCGTCGAAAACGCTCTGAAGAGTGTCGACGGCGTGGTCGCGGCCAGCGTAAACCTTGCAACCGAACGCGCAGACATACAGTTTGACAAGGCCGTCAAACCGGATGCCGTCGTCAGTGCCATTGAAGGTCTGGGGTACAAGGTGCCGACGCAAACCACGCATCTTGCGATCGAAGGCATGACATGCGCGAGCTGTGTCGGACGGGTTGAACAGGCATTGCTCGCCGTTCCCGGTGTTACGGAAGCGAACGTCAATCTCGCCACGGAAAGCGCTCTGGTGAAGGGACAGGCAGACGTCAAGGCACTGATCGCCGCCGTCGCTGAAACCGGCAAGACCGCACGGTCGGCTGGGCAAAAAGACACCGCCCGGGAAGAAGCGGCCCTGAGACGGGACGAAGAAGCACGCCATCTCAAGACGCGCGTGATTGTGGCCGGCCTTCTCACCTTGCCGGTGTTTCTGCTTGAGATGGGCAGCCACCTGATCCCCGGCGTTCACCACCTGATTGCGCAGACCATAGGAACCCAGACAAGCTGGCTGATCCAGTTTGCACTTACCAGTGCCGTCCTGATCGGCCCCGGCAGATCCTTTTACAGCCAGGGCTTCCCGGCCCTTTTCAAAGGCACGCCCGACATGAACAGCCTCGTTGCAGTGGGCACGGCGGCAGCTTATGCGTTTTCGGTCGTGGCGACCTTTGCCCCGGGCCTGCTGCCTCAGGGGACGGTGAATGTCTACTACGAGGCGGCGGCCGTCATCGTGACGCTGATCCTGCTCGGACGCTGGATGGAAGCGCGTGCAAAGGGCCGAACCTCGGAGGCGATCCAGCGGCTTTTGAAAATTGCACCCAAAACGGCTCGTGTCCGACGCGACGGTGACACCATCGAAGTGGATGTCACCAGCGTTGTTCCGGGCGACATTATCGAAGTGCGTCCCGGCGAGAAACTGCCTGTCGATGGTGAAGTGATCGAAGGATCCACCTATGTCGACGAGAGCATGATCACCGGAGAGCCGGTTCCAGTCGCCAAGGAAGCAGGCGCCACCGTTATCGGCGGAACGGTCAATCAGACGGGAAGCCTCGTTTTCCGCACCACTGCGGTCGGGGACGAAACGATGCTCGCCCAGATCATCCGGCTGGTGGAAGAGGCACAGGGCGGGAAACTGCCCATTCAGGCCATGGTCGACACCGTGACCAGATATTTTGTGCCCGCCGTCATGACGCTGGCGCTGTTGACCTTCGGTGTCTGGTTCATTTTCGGTCCGGAGCCTGCACTCACCTTCAGCCTTGTGAATGCGGTTGCGGTTCTGATCATCGCCTGTCCCTGTGCGATGGGTCTTGCCACACCGACATCCATCATGGTCGGCACCGGACGCGGAGCGGAGATGGGTGTCCTGTTTCGAAGGGGCGATGCACTGCAGGTCCTGAAAGAGGTGCGGGTCGTCGCCCTGGACAAGACCGGCACGCTGACGGAAGGCGCCCCCAGCCTGACGGACCTTGAAGTAACGAACGGCTTCGACGTTTCAGACGTTCTGGCCCATGTAGCAGCTGTCGAAGCAAAGTCGGAACATCCGATTGCGCAGGCAATTGTCGCGGCAGCGCACGAGCAGAACCTCCAGCTGCCGGAGGCGGCCGATTTTGAAAGCGTCACCGGCATGGGTGTTGTCGCAAGGGCGGGCGGGCGCAAGGTGGAGATCGGCGCGGACCGGTACATGAGCTCGCTCGGACAGGATGTTTCTGTATTCCGGGACATCGCCGCGCGCTTCGCCGAGGAAGGGAAGTCCCCGCTCTATGCCGCCATCGACGGCAAACTTGCAGCCATCGTCGCAGTGTCCGATCCCGTCAAGGCGACCACCCCGGCAGCGATAGAGGCGTTGCACGCGCTTGGTCTGAAGATTGCGATGATCACCGGCGACAACAACGGAACGGCAAATGCGATTGCCCGGCATCTTGGCATCGACGAGGTCGTTTCCGAAGTCCTGCCGGCCGGAAAGGTGGACGCCGTCAAAGCACTGAAGGAAAAGCACGGGCATGTTGCATTTGTCGGTGACGGGATCAACGATGCTCCGGCACTCGCCGAAGCCGATGTCGGGCTCGCGATCGGGACAGGAACCGATGTGGCGATCGAAGCGGCTGAAGTCATTCTTGTTTCCGGTTCGCTTTCCGGTGTACCGAACGCCATTGCCCTTTCCAGGGCAACCATCCGCAACATCAAGCAGAACCTGTTCTGGGCCTTTGCCTACAATACTGCGCTGGTTCCCATCGCTGCCGGGGTCCTTTATCCGGCTTTCGGCCTTCTCCTGTCGCCGGTCTTCGCGGCGGGGGCGATGGCTCTAAGTTCCGTTTTCGTGCTCGGCAACGCCTTGCGGCTCAGGTCCTGGACCCCGCAGGTGCCGTACGAAACACACCGCGGAACAAGCGCCGGATCGCTGCAGGCCGCGCCCGCTGAGTGACCGTGTCAGAGAACGGACCGGCCTCTTTTAAAGCGTGGCGCATCGGGCAGATGGTCTGATCCGGGCCGTCCGCAGTTGTTTGATCGAAACCGGAGCAGGTTCAGACCGGCGATGGGCTCGGTTCTCATCGCAGGCGACAGTCCCCTGGTAATGCCGTCGCGCGACCTCAGCCCTGCTCGTGCGCCGGCCCGGCCTGACGGTTTGCGACGCGTTCGCGCCACATCATGTAAAGGCCGGACAGCACAATGAGCGCGGCCCCGGCAAGCATCGGCGCGCCGGGGCGTTCGCCGAACACGACGGCGCCCAGGATCAGCATGAAGAGCAGTCGCGCGTAGCGAAACGGAGAGACGACGGACAGGCTGGTTGTGCGAATGGATGCGGTGAGCAGGAAATACCCTGTCGACCCCAGCAGGATCATCATTCCCAGGAGCAGCCAGTCCGCTTCCGGCGGCAGCAAGCTGTCTCCATCCATGACAATCCATGCCACGGCAAAAGGCAGCGATGCTGCTGCCGTATAGGCGGCAAGACTTGTGGAGGCCATGTCGGCCGGGGTCATCCGGGTGGTCAGATCACGAACCGCCAGTCCGATCATCGACACAACCGCCCAAAGGGAAGCGGCCTCAAATCCGTCCGCTCCCGGCTGCACGATCATCAACACCCCGACAAAACCAAGAAGGATCGTGCTCCAGCGGCGCCAGCTCACCGTTTCGCCCAGAAACACAACGGCTCCAAGAGCGACCAGCAATGGTGTCGCCTGAATGATCGCCCCGACCATGGAGAGCGGCACAAGCGCAAGGGCCTGCACCATGCCGATCATCGCGACGACTTCAGACAGATATCGAACCAGCATGACAGGCGCGAAGATGCGGCGGTCCATCAGCCCCGCGCCCTGCAGTTTGGCCATGATGGAGAACATCACCAACCCGCCCGCCAGAAGCAGAAACATGATTTGCGGCGGCGACACGCTGCCTGCGGCCAGCTTGATCAGGGTATCGGCAACAGCGAAGCACCCCATGGCCAGCACCATCAGGAGGATGCCGCGAATATTCGATTCAGGTATGTGCCCCATATTGCCCTGGTGATTCATTGCCCTTGTTGGTTCAGGCACGCATATGGACCCAAAACCAGAGAACCGGCAATGGCAGGACGCCGGTTCAGGCGAAAGTGCATGCTCTGCATTGCGAGCACCGCTGCCGATCAACCGTTCGTCTGGCCCTCTGAAAGCCGTCTGAGCCTGACTTTTCAACGAGGATCTTGCATGGCAAACCCGGTACTCCATTTCGAGATACCTGTGACAGACATGGATCGCGCCGTCGTGTTCTACCAACGCCTCTTCGGTTTTGAGTTCGACCATCAGACCGTCGATGGTTACGAAATGGCATTCTTTCCGCGCAACGACAACCACACCGGCACTAGCGGGGCGCTTGTGAAAGGTGATGTTTACAAGCCGTCCCGAACGGGCTGCATTCTCTATTTTGATGTGGACGATATCGATGAGGTTTTGCGACGCGCCCAGACTGAAGGCAGCGTCGTACTCTATGCCAAAAAAGATATCGGAACCGCCGGCTTCGTTGCAGAAATCGAGGATAGCGAAGGCAACCGGATTGCGTTGAACGCCATGCACAGATGATCAGTGCTCCGAGGGTTTTGGGTCCGTGTTTCACCTGCTTTCCCTGGAATGCCGGTGCGGCGCCACGAACCATTGGGTGACCGGCAAACCGGTGCGGCAAGCGAGATGTGTCAAGGCGAGCAAGAAATCATGTTGGCAGTCGCCGGAGCACAAAGAGCTGATCTTCTTTCGCACAGACACGCTCCAACATCCTGACACACGCATGAAATCCAAAATTGTTATCAATGAGGATCTGGACAGGACACACCAGTGTTTGTCAGTTTGACCTAGGGTCATCTTGATTCACGGAGACTGAAATGACACCAACACGGGTCACACTTCGAACCTTGGCGATTGTTACCGGGATGCTGGTGGCGACACCGGCCCTTGCCGCGACTTGCATCACAAGCAAGGGGCAGTTTGGAGCCTACAAGCAGCAACTGGCGCAACAGGCCGCAAGGGCCGGTGTTGGGAAGCGCGGTCTGAATGCGCTGCAGCAGGCGCGGCTTTCAGGTATCACCTGGCGGTTTGAATCGAACCCGGCCTCACAATCCAGCATGCGTTACCGCAGTCCGGAACAGTTCCTCAAGAGCCGGTTTTCGAGCGTCAACTCCTTTGTCAGCGGCGCCAAACGCAGGCTGAACCAGAATGCCAGATTGTTCAGGTCCATTGAAAAGCGCTACGGCGTGCCGGGGTCCATCCTCGTTGCCATCTGGGGATATGAAACCGGCTGGGGCGGATACACTGGCAAGACACCCGTCGTCAGCGGCGCCGTGACCCTGGCCTCCTACTGTCGTCGGTCTCCGCGCTTTGAAGACGATGCGATCGCGGCCCTGCAGCTTGTCGATCGCGGTCTTCTGACCGGCAACAGCCGCGGCGGCCCTTCGGGCGAACTGGGCCACATGCAGTTTCTGGCCGGCAACTGGGTGCGCTTCGCGGTAGATGGCAATGGTGATGGCCGCGCCGACCCCAACAATGCAGCCGACGCGCTGGCGACAGCCGCCAACATGCTGCGCCGCAACGGATGGCGGTCCGGACGGCCGTTCGGCGAAGGCTCGGCCAATTTCCGTGTCCTGTCGACCTGGAACGACAGCGGCAATTACCAGCGCGCCATCGCTTATGCTGCCGGTTTGATTCAAAAGTAATCTGCACGCCCGGCAGTTCCGGGCAAAGGTCAGCCGCCCCGTCCCTCTATTTGACGGCAGAACCTTTGCCTTGATTTTAGTGCGCTTGCGACGCTCTCGCTCTTAGCGACCGAACCGCTTTCTGTAATCTTGCGGCGGGATGCCCACATGCTCATTGAAAGAGCGCGAGAAATGGGCCTGGTCGGCAAAGCCTGTCAGAAAGCCGATGGCGCCAAGGCCGGGACCTTCGGCATTACAGAGAAAGGCCGCTGCCGCCTCAAGCCGGACCTCCATAATCAGGCGCGAGACACTCAGCCCCTTCTCGGTCAGGCGGCGTTGCAAGCTGCGTTTGGAGGTTCCGATCGTGTCGGCAAGCGATTGAACGGACCAGCGTCTCACCAGATCCTGGGACACAATGGTCTTGAGCGTTTCCGCGACATCGGCAGTCCCCGAACCTGGAACGGGCAGGTCCCGGATCTGCTGCCGGGTCTGAATGAGGAGAACCTTTCCCGACCAGTCGAGCGTGTCGAAGGCCCGCCATCTGGAGGCCTCCCGCAAGACCTGCCCTTTATCGGTCTCAAGACGTAACGTCTGTTCGCTGGCAATCTCTGCCAGCACGGTGACAACAGCGATCACCAGGAGACTCTCGACCAGCAAGGGAGGGGAAGAAGCGATCTTGCTGACATGGTGCAGGCGAAAGCCGGTTTCCCCAAATGGTTCCGCGCGCAGCCGGTTGCTGGCGTGGCTGAAGCTTTCAACACGGCGCCAGCGTTCGAGAAAATCCTCCAGTCCCGCCGCCTTTGTCAGGGCGACGGCCACCGGCTCGGGCGGCATGTCATAGACGGCGTCGGCGAGCCGCAGGATGGTGAGAAGACCATGTTGTTCGGCCACCTGCTTCAATGCCGACCGTTTCACCCCGCGGGCCACGCGCGCACCACGCACGGCGTCAACGGGAGAGATCAGTCCCTGCTTTTCCATCCCCGTCGCAATCAGGCGCATCATCACCGCCGACGCAAAATCCTCCTCCTGCTTCAAGGGCACTTAAGGTGGTCCTTTCCTGCGCAACGTGTAGACGGTCGCCGGGGGCATATTTAGTGGCACGAAACTCTGCCGGTCAGAGCGCAATCCTAGGCGCTGTTTGATCCTGAACGGAAGGGGACATTTCGGGCCATATGTAAACAGACGAAATTCTCCGTCCTCCCCGAGCAGGTCGAAACTGCCACGCATGATGCGAAAGACCTGCGCAAGCGGCATCGATAGGAGGGGAAGGCCGCAAATCACGGTCTCAACGCTTCCGGAGGTGAAGGGCACGAGAGTGCGCACGCGCGCCGCATCGCCATGGGCAAGCGCGATCTCCGGATGCCGCTTCGCCAGCAGGCCGGCAAAACCGGCGCCGGCTTCGACGGCCGCTAGTCGGCAGGCGGGCACGCCGCGGGCCAGGATCCTGTCGGTAAAGGACCCCGTGCCCGGGCCCAGTTCAACGACCGGCCCGCTGTCATGGCTCAAGCCGGTGGTGATCGCCCTGGCGAGATCCGCACCCGACGGGGCAATCGCCCCCACGCGTTTCGGATTGCGCAACCATTCGGCCGCGAAATGGGTGGCCTTGGTCATGACGGCTCCACGGATGCGGCAGAGGCGGATTCTGCTGAGAAGGTTTCAGGCACAAGCGGAAACCGGACCGGACGAAGGCCCGTCGCCGCCCGCACGGCATTGGCGATCGCGCCCGGCCCGGAGACGATGACCGTTTCTCCGGCGCCGGTCGGTGGCGCATCCGTGTGAAGAAGGCGAACCGAGACCTCCGGCATGTCGGAAATCCTAGGGATCGGCGCATCCAAGAAGGTTTCGGCGGTGACCCGCCCTTCCTCCACAGGCAGGGCATCAAAGAGCACCATGCCAAGGCTCCAGACGAGGTTGCCCTCGCATTGCGCCCTGACCTGATCCGGATTGATGACAAGGCCGCAGTCATGGCTGCACCAGAGACGGGTCACACGCACGGCCCCGTCCGGCAAGACCTCGACCTCGGCAACCGTCGCCGCGTAGGAAACACCCTTGTAGATGCCGCAGGCCACACCGCGCCCGACACGCCTGTCGCCACGCGTAAAGGACTGGTCGCTCCCGTCCCATTGCGACTGCGCGCCGACATCCCGGAGCACGCCTGCCAGCCGGGGATCGTCAATATGTGCCAGACGGAAGGCCAGAGGATCGGCACCCGCCCTGCGGGCGGCTTCATCGATCGCACTTTCCGTTGCAAGCCCGTTGGTGCCCGCGCCCAGACCGCGCCAGGGCCCCGTGTGCACCGGCAGACGCACCGCCTGATAGTCCGCGCGTGCCCGGCCCAGTTGGTAGGGGACGACCATGCCCCGTTCGACCCCGCCGTCTCCGACGATGAAGTCCGTGCCGCGCTGCATCCAGGCGGGCAGCGCCGCCGAGGTGAACATGATGTGCGAAGACACCTGATTATGCGACCAGTCGGTGACCCGGTCCCCGGCCAGTCGCACCTGCACCCGGTGAGAAGATGGCGGGCGATGGAAGCTAAGGGCAAATTCCTGTGCGCGCGTCCATTGCACCTTGACCGGCTTCTTTGCCGCAAGGGCCAGGGCGGCGGCTTCCGCCTCAACGGTGCAAAGAACCTTGCCGCCAAAAGCGCCGCCGACACGGCAGGATTGGACCCGAACCTGTGAGGCCTTCAGCGAGAAGGCATGGGCGAGATAATCACGCACGTAGAAGACGTCCTGATTGCCCGCCCAAAGGGTCAATGCCTCGCCGTCCCACTCGGCGACGGCCGCGCGCGGTTCAATCGCCGCATGGGCTGCAAGCGGGATCTCGATGCGCAGATCAACATCAAAAGCACCGGTATCCGGCTCTCCCGCCATTGCCAGATGGGGCAGGTCTCCTTTTGCAAGATGTTGGTCGACATCAAGCGCCCCCTGAATGTCAGCCCGGTCATGCGGGCCGTCTATTTCCCATTCCACATCAAGTGCCTCGGCAATGAGATCAAGCGCTCCGGGCCGGCTTGCCAGAATGCCGAGGCCCTGAGACTGGCCGACGGGCGGGCCTACCTCTTCGACAATCCGGACAAATCCGGGAATGTCTTCGGCGGCAGCGCTGTTCCAGCGAAGTGGCCGAGAGGCGATTTCCATGGAGGCGGGCGCCCGCAAGACGCGGCCGTAAAGCTGACCAGGCCGAGACATGTCGGCGGCATATAGCGGACAGCCGGTGACGATGGCACGCCCCTGCTCCACCTCCGGACGGGCGCCGATCAGCCCCCTGGCCCGGGTAATACGAAGCTGGTCTCTTGGCCGCGCTTCAACCACCACTTCACCAACCAGCCGGCCGTTCTTGATGGCCTCCCGCAGGGCGGCACAGGCCTGGGCCAGCGGCTCGCTGAAGAGCTGCACCGACTCGCTGCCGACAGTCGGTTTCAGGCCGGGACGGGCCGTATCATGCAGCTCCAGCACGACATCCTCCCAGGGCGTGCCCAGTTCCGTGCAGGCGATCTGCTTCATCGCCGTGGCAATGTTCTGGCCCATCTCGATCCTGGGCAGCACAAGCCTGTAAAGCCCGTCGTGATAGGAGATCCAACCCGCGGCATCCTCAAGATCGGGGTTCGGCCGTTTCGGAATAACCGGCACCTGAGAATAAAGGGCGGCACCGCCACCGATCAGCGCCACAAGGCCTGCGGCGCTCGCTTTCAGGAAGGTTCGACGGTTCATCATGTGCGCGCTGCCACGATTTCAATCGCCGCGCGGATGCGGGCATAGGTGCCACAACGGCAGAGATTGCCCTCCATCGCCGTATCGATCTCCTCCGGGGACGGCGCCGGGGTTTGCTCCAGCAAGGCCACCGCCGACATGATCTGCCCGGCCTGGCAATACCCGCATTGTGGCACCGCCTGGTCCAGCCAGGCTTCCTGCACGGGATGCAGCCGGTCACCGTCTGCCAGGCCTTCAATGGTGCGCACCTCCGCGCCTTCCAGTGCGCTAACCGGCGTCACGCAGGAGCGAACGGTGTCCCCGTCCACAGTGACGGTGCAGGCGCCGCAAAGACCGACGCCGCACCCGAATTTCGCGCCGACCAGCCCAAAATGTTCGCGCAGCACAAAAAGCAGCGTGTCTTCCGTCCAGGAGGGCGGAATCTCGACCTTTCGGCCATTGAGAATGATATTCATTGATCGCTCCAGCTACAGATAGCACCGCGTAAATTGGGTGCCTGGAGGAACAATTCTTGAACAATCGCGCCAAACGTCGTTTCCGGGAAAAAAGCTGGCGTGCCGCTTGCCAGGGGCGTGCGTTCAGCCCCTCAGATTTCCGTCCGCATCCGGTACCCGGGGGCGAAGATCAGGCGCACATGGGTGATCGGCATGTCCCCGGACCAGGTGATGCGCTCCATGGCGAAGAGCGCCGTGCCCTTGGTGGTGTCCAGCTTGGCGGCCAGCGTCTTGTCGGCACTCATGGCGAAGAAGGAAATGTCGCCGTGGCTGTAAGGGGCGTTGTGGACCAGCCACTCGTTGGCGCTGACGGTTTCAAACTGCCTGTCGCGCGCCGCCGGCGCGGCTTCCAGATTGATGTAGCGCTCTTCAAAGGCATAGGGCCGGTCGTCGGCGAAATGCAGCGTTTTCAGAAACAGGACATCGTCGCCGAGCGATACCTGAAACGCCCCATGCAAGACAGGCGGCAGAGGTCGCAGGTCCCGTTCCAGGAGGCTGTGACGATAGCTGCGCCCGAGCGCTTCCACTTCCTCGCGCAGGATCGGAATGGTGAGCGTTGCCTTTTGCGGCGGGTTGAGCGCGACCCGTGTGCCCGCCCGGCGCTTGCGCACCACCAGCCCGCTGTCCGCAAGATCGCGCAGCGCACGGTTGACCGTTGTCCGGGCACAGCCGAATTCCTCGGCGAGATCCGCCTCATGCGGGATCTGCTCGCCCGGTTGCCAGATCCGGTCATGGATCCGCCGGAGCAGTTCCTCGCGAATGCCGGTCCAGGAATTTGTGTCGGTCAGCGTCAAGTCGTCGTCGGTCCCGTCAAAGTCGATTGCGCAGCGATGTCATGGTCGCCCTGTATTTCGCGCGGATGGCCTCGCCTTTTACATGGTTTCCGCCGGAAACAACATGCCGCCCCGCCGACCAGACATCCGTGACCATGCGATCGTCACCGGCAAAGATCCAGGCATCGAGGATCTCGTCTCCCTCCCGACCCTCCAGATCGATTGCATTCCCGTCCAGCGCCAGAAGATCTGCATAATGGCCCTCGGCCATCGCCCCTGATGCACGGCCGGTGGCCTGCGCGCCCCCGGCAACGGCACCGTCAAAGAGAACGCGTCCGGTAGACTTCTCCTTCGTTGCAACAGATGCCCGGCAGGTGTCCCGCAGACGCTGCGAATATTCCAGGGTTCTCAGTTCTTCCGACAACGAGATGCGAATATTGGAATCCGAGCCGACCCCGAAGCGCCCGCCATGCGCCAGATAATTGACGCCATCGAAAATGCCGTCGCCCAGGCTGGATTCCGTGATCGGGCAAAGACCTGCAACGGCTCCGGTCCTGGCCAGGCCCGCTGTCTCGGCCGGGGTCATCTGGGTGCAGTGGATCAGGCACCAGTTGTCCTGAACGTCGTGGTTTGAGAGCAGCCAGTCCACGGGACGCTTGCCCCAGGCTGCCAGGACCTCGTCCACTTCGGGGATCTGCTCGGCCAGATGCATGTGGAGGGGGGAAGACCCAGCCAGCGTAACGGCGCTGTTGAGACCTTCCCGGTCGACAGCACGCAGCGAGTGCGGTGCCACGCCAATCACGGCATCCTCGGGCAGCCCCTTCATCGCACTGGTCGCCAGCTCATGCAGCTTGCCGAACCGGTCGATGTCATTGCCAAAGCGGATCTGCCCTGCCGCCAGCGGGCGCTTGTCGCAGCCACCAAACTGGTAATGCACCGGCAGATGAGTGAGACCGATGCCAGTGTCGGAGGCCGCCGCGATGATCCTCTCCGAAAGCTCGGCCAGATTGTCATAAGGCGCGCCGCCGGGCTGATGATGCAGATAGTGGAACTCGCCGACGGCGGCATAGCCCGCTTCCAGCATCTCCATCTGCACAAAGGCCGCGATCGCCTCGACATCGTCCGGCGACAGGGCATCCAGAAAGCGGAACATGATCTGGCGCCAGGTCCAGAAACTGTCTCGCGGCTCGGAGCCGCGCCGTTCGCTCATGCCGGCCATGGCGCGCTGAAATGCATGGCTGTGCAGGTTGCTCGGCGCAGGCAGCAGGATACCGACTGTTTGTTGACCCGCCACAGCCGCATCGCGCTCAACGGACAGGATCCTGCCATCGGCACCGAGGGTCACGGCGACATTTTTGGCCCAACCACCCGGCAGCAGCGCCTTTTCCGCAATAACCGTCGCGCCAGAAACTGTCGACATGCCCGCTTTTCCTCCGTTGACACGTTAATATGTGCATGCATATTATCTTATAACGCAATCTAATCAAGCCGGAGATGGACGTGTCCAAACGCATTCTCACCAACGCCAGGCTGGCAACACTCGTCGACACCGGGGCGCCCTATGGCTTGATCGAGGACGGGACACTGGTGATCGAAGGCGGCCGCATTGCCTGGATCGGCAAGACCCCCGACCTGCCGTCTCACTATTCCTCGTGCAAGAAGGAAGACCTCGGCGGGCGCGTGGTCACACCCGGACTGATCGACTGCCACACCCATGTGGTTTTCGGCGGTGACCGGGCGCGCGAATTCGAGATGCGGCTGGAGGGTGCGACATACGAGGAAGTCGCCCGAGCCGGTGGCGGCATCATCTCCACCGTCAAGGCCACCCGCGCCGCCAGCGAGGAAGACCTGCTTGCCGCGGCCCTGACCCGGGTTGATGCACTGATTGCCGAGGGCATCACGGCCATCGAGATCAAGTCGGGCTATGGCCTCGACAGGGACACCGAACTCCGCATGCTGCGCGTTGCCCGCCGGATCGCGAAAGAACGGCCGGTCACGGTCAGGACCAGTTTTCTCGGGGCCCATGCCATTCCGCCCGACTACAAGGATCGGCCAGATGCCTATCTGGACGAAGTGTGCCTGCCGGCACTGGAGGCAGCCCACTCCGAAGGGCTCATTGATGCGGTCGACGGGTTCTGCGAAGGCATCGCCTTTTCGCCGGAGCAGATCAGGCGGGTCTTCGACAAGGCCAGGGACCTTGGCCTCGCCGTGAAGCTGCACGCCGAACAGCTTTCCAATCTCGGCGGCACGGCCCTTGCCGCCTCCTATGGCGCACTGTCCGCCGATCACCTGGAATATCTGGACGAAGCCGGCGTCAGCGCCATGGCTGCGAGCGGTTCCGTTGCCGTGGTGCTGCCCGGCGCGTTCTATACGCTGCGCGAAACCCAGCTGCCCCCGATGGATCTCTTGCGCCAGCACAAGGTCCCGATCGCGCTGGCCACAGACTGCAATCCCGGTTCTTCGCCCCTCGCCTCCTTGCTGCTGACCATGAACATGGGCTGCACCCTCTTCCGGATGACGCCGGAAGAAGCACTTGCCGGTGTCACCCGTGTTGCCGCCAGGGCTCTCGGGCTTGACGACCAGGGCACGCTGGAACCTGGCAAACGCGCCGATCTGGCTGTCTGGAACATCGCGCATCCGGCGGAGCTTTCCTACCGGATCGGCTTCAACGCTCTTGAAAAACGCATTTTTGGAGGCTCTGAATGAGCGCCCTCACCCTGACGCCAGGCTCTGTCACGCTGGCCGATCTGGAACGCATCTACCGGGTCGAACTGCCCGTGACCATCGACCGGTCGGCAGAACCCGCCATCAACCTTGCCGCTGAACGGGTGGCCGAGGCGGCCCGTGGCAGCGAAGCCGTCTATGGCGTCAACACCGGTTTCGGCAAACTGGCCAGTGTCAAGATTGCCGCGGAAGACACTGCCACCCTTCAGCGCAACCTGATCCTCTCTCATTGCTGCGGTGTCGGCGAACCGCTCGACCGCACCACCACGCGCCTGATGATGGTGCTGAAACTGCTCTCTCTCGGCCGTGGGGCCTCGGGTGTGCGCATGGACGTGCTGAAGTTGATCGAAGACTGCCTTCAGCACAATGTCACCCCCATGATCCCGTCCAAGGGATCCGTCGGCGCCTCCGGCGATCTGGCTCCGCTCGCCCATATGGCCGCCGTCCTGATCGGTGAAGGCGAAGCGGACTATGGCGGCGAGCGCATGCCCGGCGGCGAGGCGCTTGCCAAGGCCGGCTTGAAGCCGGTGGTGCTCGGCCCCAAGGAAGGCCTTGGCCTGATCAACGGCACCCAGTTCTCGACCGCTTGCGCCCTGACCGGCCTCTTCGACGCCTGGCGTCTGGCGGAAGCAACCCTGGTGACCGCGAGCCTGTCGACCGACGCCATCATGGGATCGACCGCCCCGCTGCTGCCGGAAATCCACGAATTGCGCGGCCATCGCGGCCAGATCGAGGTCGCTCGCGCGATGCGCATGATCATGGATGGGTCGGAGATCCGCGAGAGCCACCGCGAGGGCGACACCCGCGTTCAGGATCCCTACTGCATCCGCTGTCAGCCGCAGGTCGCCGGCGCCTGTGTCGACCTGTTGCGTATGGCCGCCCGCACCCTGGAAATCGAAGCCAATGCGGCCACCGACAATCCGCTGGTTTTGATCGAGGCAGACCGCATTGTTTCCGGCGGCAACTTTCACGCTGAACCCGTCGCCTTCGCGGCCGACCAGATCGCGCTCGCGGTTGCCGAACTCGGCGCCATCGCCCAGCGCCGCGTGGCCCTGATGGTCGACCCGACGCTTTCCTTCGACCTGCCGCCTTTCCTGGCCAAGGACCCGGGTCTCAACTCCGGCATGATGATCGCGGAGGTGACCACTGCCGCCCTGATGAGCGAGAACAAGCATCTCGCCAATCCGTGTTCGACCGATTCCACACCGACCAGCGCCAATCAGGAAGACCATGTCTCCATGGCCGCCCATGGCGCCCGCCGCCTGGCGCGCATGAATGTGAACCTCTCCCAGATCCTCGGCGTCGAACTGCTCTGCGCCGCGGAGGGCATCGAGCACCGGGCGCCGCTCACGACCAGTCCGTCTCTGCAATCCGTGCTGGCACGCCTGCGCGACACCGTGCCGTCGCTGGAGGCCGACCGTTACATGGCGCCGGACCTCGACAGGGCCGCCGAACTGGTCCGCACCCGCGCATTGGCCTCGGTCGTCTCACCCGCCCACATGATCGAACTGGGAGACGCCCATGCAACCGGTTGAGGTCATTCAGGGAGACGGGCCAATCGTTCTCGGAGTGCCGCATGCCGGGACGTTCGTTCCTGAGGACATTCGCGCAAGGCTCAACAACACCGGCCTGAAACTGGCCGATACCGACTGGCATGTGGACCGGCTCTATGCCGATCTGCTGCCCGGCGCGACCATGGTGAAAGCAAATTTCCATCGCTATGTGATCGACGCCAACCGGGACCCGGAAGGGGTCTCGCTCTATCCGGGTCAGAACACAACAACCCTTTGCCCGGTCACCGATTTCGACGGACGCCCCATCTACCACACCGGCACAGAACCGGAACCGCACGAAATCGAAGCGCGGCGCCTTGCCTGGCACGCTCCTTACCACGCGGCGCTTGGCGCTGAACTGGAACGGGTCCGTGCCCGGCACGGCGTTGCCATCCTTTACGACTGCCACTCGATCCGGTCGGTAGTGCCATTCCTGTTCGAAGGCGTGCTGCCCGACTTCAACACCGGCACCAACACCGGCACGACCTGCGCGCCCGAGATTGAGGCCGCCGTCGTAGGCCGCACGGAAGCTGCAGAGGGATACACCTCCGTGCTGAACGGCCGCTTCAAGGGCGGCTGGACCACACGGCACTATGGCCGGCCCGCGGAAGGCTTCCATGCCATCCAGATGGAGCTGGCGCAAAAGACACATCTGGCTACCGAGGACACGCCCTTTGCCTATGATGAGGAAAAGGCAAAGCAGCTGCGCGTGCCCCTCAATGACATCCTGAGCGCGCTGGCAGATCTCGCGCCTTCACTCAGCACATAACGAACAGACACCTGGGAGCCCATCATGACCAATCCGCGTCACAACGCCCGCGACGTCTTCCCGCCCACCGGCACCGAGCTCAACACCAAGTCCTGGCTGACCGAAGCCCCCTTGCGCATGTTGATGAACAACCTGCATCCGGATGTCGCCGAGAACCCGCATGAACTGGTCGTTTACGGCGGCATCGGCCGTGCAGCGCGCACATGGGAAGATTTCGACCGCATCGTCTCCAGCCTGAAAAGCCTGGACGAAGACGAGACCCTTCTGGTCCAGTCCGGCAAGCCCGTCGGTGTCTTCCGCACCCACAAGGACGCACCGCGCGTCCTGATCGCCAACTCCAACCTGGTGCCCAACTGGGCCAACTGGGATCATTTCCACGAGCTCGACAAAAAAGGTCTGGCCATGTACGGCCAGATGACCGCCGGCTCCTGGATCTATATCGGCACCCAGGGCATCGTGCAGGGCACTTATGAAACGTTCATGGAGGCCGGTCGCCAGCATTATGAGGGCAATCTCAAGGGTCGCTGGATCCTGACAGGTGGCCTTGGCGGCATGGGTGGTGCGCAACCGCTTGCCGCCGTCATGGCCGGTGCCTGCTGTCTTGCCGTCGAGTGTGACGAGAAAAGCGCCGACTTCCGCCTGCGCACCCGTTACGTCGATGAAAAGACCCACTCCCTCGACGAGGCGCTAGAGCTGATAGAACGCTGGACCAAGGCCGGTGAAGCCAAGTCCGTCGCGTTGATCGCAAATGCCGCAGATGTTTTTGCCGAACTCGTCAAGCGCGGCGTCAAGCCGGACATCGTCACCGACCAGACCTCCGCCCACGACCCGGTCAACGGTTACCTACCCCAGGGCTGGACCGTCGCCGAGTGGCGCGCCAAGGCCGAGACGGACCCGAAGGCCGTCGAAAAGGCTGCCCGCGCGTCCATGAAAGTTCATGTCGCAGCCATGGTCGACTTCTGGAACATGGGCGTGCCGACGCTCGATTACGGCAACAACATTCGCCAGGTGGCCCTTGAGGAGGGTCTGGAAAACGCCTTTGCCTTCCCGGGCTTTGTGCCGGCCTATATCCGGCCGCTGTTCTGCCGCGGTATCGGGCCGTTCCGGTGGTGTGCCCTCTCCGGTGATCCGGAAGACATCTACAAGACCGATGCCAAGGTCAAGGAACTGATCCCGGACGACAAGCACCTGCACAACTGGCTCGACATGGCCCGCGAGCGGATCTCGTTCCAGGGCCTTCCGGCCCGCATCTGCTGGGTCGGTCTCGGCCAGCGGCATCGCCTTGGCCTTGCCTTCAACGAAATGGTCCGCAACGGCGAGCTCAAGGCACCGATCGTGATCGGCCGCGACCACCTCGATTCAGGCTCGGTTGCGTCTCCGAACCGTGAGACCGAGGCCATGCAGGACGGTTCCGACGCCGTCTCCGACTGGCCTCTCCTGAATGCCCTTCTCAACACCGCTTCGGGCGCCACCTGGGTGTCGCTCCATCATGGCGGCGGTGTCGGCATGGGCTTTTCGCAGCATTCCGGTATGGTGATCTGCTGCGACGGCACCGAAGATGCGGACAAACGCATCGGACGGGTGCTCTGGAACGATCCGGCCACGGGCGTGATGCGACACGCCGACGCCGGCTACGACATCGCGCTCGATTGCGCGAAAGAACAGGGGCTCAACCTGCCGGCTATTCTGGGTCATCCTGCGTCCTAATGGACACAGACAAGATGACCCAGCATCTTAAATGCGTTCAACTTTCTGCTTTCATATCGAGATATGAAAGCAGGTTGATCTGGGCAGATAAAAAAGCACGACGGGACGCTCCCAACCTGAACCTGTGACTGAGGGGTAATATGATGAAAAGACGTGATTTTCTGAAAGCAGGCGCCACCGGCACCGCTGCCGTCGCGGCCTCCACACTGGCGGCTCCGGCCATCGCCCAGGATGTGCGCCAGTGGCGCATGGTTACGGCCTGGCCAAAGAACCTGCCGGGCCCGGGCGTCGCCGCCCAGATGCTGGCCGACCGCATCACCGCGCTCTCCGGCGGCCGCATCGAGGTCAAGCTCTTTGCCGCCGGTGAAATCGTGCCGGGCAACGGCGTCTTTGACGCCGTCGGTCAGGGCACGGCCGAGCTTTACCACGCCGTTCCGGCCTATTGGGGCTCCAAGTCAAAGGGCATTCTTCTGTTCGGTTCTCAGCCCTTTGGCCTGACGGCTCCCGAACAGGCCGGCTGGATGATCCATGGCGGCGGCCAGGCGCTCTATGACGAGATCTACGCCCGCTTCAACCTGAAGCCGTTCCTCTGCGGCAACTCCGGACCGCAATGGGCCGGCTGGTTCCGCACCGAGATCAACAGCGTTGACGATCTCAAGGGCCTGAAATTCCGCTCCACAGGTCTTGCTTCCGAAATGTGCACCAAGCTCGGCATGGCGGTGCAGGCCATGAGCGGCCCGGCCATGTTCCAGGCTCTCCAGTCCGGAGCGCTCGACGCCGGCGAGTTCATCGGCCCCTGGACCGACAGCGCCCTTGGCTACTACCAGATCGCCAAGAACTACTACTGGCCGGGTGTCGGTGAGCCGTCCTCCGCAGAAGAATGCGCGGTCAATCTGGAAGCCTACAATGACCTGCCGGACGATCTGAAGGAAGCTGTCTCGCGTGCCTGCGCCAGCCTCTACAACGACGTCCTGACCGAGTACAACACCAAGCACGCCCAGGCGCTGACACAGCTGGTCAACGACCATGGCGTCATGGTGCGCAAACTCCCGGACGAGGTCATCGTCGCCATGGGCAATGCCGCCGGCGAGGTCATCGCGGACCTCAAGGCCAGCGACGACGAACTGGTCGTCCGCATCACGGAAAGCTTCCTCGCCTACCGCAAGCTGATGCGCGACTACATGCCCTATGCCGACAACGGCCAGATGAACGCCCGCGTCATGGACTACTCCTACGACTAGGGCGATCCAGCCCACCCGCAAACCTCGTCCTGAGGAGGGCCTTGAGGCCCCTCTCGAGGAATCGGCTCCTTGTCTGGTGCAAGCGGCCGGTCCTTCGAAACAGCGCTCCGCGCTTCCTCAGGATGAGGTTGTGGGTGAAGCCCTGCAATACCGAAGAACGTGAGTTTTGAGGACGCGGTGAGGCCAGAAAGTCCGAAGATACCGTTCAAGGGGCAATAGCTTTCCGTTGTCATCCCCGCGAAGGCGGGGACCCAGTAACCACTTGCACCTGAGACCTCGATCGAAGTGCTGCGGCGTACTGGATCCCGGATCGGCGCTTCGCTCTGTCCGGGATGACAAATGGTCGGTTTTTGGATCAGACGGCAGACATCAATCCGCCAGAGGCAGACAGGAAGCAGGACACCACGCATGGACAAGGTGGCAGGCGCACTTGAGCGCGTGAACTTGGTGATAGGCAACACGCTGTGCTGGGCGGCGCTGGGCATGCTGCTGCTGCAATTCGTGATCGTGCTGCTGCGCTATGTCTTCGGCTACAGTTTCATCTTCCTGGATGAAGGCGTGCTCTACTTTCACGCCGCGATCTTCATGCTCGGCGCCGGCTACACGTTTCTGGTCAACGCCCACGTCCGCGTCGACATCTTCTACGCCAAGGCAAATGAACGCACCCAGGCATGGATCGATCTCTTCGGCCACCTTTTCCTGCTGGCGCCGGCCCTGATCGTGCTGCTCTGGTTTTCCTGGCCCATGGTGCGCGGCAGCTGGGCCATTCTGGAAGGCCCGATCTCGGTGGGCGGCATTCCGGCTTCCTTTCTTCTGAAGACCCTGATCCCCGCCTATTGCATTCTGCTGCTGATCCAGGGCGTCGCCGCCTTCATTCGCGATCTTCAGAAACTGAAAGGCGCCGACGTATGAGCCTGCCGCTCGATCTCATCATGTTCGGCGCGTTGATCGCCTTCATTCTGCTCGGCTATCCGGTCGCCTTCACCATCGCCGGTGTGGCCACCGCCTTTGCCCTTCTCGGCTGGCTCATCGGAGACTTCAACATTCAGCTCATGGGCGCCATGGGCCAGCGCTTTTTCGGCGTTTTGACCAATCCGGTCCTGACGGCCATCCCGCTGTTTGTCCTGATGGGCGTTATCCTGGAAAAAAGCCGCATCGCAGAAGACCTCCTGGAAACGATGGGGCGTCTCTTCGGCAAGATGAATGGGGGGCTAGGGGTTTCCGTCGTGCTGGTCGGCGCCCTGCTCGCCGCCTCGACCGGCATTGTCGGTGCCACCGTCGTTGCCATGGGCCTGATTGCCCTGCCGACCATGCTGCGCAACGGCTACGATCCGAAGCTCGCCTCCGGCATGGTCTGCACTGCCGGCACGCTCGGCCAGATCATCCCGCCGTCGACGCTACTGATCATTCTTGCCGATGTCATGTCCAATGCTTTCCAGCAGGCCCAATATGCGCAGGGCAAATTCACCATCGAAACGATTTCCGTCGGCCAGACCTTCGCCGCAGCGATGGTGCCCGGGCTCCTGCTGGTCGCGGTTTATTGCATCTATATCCTGGCCCGCGCCACACTCTTCCCGAGCGACGCGCCGGCCATGAAGGAGCATGTCGACAAGCCCTCGGCCACGGAGATCGCCGGCGCGATCGTGCCGCCGATCCTGCTGATCATTGCCGTTCTCGGCTCGATCCTCGGCGGCATTGCCTCTCCCAACGAGGCGGCCTCCGTCGGCGCGGTCGGCGCAATCCTTCTGGCCGGGCGTCGTCTTGGTGTCTCCACGAAGCTGATTGTGCTGGCCACCGCCGCCCTGCTCATCCTGGCCGTCGCCGCGTCCCTTTTGCCCGTCCGGCTGCAGCGCTCGGATGTGACTTTTGGCGGCTATGTGCTAGCTGCGCTCTATGCCGGCCTTGCACTCTTTGCCCTTGGTGTGGTGTTGCGCATCCTGAAGGCCGCCTTTGGCGACGGATTGCTCAAGGCATCGCTGATGTCGACGCTGACCGTCACCTCCATGATTTTCGCCACCATCTTGATGGCAAGCTTCTTTTCGCTGGTCTTTGTCGGGCTTGGCGGCGAGGACCGTGTTCACGCGATCCTCAATGAAATGCCGGGCGGGCCGACAGGCGCGCTGATCTTCGCAATGCTGTTTGTCTTTGTGCTCGGCTTCTTCCTCGACTTTGTCGAGATCTCCGTGATCCTGCTGCCCGTCCTGATCCCGCCGCTCATCCTGATGGGCATCGACCCGATCTGGCTGACGGTGCTGATTGCCATCAACCTGCAGACCTCTTTCCTGACCCCGCCTTTCGGATTTTCGCTGTTTTACCTGCGCGGTGCGGCTCCCAAGGAGATCACGACGGGCCAGATCTATCGCGGTGTTGTGCCCTTCATTGCGCTTCAGATCGTAGCAGTTGCAATTCTTTGGCTGTTCCCGATCATCGCCACCTGGCTGCCGCGCTGGCTTTACTGAACAACGGAGAGCGTGCAGTTGTCCGGGTCCGGAGCCCTGCCTGAAAGCCAGGTTTCAATTTCTTGAACTGTCGACGGCCCCTGGAAAGCCGGTTTCACCAGTCCGTCCTTGAGCGTCACGATGCGCTCATAGGCAGCGTTGATCTTATTAACCAGCTGAGGATCGTCTTTCGCTGCATCAAGCAGGATCTTCGCAACCTTTGACGGAATCTCAGGGTCCGGACGCTTGTCATTGGCAAACAGCAGGATATCCGTTCCGGCCTTAACCGCGCGCAGGACGGCGGTTTCCAGCGAGTAGGTCCGGCGGATCGCATCCATCTGCAGATCGTCGGTGATGATCACGCCGGTAAAACCAAGGTCGCCGCGCAGGGTGCCGGTCAAGGCGGTTTCAGACAGGGAAACCGGCACTCTCTTTTTGCCCTTGCCCTGCAGCCCGCGATTGATGACATGGGCCGTCATGATCAGATCGACCTTGCCGGCATCGATCAACTGCTGAAACGGAATGAGTTCCTTGTCCGACCAGGTCCTGGACACATCAACTGCGCCCTTGTGACTGTCGCGCCGGCTTGAACCGTGCCCCGGGAAATGCTTCAGCGCCGTCAGGACCCGATGACCGCGATGCGCCTCGACAAAGGCAGCGCCAAACTCGGCGACCTTGCCCGGGTCCCGGGAATAGGAGCGTCCCAGGCGCCCGATGATGGGGTTGCGTCTGTTGACGTCGACATCGACCACCGGACCCAGATTGAGCGTAAAGCCCCAGTCCGCGAGTCCCTCCGCAAGCACCCCGTAGGCCACTTGCGCTTCATCCGGGCTGGACCGCCGGGCCATGCGTTTTGCAGAGACGGTCTGCGGAAACCCGTGATGCCGTTTCAAACGCTGGACAATCCCGCCCTCCTGATCGATCGCGATCAAGGGAGGTGTGTTGCTTGCGGCTGCCTCACTCAGCGCCGCATTCATTTGGCGCACCGTGTCGCGGTCCTTCAGGTTCCGCCCGAGATAAAGCACACCGCCGATCTGACCGGCTTCCATCTGGGCCAGAACTCGCTTGAAACCGGAATGGCCGGGACGATTTCCCAGAAACCCGACCAGGATCATCTGGCCGATCTTGGTTTCCAGCGCGATCGCTTCATCCGCGGCAAGCCCGGTTCTCGTATCTGTCGCCTCCGCGCGCGCCGTTCCGAGACCACCAATGGCGGTCAGCACGGTCAAGAACGCCGCAAACAAACGCGGGAACCTCATCTCACTCTCCGAGCCATCGACAAAAAGTCTAGAAACTCAAGATAAGGCGCCCCGGTTATCAGGCAATCAATTGCAACCGCTGGCTTGGCTCAAAAACCGATCCGGTCAGCCGGCCGCCGCGACAGCTTTTGCTGCGGCTTCAAGCGCCGACTCGGTTTGCTGAAGATCCGCTTCGGTCAGGGCCAGATGGGCATAGAGCTTGCTGTCGGGTTTCAGGATACCGCTCGCCCTGAGGCTCTGGTTGAACACTTTCGCCTTGGCAGTATCTCCCTTCAGGACGTCCCGATAGTTTTTCACCGGAGCGTCGGTGAAGACAACATCGAACAGCACGGGATCACCAACAAGCTGGTGCGCAATCCCCTCATTGTTGAGCGATTTGGCAAAAGCTGCCATCAGACGCGCACCATGTCCCTTGATCGTGTCGTAAACACCCGGGCGTTTCAGGATTTCCAGCGTCTTCAATCCGGCAACACTGGCCACCGGATTGCCGCTCAGTGTGCCGATCTGGAAGGTAAAGCCCTTCTCGCCGACCACCGCCCTGTCGAAATGGTCCATGATCTCCTTCTTGCCGGCGATCGCCGCCAGCGGGAAACCGCCACCGATGACCTTGCCGAGAGTGCAGAGATCCGGCACCACGCCATAAGCTTCCTGTGCGCCACCATAGGCCAGTCGAAACCCGGTGACAACTTCGTCGAAGACCAGGACAATTCCGTGTTTTGCCGTCTCTTCGCGAAGGGTCTCCAGAAAGCCGGGCTCCGGCGGGATCAGACGTTGCAACGGTTCGACGATCAAGCAGGCGATCTCTTCCGCATGTTCATCAATCAGCTGCCGCGCAAACTCGGCATCATTGAACGGCGCGATCAGCATGTTGTCGCGCACGCTTTCCGGCGTGCCGGCCGTGTCGGGAACGGCCTGCGGGTAGTTCACCAGGGTCTTCGGAGAAAGGCTCATCAGCGCCTCGGCCGACATGCCGTGATAACCGCCTTCAAACTTCAGGATCTTGTCCCGGCCGGTATGCGCCCGCGCAAGACGCATGGCATACATGTCGGCTTCACCGCCGGTGGAGACGTAGCGGACCTGGTCAGCGCATGGCACCGCCTCGACCAGCGCTTCGGCAAGCTCAATACCGCGGGCGTTGTTGGTGAAGAAGGTCATGCCCTTGCCAAGCTGCTCCTGAACAGCCTCAAGAACTTCCTCATGACCGTGACCAACCAGCATCGGGCCGGAACCGATCAGATAGTCGATGAATTCGTTGCCGTCTTCGTCCCAGACGCGTGATCCCTTGCCGTCGCGAATGATCAAGCCCGGATCGAAATTTCCGAACCCGGCGGCAGGCAGCACCCGGGCTGCCCGGTCTTTCCAGTCCTGTTGCGAGATGGTGGTTTTCATGGGAACGCCCTCCTCAGGCGGCAATGGAAAGAACGGGAGCTCCAAGCGCGTCGGCGTCCGGCCAGACACCGAGGCCCGGCCCGACCGGCGGCGTGATGCGTCCCTTGGAACGAACAGGTGCGTCCGCATCAATACGCGGGCTGACATAACCGGACAAATCACAAACGTTCATGATGGATTTGGGCGGTGTGGCCGCGGCCACATGAAGCGCAGCGGCCGTGGCGACATCCGAGCCCCAGGTGTCCTCGACACACATCTTGGCACCGAAATAGAGACAAAGGTCCCGCGCCCGGCGCAGCTCCGAAATGCCGCCGAACTTGCTGAGTTTCAGCGCCACGGCATCCATGCAGCCAAGTTCATAGGCTTTCAAAAGCGTTGCCGTGTCATGGGCGTTTTCATCGAGCTTCATCGGCAGGTTGGTGGCGCTGCGAACGGCGGCGCATTCTTCAAGCGTCGCGCAGGGCTGCTCCAGCATGATGTCGAGATCGGCAACCGCCCGGCCGACCCTGGTGGCGTCCAGTCGGGTCGCGCCGCAATTCCAGTCGCCGTAGACCAGGGGGCCGACACCAACGGCTTCGCGCACCAGACGCAAGCGGGCGACATCCGCCTCCCAATTGTCGTCCGCGCCGAGCTTCACTTGGATCTGGCGCATGCCGGTGGCCATGGCTTCCTTGGCAATGCGCGCCATTTCCTCCGGCGCAATGCAGGTGATGGAGTGATAAAGCGGCAAGTCCTCGCATTGGCGTCCACCCAGCAACGTGTAGACCGGCACCCCGCAGGCCTTGCCCGTCAGGTCCCAGAGCGCAATGTCGATGGCGGACTGGGCGTAAGTGTGTCCCAGCAGATGCGACCGGCAGGCAATCATCAGCGCTTCCACACCAACCGGATTTGCACCGATCAGGACAGGTGCCAGCTCTTCCAGCGCAGGCGCAACTCCGCTCGCATAGGCCGGCAGATAATGCGGGATCGGGCAAACCTCCCCCCACCCGGAGATGCCCTGATCCGTTTCGATCCGAAGCACCATACTGTCGACCGTCGCACAGGTTTTGCCCGACGCCATGTAATAGGTCTCATGACTGGTCAGCGGCACGCGCCAGAGCGTCAGGCCCGAAATGCGGAAATCCGGAAAGTTGGTCACTGCTTGCCTCCATAAACAGCAACAGGGTCTCCAAGGAGTGCCGGATCGGGATCGATCCCGACACCCGGTTGTTCATTCAGATGCACCAATCCGTTCTGGTTCCGACCGCCCTGTCCGGGCACTGGGTCCTCTGCCAGATGCGCGTGGCAGAGCCAGCTCGCCAGTCGGTTGGCTTCCGGGGTCGATGCGGCCAGATGCAACGTTGCCGTATCGGCGAAGGCGCTGCCGCCGGTATCCTCGATGTGCATCTGCCAGCCGACCGAAAGGCCAAAGTCGCGGATCTGCCGGGCCTTTGTCAGGCCGCCGACACGGTTCGGCTTGACCTTCACCCCCTGGCACGCACCAAGCCGCCAGGCGTCCAGGTGGTCCTGAAAGGAATGAAGGCATTCGTCCAGCATGATTGGTTGCGGCACTTTGGCCGAAACGGCTGCGCTCTGATCCAGGGTCTCACAGGGTTGCTCGATCCAGTCTCGCGCCTTGACCGCGTTCAGAACCTGCAGGGCGACACCCGGTGTCCAGGCCCTGTTGACGTCGAACGTCACCTGTTCACTTTTTGGAAGCGCCGCGGAAATCGCCTCGATCCGTTCGATATCGGCGGCAAAATCGCTGCCACCGATCTTGGCGGAATGGGTCCGATACCCTTTCTCGCTTGCGGTTCTGATATCCGCAATCATCTCGTCTGGCGTACCGGTCGAGATCGATGAGTTGACGGCAATCGGCGCAGGTTCATCCGTCCCGAAAAACCGCCAGAGCGGCTGAGAGCTCGCCTTGCCGAGCAGATCCCAGCAGGCAACATCAAGCGGGGACTTGGCATAAGGATGCCCGGGCAGCGTCACATCCATGAGCCTGTTGATGGCATCGAGCGCGCGCGGATCCTTGCCGATCAGGGCGGGTGCCAGAAGTTCGAGAGCGGCTCGGAGACCGGGTCCGTGGGCCGGCAGGTAGGTGTGCCCCCAGGGACAGCCTTCCCCCCAGCCTGACAGGCCTTCATCTGTGTCGACGCGCACAAACGTACTGTCGATAGCCTCGAATTTCAGCCGCCCGCCGGACAGCCAATAGGGTTTTGACAAAGGCAGCATCACAGCCCAGACGGAGATGCGCGTGATCTTCATGCTGCTTCTCCGTATGTGGCAACCGGTGCGCTCAGGCTGTTAAAGTCAGGCTCGACCCCAAGCCCAGGCAAATCGGACGCGTAAAGCCTGCCGCCGTGTGTTGCGGGAGCCGGTGTGCCGGTTGACCGCGTGTTGTAATTGCAAAGATCCGTCGTGTTCTGCAGAAACTCTTCCGGTGTCGAGGCGGCAAAATGCGCCAGGGTCGCGGTCGCGATCTCTCCCCCCCAGGTGTCTTCGGCGACGACCGGCATGCGGTTGTCGACAAAAAAGTCCCGCACCCGGCGCGCTTTTGAAAGGCCGCCGAGATTGGAAATCTTCAAACAGACAAGGTCTGCTCCCCGGTCGGCTACGATCTGCTGGGCAGCCGGCATGCCGGTGACACATTCGTCGAGCTTCATCGGCAGGTCGATCCGCCGGCGTACCTGCTGGCATTCTTCATAGGTTCGGCACGGCTGTTCGAAGACGAAATCGAGATCGCGTGTCGCTCGCGCAACCCGCAATGCATTATCGGCCAGCCAGCCCTGATTGGCGTCGGCCATTGCTTTCTCGCCGGGCTGCAACAAAGGCACGACCGCCCGGATGCGCTCAATATCCTCGGCCCAGTCTGCTCCAACCTTGATCTGGAACTGGCGGTAGCCGGCGGCCCTGTGCCGTTCCAGTTCGGCAACGGTCTCGTCCCGGCTCCGGTGCGGCGCGACGCGGTACATGGGAGCACCGTCTGTCAGCTTGCCCCCGAGCAACATCCACACGGGCGCGTTCATCGCCTTGCCGGCAATGTCCCAGCAGGCAGCATCGAACGGCGCTTTTGCGTAGCCGTGGCCCTGTACCAGGTGGTCCAGAAGCTGCTCGATACGGGCAACCTGGCGCGGATCTTCTCCGATCAGGGCAGGCGCCACCAATCGGGCCAAAGCCTCCACGCCTTCGGAATGGGCAACCATGTAGTTTTCGCCGCAGGGCGTGAATTCGCCATAGCCGGAAAGTCCCGCATCCGTATCGATCACGACAACCGAGGCTCTTGCGGTGGTGATCGCATTGCCGGCGCCCCAGCCATAAGAGCCATCCACATAGGGCAAATCCGTCTTGAAGATGCGGATGCGGGTGATCTTCATGGAACCACCACGATGTTGCCCGTGTGTTTTTTCTCGATAAAGGCAGTCTGCGCGGCGTGGAAATCCTTCAGGGGATAGGTCGCCGCCAGGACAGGCCGGATTTCACTGCGTTCGATATAGCCGACCAGGTCACCGAACACGTTCGGCGTGATCACGGTCGAGCCGGTAAAAGTCAGATCCCGCAAATAGAAGGTGCGAAGATCGAACTCGACGATGGGACCGGCGATGGCCCCGGAACAGGTATAGCGCCCTCCCCGCTCCAGAGCATCGATCAGCATTCCCCAATAAGTCCCGCCGACAATATCTGCGACGACCGAAACAGTGTCCTTGCCAGTGGCTCTCTTGAGCTCCGCTTTCAGGTTCTGCGGAGCCCGATCCAGAACGACATCCGCGCCAAGCGCTGTCACATCGGCATGTTTGGCAGGCGATGCCAAAGCGACGACCGTCGCGCCGCGCCGCTTAGCCAGCTGGACGAGCGCCGAGCCGACACCGCCGGAAGCCCCCGTGACAAGCACCGTGTCTCCCGAACCGACTTCCGCGCGGCCGAGCATGCCTTCCGCCGTGGTGTAGGAACAAGAAAAGGTGGCCAGTTCCGCATCGCTGAACGAGGAGGTGACAACGGCAACATTGCGCGCGTCGACCTTGGTGTATTCAGCGTAACCGCCATCACATTCCGAGCCGAAATAGCCGGTCTTGTCGCGATTGTAGGGCTCGGACCAGTCGCGCAGCCAGCAATCGACCATGACACGCTGGCCCATCAGCTCGACCGGCGCCCCATCGCCGAGCGCGACCACGGTGCCGACCGTATCGGCCCCCTGAATGCGCGGAAAGGTGATCGGCCGCCCGCCCCATGTCGGATCGCTCTCGTCGACCTCGTCATAAGCGCCCCCGGTGGTCGCATCCGAGACGGTCTTGGAATACCAGCCGGACCGGGTGTTCACGTCGGTGTTGTTGAGCCCGCAAGCCCCGACCTTGATCAACACCTCGCCGGGCCCCGGCTCCGGCACCGGCCAGTCCTCGTGCCAGACGAGCTGCTCAAGACCGCCATGCCCTTCCAGCACGATCGCTTTCATGGTTTTGGGCACGCTGGTCATTCCGCAGCCGCCTCCACCCGGGCGTCCGTGCGCGGCAGGATGCTGTCCGGATCATAGGCCGGATCGGCCAGAACACGGGCCTTGCGCGGCGTGTTCATGATCACGACCTCCAGCTCCTGTCCGGGCGCCGCCGCCTCCGGTTTGACATAGGCAAAGGCAAGGATCTTTCCGACCGTGTGACCATAGGCGACCGAGCTGGTCGCCCCAACGGCTTCTCCGTTCAAGAGGACCGCCTCACCGCCATGCCCGTCCTCGACACCGTCCGGCTCGATTTCCAGATAGACGCAGACCCAGGGCAGACGGTCAGCCTCCGCACTTTCCATCGTCGCGTCCCTGCCAAGGAAGGCCGGCTTGTCCAGCTTGACGAAGCGCATCACGTCGGCTTCCGGCAACGTGACTTCATTGGTCAGTTCGCCTGCCCCCTTGAAGCCCTTTTCAAGGCGAAGGGCATTCATGGCAAAGGAGCCGTAATCCGTCAGGCCGAGCGGTTCACCGGTTGTCCAAAGCGCGTCGTAGACGGCGAGCATGTCTGCGCGGGGAATGTGAAATTCCCAACCGAGTTCTCCGGCGTAGGACATACGAAACGCCCAGAGCTTCTTGCCGGCAACCTCAATCTCCTGCGCTGTCAGCCAGCGGAAGGACTGATTGTCGAGCGGCGCCGGCGTGTTGGGTTGAAGAATTTCCCGAGCAAGCGGCCCGTTCAGGGCCATAGCGCCCCACTCGGTCGACAGGTTTCGAACCGAGACATCCTCACCCTCAAGCTGCTGGCCCAAATGATCCAGCAGGCGCTGTTCAAAGAAGGCGGCGCAGACCAGGTAGAACCTGTCTTCGGTCAGCCGCACCACCGTCAGTTCCAGTTCAATCCGCCCACGGCGGTTCAGCATATGGGTCAGCGCAATTCCGCCGACTTTTTTCGGCAGACGATTGGCAACCAGCCGGTCCAGGTAGGTTTCCGCGTCCGGGCCGGACAGCTCCACCTTGGTGAAGGCGGAAATGTCCATGATGCCGGCCGTCTCACGCACCGCCTTCATTTCAGCCCCGACGACATCGTGCCAGGCGGCCCGTTTGAACGAGTAATAGTCGCGCTGCTCAAGACCGTTCCGGGCGAACCAGCGCGGTCGTTCATGTCCATAGACTTCCTCGTAAACCGCACCCTTTTCCTTCAGCCGTTCATAGAGCGGGCTCGGCTTGATCGGACGGCCCTCGAGGCGATTGAAATGTGGGAACGGGATTTCATGGCGGAGGCAATAATCTTCCTTGGCCTTGATCACCTGCCAGTCCTGGTCCGCGTAGGATCCGAACCTGCGCGGATCGAACTCGCGCATCGAAATATCGGCCGCTCCATGCACCATCCATCGCGCCAGTTCGCGCGTGAGGCCCGGTCCCCAACCGATACCGATCTGCGTGCCGCAGCAGCACCAATAGTTCTTGACCCCAGGTGCAGGACCGATCAGCGGATTGCCGTCCGGCGGGTGCGAAATGGCACCATGAACCTCGCGCTTGATGCCAAGCTCGGAAAAGATCGGCATCCGATCCATGGCATTTTCCAGCCAGAGCATGATCCGGTCATAGTCGGCCTCGAACAGTTCGTTCTCGGCTTCCCAGGGACAGAAATCCTCCCAGACCGTGTTCGGGTTCTCCTTCTCGTAAATGCCGATCAGACCGCATTTCTGCTCCATTCGGATGTAGCCGGAGACCAGCTTGTCGTCCCGGATGACGGGCAGCTCCTTATCGAGCTCCAAGAACTCCGGAACCGTGTCCGTGACGATGTAATGATGCGTCATGGACGTCATTGGAAGCTGCAATCCGCTCCATTCGCCCATCTGACGGGCATAGGTGCCACCGGCATTGACGACGTGCTCGCAGGTGATGTCACCGAGCTCGGTCGACACTTTCCATTCGCCATTTGCCTGCTGCTTGATGTCGGTCGCCCGGCAGCGCCGGATGATTTTCACGCCCAGCTGCCGCGCGCCGATAGCCAGCGCCTGGGTGACTCCGGACGGATCCGCGTGACCGTCTTCCGGCGTGTGCAGCGCGCCAAGAACACCGTCGAGATTGTAATAGGGATGCAGCTCGCGGATGCGGTCCGGCCCGACCAGTTCCATCGGGAATTTCAGTGCCCGGCCAACACTCATCGTATGGCGCAGCCAGTCCATTTCGTCTTCCGTATAGGCAAGGCGGAACGAGCCGCAGCCATGCCAGGTCACCGACTGGCCGGTCTCTTCTTCCAGCGCCCCGGCATAAAGATCGATGTTGTAGCCAACACATTTGCCGAGCCCGAAGCTGGACGTGGAATGGGTGATCTGTCCTGCTGCGTGCCAGGTCGATCCGGAGGTCAGCTCCGCCTTTTCCAGAAGCACCACATCGGACCAGCCTTCATGGGCCAGATGATAGGCAAGACCACAGCCCATGATACCGCCGCCGACAATGACGACACGCGCCTGGGACGGCAATTTCGAAGATCCAGCATCCGACACGTCTTGTCTCCTTGGCCGGTGAATTTTTCGATGGACAGCGTAATTGTACAAATGTACTCTCGTCAATCATGAATGATATGAATGTACCAAAGTCAGATTTGAAGGCGCCGCAAGCCGTTCTGGAAGAGCTGGCTTCGGAGCTGGAGGAGCTCACCCCCGAACTGCGCAAGGCGGCGAGCTATGTGCTTGAAAATCCGAATGATGTCGGCGTCAGCTCAATCCGCGAGATCGCCGATGCGGCAGGCGTCAAACCGAACACCTTCGTGCGCATGGCACGGTCGGTCGGTTTCGAGGGCTACGAGGATTTCCGCCATCCGTTCCGCGAAGCGATCCGCAGCCGCGGCACGGATTTTCCGGACCGTGCCCGCTGGCTGCAGTCGCTGGCCAAGGGCGGTCAGCTCGGCGAACTCTTCGCGGAAATGGCGGCCTGCGCCATTGCCAATATCGAGAACACCTTTGCCGCCACCAACTCAGATGCCATGAAGGCGGCGGCCGATGCCATCGTCAATGCGCGGCACACCTATGTGCTTGGCGTCGGCGTCAACAATTCCAACGCGCGGATCTTCTCCTACCTGGCCGACATGGCGGTCGACACGATCTGGACCATCCCGAGGATGGGGTCTGTCGCAACGGACGATCTGGCGCGTGCGGACAAACGCGACGTCCTTGTGGCCATGACGTGCAAACCCTACCGCACCGATGTGATCGAGGCGGTCGAGGTCGCCCGTGAACAGGGCATGACCATCATCGCGCTGTCCGACAGCCCGGCCTCGCCCATTGTCGTTGGCAGCGACCACAGCTTTGTCGTCGATGCGGAGACGCCGCAGTTTTTTCCGTCCTCGGTCTCGACCGTTGCCCTGCTTGAAACCCTGCTGGCCTTCGTCATTGCGGACGCGCCCGAAGACGTGATTGCCAGCATCGAACGCTTTCACACCCGCCGCCACGCCATGGGGCTTTATCAGGAAGAGTGGAAGGACCGCTCATGAACGTTCACAGCCAGCTGATCCATTCTCTCGAAGCGCGATATTACACCGACCCGGCTCATTTCGAGCGGGAGAAAGATGGCCTGCTGGCGCGAACGTGGCAATTTGCCGGCCATGTCTCGCAGCTTGACAAGCCGGGCGACTATTTCACCGTCGAAATTGCCGGTGAAAGCCTGATCTGCCTGCGCGACAGGGAGAACGTGCTCAGGGCGTATTACAATGTCTGCCAGCACCGGGCACACCAGCTTGTCCAGGGCGAAGGCAATACCAAACTGCTGGTCTGTCCCTATCACAGCTGGACCTATGAACTGACCGGCGGCCTCCGCTCCGGCCCCAATGTCCGCTCCGTGCCCGGCTTTGATCGCAGCCAGATCTGCCTGACCTCCGTCCGCATTGAGGACTTCTGCGGCTTTCTCTTCGTGAACCTCGATCCGGACGCCAAGCCGATGGACGACTGGTTCCCGAATGTGCGCGAGGAACTCAGGTCCTTCGTGCCGCAAATCGATCGGCTGAAGCCGCTTGAATGGGTGGAAATAGAAGAAAACTGCAATTGGAAAGTCTCCGTGGAGAACTATTCCGAATGTTACCACTGCCCCATCAACCACCCCACTTTCGCAACCGGCGTGGTCAAGCCGGAAACCTATGACATCCAGCCCCAGGGCTATTGTCTCAGGCATACCACGGAGTGCCAGAATCTCGACCGGATGACCTATGACATCGACCTCGGCTCCAACGAGCATGCGGGCGATTATTCGTCCTGGTTCCTGTGGCCCCTGTTCTCCTTCCAGGTCTATCCCGGCAACATCCTGAACACCTATCACTGGCGCGCGGTCGACGTGGATCACGTCGTTGTCTGGCGCGGCTGGTACACGATCGATGGCGTCGACAGCGAGACAATCCGCCGCCTTGCCGTTCAGGACCGGTCCACCACGGTGGAAGAAGACATTTATCTGGTGGAATCCGTCAACAAGGGCCTGAAAAGCCGCGGCTACAAGCCCGGCCCCCTGGTTCTGGACCCGGCCTGCGGCGTTCATTCAGAACATTCCATCAAGGCCCTGCAAACCTGGATGCGGGAAGCCTGATGGCCCCAGATCAGGCATCCGGCCAACCATCCGGCCTGACCGAAGCCATGCCGGCGGAGTGGACGCCCGAGCAGAAACTGTTTCCGTATCAGGTCGGTTTCACCTGCCCACCCCATGACTGGGACGCCGCCCCGAGCGATTTCCTGCGCATTGCCCCGCGCACCGTCGGTGTGCATGGCTGGATGCTGCATGTGCCGGACTATGGCCACCGGCTCGACCAGCGCAGCCGGAATTTCCAGCTACTGGAAGAGTTCGCGGCCGTCATGGCCACAAATGGCGCCGATGTCTGCGCCCAGGTCGGTTCCAACTGGGTGCACGCGTCACGGCTAGGTGTCGACGGCATCCAAGACTTCTGCCAGCGGCTGAGCGACACGCATGGGCTGGCCTTTCACATGGCCGGTTACGCGCTGGTCGAGGCCCTGCGGGCCATGAATGTCGAGAAGGTGGCGCTTAATGCCGTCTATCACTGGCCCGACTGGTGGCAGGGCACCGTCGGTTTTCTGAAGGAAGCCGGATTCGATGTTGTCTGGGCCGGAAACTTCGTCGACCAGGGCTGGTTCGACAGCCAGGAAGCGGTCAACGCAAAACGCTGGATCTTTGATGGATCTCTCGCCCGCAAAAGCTTCGAATATGTTGCCGAGAAAGCGCCGGAGGCGGATGCCTATCTTGCCAATGGCATGGTCAATTTCCGGACCGGAACGGACGGTCAGCCGGAACGCATCCTGCATCTGACGCCGGACCTGGAACATATGCTCGGCAAGCCGGTCATTGCGCATGATACGGCGCTCTACTGGCGGGTGTTCAAGTCGCTGGGCCTGGCGCCGGAAGGACATCACGGGCGCTTGCTGGAGACACTTCATGCATAAGATCGTCGCTCTTTGGGCGGTGCCGCGCTCCACCTCGACCGCCTTTGAATGGATGATGCGCCAACGCGGTGACCTTGATTGCCTGCACGAACCGTTCGGCGAAGCCTGGTATCAGGGCGAAGACCCGTTCTGGCCGCGTTTTCAACCGGGTGACAAGACAACCCCGGGCCTGACACTCGACAGCGTCTGGGACGACATCCGGAAGCGCGCCGAAAAGGGTCCTGTCTTTATCAAGGACTTTCCGCACTATATCAACCACATGTGGGACGCAGACTTCCTGTCCCGTTTCACCCATGCGTTTTTGATCCGCGACCCGGCGCTCACCATCACCTCCATGCATGCCAAATGGCCCGACTTTGACGCAGCCGAAGTCGGCTTTCCGGAGCAGCGTGCCCTGTTCGATCTCCTGTCCGCGCTGAACGGCACACCGCCACCGGTCGTCGACAGCGGCGATCTGCTGGAAAATCCGCAGAAGGTTGTGAAGGCCTTTTGCGAAGCCGTGGACCTCCCGTTCCTGGAAGAGGCCCTCAGCTGGAAGCCCGGTGCAGACACCGCCCAGTACAGCTGGTGGGACGGCGGCTCCTTTCACGCCAACCTGAAGAATTCGACCGGTCTGACACCTCAAAAGCGCAAATATGTCGACATCACCGAAGCGCCCGCCCGCGTTCAGCAGGTCTACCGGCGCATGAAACCCCATTACGACCGCTTGCACCGACACAGGATAATGCCGCAGTGACAGAGCTTCCGGATCATTGGCAGAATTTCATCGACGGCAGCTTTGTCGATGGCGGCGCAGGCTGGCTTGACGTGCTGGATCCGGCCACCGGAGACGCATTCGCAAGGCAGGCACTCGCTGATGCAAGAGATGTCGACCGGGCGGTTGCCGCTGCCAAGGCCCTGCATGACAGCGGCGCCTGGTCCGGCCTGCGCCCGGTGGAACGCGGCCGGATCGTACGCCGGATGGGCGATTATCTGCTCGATCATATCGACGAGATCGCCCCGGTTCTGACGCGCGAAGCCGGCAAACCGCTCTGGGAGGCACGTCTCGAGATCGAAGGGGCCGCCCGATACTTTGAGTATTACGGCAACCAGGCCGAGACCATGGAAGGCCGGTCGATCCCGCTCGGCAGCGGCTATTTCGATTTCACCACACACGAACCTTGCGGTGTCTCCGCACAGATCATTCCATGGAACTATCCCATGGAGATGACCGCGCGCTCCCTGTCGGCAGCCCTTGCCGTCGGCTGTACCGCCGTAGTCAAGACGCCGGAGCTCGACCCGCTGACCAATCGCTATTTCGCGGATGCAGCACTCTCCTGCGGCCTGCCAAAGGGCGCTCTCAACATCCTCTGCGGCATCGGCAAGGAGGCTGGTGCGGCGCTCGCCGGCCATCCGGATGTCAATCAGATCGTCTTTACAGGCTCGGTGCCCACTGGCGTCGCCATTGCCACGGCCGCCGCCAGGAATGTCGTCCCTTGCGTTCTGGAACTTGGCGGGAAATCGGCTGCCATCGTCCATGATGATGCGGATCTCGACGCGTTTCTGTCTGACGTTCGCTGGGGCATCTATTTCAATGCCGGTCAGGTCTGCTCGGCCATGTCCCGCGTGATCGTGCAGGAGAAGGTCCACGACAAGCTGGTCGATGGCCTCGTTGCCATGGCAGAGGGACTTGAGGTCGGCAGTGGTCTCGAATTTCCCGAATTTGGCGCCAATATGGGCGCCATGATTTCCGAAGCGCAGGCGCAGCGCGCTTCAGGCATGGTCTCGGCGGCCGAACGGGAAGGCGCCAGGGTGGCGACTGGCGGACGCCGGATGAACCGGCCCGGCTTTTTCCTGGAGCCGACAATCATGACCGGGGTCACACCGGAGATGACCATCGCCAGTGACGAAGTCTTCGGGCCCGTCCTGTCCGTGCTGTCGTTCGGCGACGAGGACGAGGCCATCCGTATTGCGAACGGCACGCCTTACGGGCTTGTCGGCGGTGTTTTTACCGCCGATGTCGACCGGGCCATGCGCGCGGCCAGCCGCCTGCGCGCCGGACAGGTCTTCGTCAATGAATGGTATGCCGGCGGCGTCGAGACCCCCTTTGGTGGTTTCGGCAAATCCGGCTACGGTCGGGAGAAGGGACGCGAAGCCCTGCTCAACTACGTGCAGACCAAAAACGTTGCGATCAAACTGAGGTAGATCATGGACCAGGACCTGTTTGAAAAGGGCCTTGAACAACGCAAAGCCACACTCGGCGCAGAGTATGTCGAAAAGAACCTGGCTGCTGCCGACGACTTCACCCGTCCGTTCCAGGAAGCCATGACCGCCTGGTGCTGGGGCTTCGGCTGGGGTGACGACGTCATCGATGCCAAGACGCGTTCGATGATGAACCTTTCCATGATCGGCGCACTCGGCAAGATGACCGAGTGGGAGATCCACTGCCGGGGCGCCATCAACAACGGCGTGACCCAGGAGGAAATCCGCGCGATCATTCATGTCGTCGGCATTTACTGCGGTGTTCCGCAAGCTCTGGAATGCTTCCGCGTGGCGCGGAAGGTGCTCGAGGAACAAGGCTGACCAGCGTCAATCAGATAGACGCGACACTCGAAATAGCCTTACACTCGCAAAAGAAAAAAGAACGCAGAAATACGAAAGAGGACAGACAACAAACAAAGAAAAAGACGCATCGGAATTCGACAAAACTTCACTGTGCACCTTGGTTAACAAGACAGGAAGATGGGAGGGAATATGTCGGAAACAAAGAAGATGCTCGATCCGGATCCCCGTGTGTGGGATTTCGAGACCGAATATGAACTTGGACAGGACAATATCAGGCCGTTCGGCCTTGATCTGCATAATCCCGTCTTCCTGATCTCAAGCATACTGATCGGTGCCTTCGTGCTTATCGCACTTGCCAATCAGGAAGCTGCCGCCGAATTTTTCGGCTGGCTGCGGCCTTGGCTGACCAGCACTTTTGACTGGTTCCTGGTGCTGTCGGTCAACGCGATCACGCTGTTCTGCCTGGCCCTGATCGTGCTGCCGGTTGGCTCCGTCCGGATCGGCGGCAAGGACGCCAAGCCCGATTATTCCTATGCAGGCTGGATCGCCATGATGTTTGCAGCCGGCATCGGCATTGGCCTGCTGTTCTTCGGCGTGCTGGAACCGGTCTACTACAATTTTGCCGAAAGTGGCGGCGCCAGCCCGCTTGGCGTGGATATCAGCCAGGCCGGCAATGAATATGCCGGTGTTGTCGGCACCATCCACCACTGGGGCCTCGAAGCCTGGGCCGTCTATGCTGCGGTCGGATTGTCGCTCGCAATCTTCTGCTACAATCTCGGCCTGCCTCTGACCCTTCGCTCCGCCTTCTATCCGCTGCTCGGCGAACGGGTCTGGGGCTGGTGGGGCCACATGATCGACACGCTTGCTGTCTTTGCCACCCTGTTCGGCCTGACGACCTCGCTGGGCCTCGGAGCGCAGCAGGTCGCGGCCGGTCTCAACGAAGTGTTCGGCATTGAACCGACCTCCACGGTCGTTGTGCTGTTGATCATCGGCATTACCGCAATCGCCCTTGGCTCTGTCCTCATGGGGATGGATGCCGGGGTCAAGAGACTGTCTGAGATCAACATGATCATGGCCGTCGCGCTGTTCCTGTTCGTGATCCTGACAACCGGTTTGGTCACTGCCGTCACCCGGTACTTCTCGGTCCTGACCGACTACGTGCTGATGCTGCCGGCGCTCTCCAATCCGTTCGGGCGCGAGGACACCAGCTTCTTCCACGGCTGGACGACCTTCTACTGGGCCTGGTGGATTGCCTGGTCGCCGTTTGTCGGCATGTTCATTGCCCGAATTTCCCGTGGCCGCACGGTACGCGAATTCGTGCTCTGTGCCCTGATCGCACCGACACTGGTCTGCGCCCTCTGGATGTCCACCTTTGGCGGGGCAGCCATCGACATGCTCAATGCGGGCGGTGCAGAAGGTGTGCGCGCGACCGTCATCGACGCCTATAAACCGGAAGGGGCCCTGTTCGGCTTCCTCAGGGAACTGCCCTTCTATTCGATCGTGGCCCCGATCTCGCTGCTGTTGATCGTGATCTTCTTCGTGACGTCGTCCGACTCAGGTTCCCTGGTGATCGACACGATCACCGCGGGCGGCAAAATGGATGCACCTGTTGTCCAGCGTGTCTTCTGGTGCACCCTGGAAGGTCTGGTTGCGATCGCCTTGCTTCTGGGTGGAGGCCTTGCTGCCTTGCAAGGGGCCGCCGTTTCGACCGGCATCCCCTTCACCATCGTTGTCCTGGTGATGTGCTACTGCCTGTGGCTGGCCCTCAGGTCCGAGCGCGCCAAGATGTAACGGTTCCGGGCCGCGGGAGGGTCCTCCTTCCGCGGCCTGGAAAGCGAAGCTCTGCCGGGAAATACCGCGTGCATGCCGATTTCGAAAAGACTGCGCCTGGTCATTTCCATCCGATCGCGACCAGCCTGGATTGCCCCTCCTTCCTAACTCGCTGAAATCAGTCAGGATTTGCGTCAGGCAACGCGCCCGGCCAGCAAACGCATACCGGCTTGGATTTTTGTGCATTTTACGTTATTTTTTCCCGTGAACGGGAGGAAATGCAGGAATGGACAGTTTCTGGGGTGCATTTGCCGGGGCATTCGGCCTGGTCTTTGCGCTGGATCCGGATCTCATGGAAATCATTGGCCTGTCCATGCAGGTCACCCTCACCGCTGTGCTCCTGTCCTGCCTGATCGGGCTGCCTCTCGGAGCGGCCGTCGCCTGCTTCCGCTTTCCCGGCCGCACGCTCATTTCCATTGTGCTCAATGCTCTGATGGGCCTGCCGCCGGTGGTGGTCGGACTGCTTGTCTACATGATGCTGTCGGCCTCCGGACCGCTCGGCGTGTTGCGTCTCCTCTACACGCCGACGGCCATGATCATTGCCCAGATGGTGCTGGTCGTCCCGATTGTTGCCGCTCTGACCCGGCAGGTGATTGAGGATCTGAATCGCGAATATGCCGACCAGTTCGCGTCCATGGGCGTCGGTCCGCTCGATCGATTGGGAGCCATGCTCTGGGATGCCCGCTACAGCCTCCTGACCGTTGCCCTCGCCGGATTCGGCCGGGCGGTCGCCGAAGTCGGCGCGGTCATCATTGTCGGCGGCAACATCAACCATGTCACCCGTGTGATGACCACGACCATTGCTCTTGAGACCTCCAAAGGCAATCTGCAGCTGGCGCTCGCTCTCGGGTTCATCCTGCTTCTGATTGCCTTTGCCGTGAACGCCGCCGTGATGGCGCTGCGCGCCTCTGCCGAAAGGTCTGCCTATGCGTGATCTCTCCTTCAGCACGGCCCCCAGCGCGTCGGCGCTGCAGTCGCCTGTCGAGACCACTCCCTTGCTGGAAACTCGCGGGCTCAGTTTTTCTGCAGGCGGCACCCGTCTTCTCAACCAGGTGGACCTGACAATCCGCCATGGATCTCGCACGCTGATCATGGGACCGAACGGTGCCGGCAAAAGCCTGCTCCTGCGTTTGCTGCACGGCCTTCTGGAACCCGACACCGGCACTGTTCTTTGGCAGGGAGCCAAACTGGACAGCGTCGCCCGCAAGGCTCAGGCCATGGTGTTTCAGCGCCCCGTTCTGCTGCGCCGCTCCGTATTTGCAAACCTGAAATTTGCCCTCGCCGTGCGCGGGCTGCGCGGCAAGGACCAGGCCGACAGGATCGGATCTGCCCTTGCCTCAGCCGGCCTCAGCCATCTGGCAAAACGCCCTGCCCGCGTGCTTTCCGGCGGCGAACAACAGCGCCTGTCTCTGGTGCGTGCCCTTGCCTGCGACCCGGAGCTGCTCTTCCTGGATGAACCGACCGCCAATCTCGACCCGGCCTCCACGGCCGCGATCGAGCAACTCGTGCTGGACGCCAACCGGCGCGGCGTCACCATCGTCATGGTCACCCATGATGCCGGTCAGGCGAAACGGCTGGGAGAGGACGTTATTTTCCTGCAGGACGGGACCGTAGTCGAAACCGGCCCGGTGGACACCGTCCTGAATGCACCGCAGAGCGAACCGGTTCGCGCCTGGCGGGACGGCCGCCTTTATCTCGGCCCCAACACACAATCCCTTCATGCCCCTTCCGGGAGACCCAATTGATCAAGCGGATGTTTCAGGCGTTTGCCGCCACACTTCTTTTTGCCGCCCTCGCCAGCCAGCCGACATTGGCCGACGACCGGTTCATCATCGTTCAGTCGACGACCTCGACGCAGAACTCGGGCCTCTTCGATCATTTGCTGCCCACCTTCATGGAAAAGACCGGCATCGAGGTGCGTGTCGTTGCGGTCGGCACAGGCCAGGCCATCCGCAATGCGGCCAATGGCGACGGTGATGTCCTGTTCGTGCATTCCAGGCCCGCCGAAGAAAAATTCGTTGCAGATGGTCTCGGGGTCTCGCGGGCCGACGTCATGTATAACGACTTTGTCCTGATCGGCCCGCCGGACGATCCGGCCGGCATCGCCGGCATGAGCGACATCACTGCGGCCCTTGCCAGGATTGCGGAAAGTCAGTCCCTGTTCGCCTCGCGCGGTGACGACAGCGGCACCCACAAGGCGGAGCTGCGTCTCTGGAAAGCTGCCGGCATCGACCCAGCCGAGGCATCCGGCACCTGGTACCGCGAAACCGGGTCGGGCATGGGCGCCACCTTGAACAGCGGCACCGGCATGGGCGCCTATGTGCTGACCGATCGGGCCACCTGGATTGCTTTCGGCAACAAGGGTGATTTCAAGATCGCCGTTGAAGGCGACGACAGGCTCTTCAACCAGTATGGCGTGATCCTCGTCAACCCGAAGGCCCACCCCCACGTCAAAGCCGAAATGGGCCAGACCTTTATCGACTGGCTGCTGTCCAGGCAAGGCCAGCAGGCCATTGCAGACTACACCGTCGATGGCCAGCAATTGTTCTTCCCCAACGCCAATGACGGCTCGAGCTAAAACAAAAAGGCCCTCAACTAAAAACAGTTGAAGGCCTTTGTCAGCTCGCGTCTCGCTGCAGGAAACACCGCGCGCTCTTGGAACGCGCGAGCCTTTCGCGCCTACCCTTCGCGGTGGCGATTGCGCGGTTCGAAGCCTGACTTCACGGGTTCACGCAGGTCGCGCACCCAGACTTCCCGGTTCGGATGCATGCCACCGCCGCGCACGGCCGGAACCGCCGTGTGACGCGCCCGGTGCAGGAGACGGGTATCAGCGACACCGCAATTCGGATGCTGGCCACCATTGTCGGCCACGACTTTCTCCCAGGCGGCTTTGCGGGCGGCAAGCGTTGCCGCGTCATCCAGCGCCGGGCAGTTCAGCGTGTTGTTGTTGAGATCCACGATGATGGCATCACCATCCTCGACGAAGGCAATCGGACCGCCAAGCGCGGCTTCCGGCCCGACATGGCCGATTACCAGGCCAACAGACCCACCGGAGAACCGGGCGTCTGTCATCAACGCGACCACAATGCCACGTTCGCGGCAAAGCGTTGTAATGCGTGAGGTCGGGTCCAGCATTTCAGGCATACCCGGCGCACCGCTCGGCCCCTCATAGCGGACAATGATCATGTCCTTGTCCTGGAAACTGTCAGGCGCTTCATCAAGTGCCTTGATCAAGCCGACTTCGCCTTCAAAGACCCGCGCCCGCCCCTTGAAGAGATTGTCTTCCAGACCGCCTTCGACGCCGGCCAGTTTCAGAATGGCTGAGAAGTCAGGTGACAGGTTGCCGCCCAGCATGCGCAGGCCGCCGGTCGGTTTGAAAGGCGTTGCGACCGAATGGATGACGTCGCCATCCGGCGCAGGCGTTTCCAGATCGGCAACCTGTTCGGCGAGCGTGCGACCGGTGCAGGTCATCATGTCGCCGTTCAGGAGCCCGGCATCCAGCAATTCCTTGACAATCACCTGCACACCGCCGACCCGGTCGATGTCGATCATCGAATACTTGCCGTATGGCCGGGCGTTGGTCAGCACCGGCACGACGTTCTTGGAGAGGTGATTGAACTCTTCCGGCGTCATGACGTCGCGCCAGAAGTGTTCGAACCCGGCAGCCCGTGCGATTTCCGGAACATGCAGAACCACGTTGGTCGAGCCACCGATTGCCATGGCGACGATGACCGCATTGCGGATCGAATCCCGTTGCACGATGTCGCGCGGCTTCAGACCGGTTGCCATCATGTTGGCCAGATGCGCCACCAGTTCCTTCGGGAACTCCTCCAGACGGCGGCGGTCATCGGAGGCCGGAGCGACCATGTGCAGCGGCTGCAGGCCGACGACGCCGATGAAGGTCTGCATGGTGTTGTAGGTGAACATGCCGCCACAGCTGCCGATGCCCGGGCAGGCATTGCAGGCGATCCTGTCCCGAACCGCCTGGTCCGGATGACCGGCAACCTGATAGGCGCTGACGATATCGAGCGCTTCACCCGTCTCCGGGTCACGGCCGGGGCGAATGGTGCCGTCGGACATGATGATGGCCGGCTCGTTATGCTCCAGCACCGCCGCGAGCGTGCCAACCGGCGGCTTGTCGCAGGCAACGACGGCAATGGTTCCGGCAAGACCGGTCGCTTCCAGATGTTCGCACAGGGAATCGTTGGTGACTTCCCGGCCCAGCAACGAATAACGCATCTCCCGCGTCCCGTTGCGGATGCCGTCAGAGGTCGCGATGGTGAACTCGGGCTGCACCAGGCGGTATTTCAGATCGTCGGCCCCACTGCCGATGCGGGACTTCAGATGCTCGTGAATCGCATCAACCTTGGAGGCAACGCCAAGGTAGCACTGGCTGTCTCCCTTGGTGCCGACCACGCCGACGGAAGGTTCATGGATGAGCGCCGGGTCCGTGCCCAGTTCCCGGGCGACCCCGATGGTCTGCGCGGACCGGCCGGGATGTCGGTCAATCAGGACAATCTTCGAATCGGACATCTTGTTCTCTCTCACTCAAGCGCGTCGCCCCGCGCTGCCTCTCTTCTGTCTCTCTCTTCTGGATACCCTCGGGGCACGCGGCTTGCAATCGCAGACACACGCACCTCCCGATGAAGTCACCCTTAAAACGTCACGGACCTGCAATCCGGAGCCAGGCGCCCACTTACATTCTCATTGGCCTCAGCTAGACTTGCCCCTTGATTGCAACCATTTTGACTTTCACTCCGAACATTCAAGAGGCAATTCCGTGGCCTGGTTACGCGCTCTGATTTCCCCATTTTCCGTTCCCTGCCTGACGCTCGGACTGCTCTTTTTCGCCGCGTCGCTCACCCCGTCCCTGATCCCGCGCGACGCTCTGGTACAGGGTATTCTCGGCGGGCTCCTGATTGCACTCGGCTATCTTCTCGGAAAGATCATCGGACTGCTGTGGCTGGCCGCGGACATGCCGCGCCTGAAAGGCCGGGCTGCGTTCTATCGCAGTCTTGTGCTGGCAATTGCGGCGCTCGGCTTCACGATATGGATGCTGGCCTATAGCCTCGACTGGCAAAACGCGCTCAGGATCAAGATGGGACTGGAACCGGCCGAAGCCCAGCATGTGTTGACGATACTGTCAGCGGCCGTAGCCACCTTTCTTGTCGCCTATCTGATCGGTTTTCTTGTCAGCGTCCTCTTCCGCTGGATCCGAGGACGCTTCTACCGGTTCATGCCCCCGCGGCGCGCCAACGTGCTCGGTGTCGTCGCCGTTGTCCTGATCCTCTTCTTTGTGACCCGCGACGGGATTCTCGACAATGTCGTGACCGGTCTCGACAACAGTTATGAAGCGGCCCAGGACCTCTTTGAAAATGCCCCGCCGCCACCGGACAATCCCAACCAGGCAGGTTCTTCCGCGTCGCTGATCGACTGGGCCGCCATGGGCCGGCCGGGCCGGGACTTCGTGACCTCAGGCCCGGATGCCAAGGCGATCTCCGCCTTCACCGGCAAACCTGCCCTGGACCCGATCCGGGTCTATGTCGGACGGGCCGACGGTGAAACGCCCGAGGACCGGGCCCAGCTGGCTCTTGCGGAATTGAAGCGGCTCAAGGCCTTCGACCGAGAGGTGCTGGTCGTCGTCAGCCCGACCGGAACCGGCTGGATGGATCCCGGTTCCCACGATCCGCTGGAATATATGCACGGCGGCGACATCGCGACCGTCAGCGCGCAATATTCCTATCTTCAGTCGCCCCTCGCGCTGATCCTGGAAACCCGCACCGGCCTTGATCAGGCGACCGAACTGCTGCGTGTGGTCCATGAGCATTGGAAGACCTTGCCGGAAGACAGCCGGCCGAGGCTCTACGCTCACGGACTGAGCCTCGGGGCCTGGTCATCCATGTATGCGACCAATCTGTTCCGCCTGGTCGACGATCCGATCAACGGTGCCTTCTGGGCCGGTCCGCCCTTCCCTTCCGAGCTCTGGAACTACGTCCAGAACGCGCGCAATCCCGGCAGTCCCTGGATGCTGCCGACCATTGGCGACGGCTCCCTGGTCCGCTACGCGTCCCATTATGCGGACGCGTCCGAAGCCAAGGCGGACTGGGGCCGGATGCGGATCGCCTTCCTGCAGTATTCCAGCGATCCGATCGTTTTCTACGATCCGCTGTCCGTCTGGCGTGCACCGCCCTGGATGAACGACCCGCCGGCGCCGGATGTCTCGGACCATCTGACCTTCATTCCGATTGTCACCCAGTTCCAGCTGGCCCTCGACATGGCACTCGCCTTCGGTGCGCCTCCGGGCCATGGCCACGCCTATTACGCTCAGGACTACATCGTTCCCTGGGTTCAGGTCACTGCCCCCAAGGACTGGACCGAAGAGGACACGGCCCGCCTGAAAGCCCATTGCGATTTCGGCTTCCAGAAGGGCTGCGACAACGGCGTGAAGTAACGAGCGGAGCAGACGTGCGCCTCACTCCGGCCAGAGTGCTGTCCCCGGATGGAACTGCGACCAGGCGAACCAGAACGCCTGGTGGCTGCCAAGGTCGGCGCCATCGCTGCCGACCGCCCTTATGCCACCGGCGTCGAGCTTCAGACGCACATCCTCAAAGGCGATTTCCTCGCCCTTTTGCAGGGCGGCCATGGCCTTGCTGCGCTGAAAGGCGACCGGCTTTCCGGAGGACGCAATCGCCCCGATGATATCTTCATGCACCGGCAGGCGCGGATCGACGTCCCCGACCGGAAAGATCGGACCGTTGGCATCCCGCGTATTGCGGAAATCCGGGTCCCGGCCGAGCGCGTAGCGTTCCTTCAGCACCGTTGTCTCCGGGTGTACCTTCTTCCACCTGCCCCAGTCGGTCGTGACCACGCTCGCCTGCTCGAGCTGCAGCCCTTTTTCGGCAAGCGGCCCTGTCACCGCGTGCCCCAGAAATGTATCGAACACGGAATAGGTGTTGAGGTCGTACATCACCTTGTTGGACCGGATCAGAAGACCCGACGTGCGCAGGATCGGGCGTTCGATGCCGTCAGGCAGGTTGTCGGTGAAATAGGCCTGCGCCGCGCCGCACAAGGTGCAGTAGGGAATGCCGAGATCGCGGCCACCCAACGTGTCGTTGACCATCTCACGCACTTCCATGATCTGCCTCGGATAGGCCCGGGACTCGCCATTGATCGTGATGCCGAAAACGATGTCGTCTTCATCGAGCCAGGTCGCTTCCGCTGCGCTGATCACCTCCGGATTGTCGGCAGCCGGAATGCAGTTGCAAAGATCGTCGGTGCGGTCATGCGGGCGGTTGTCGATCAGGACACCGCCCCAGGACACCATGCGCCAGTCGATGTCGCCTTCGATGAAGATCCTGTCCCAGCCGGGGATGACGCCGGTGAAGATCGCCCGTTTGGAAGCAAGATAATCTGGCGGCGCCGGAATATCCCAGGCGATCAGGTGATCTGTCAGCATGCCCCAGGCGTTCTGCGTTCTGATCTCCGCACCAAGAAGCTCGCTGGAAGCCGACGCGAGGACGGCCGTCAATTGAGGGGACGTGGCGAACCGCATGAGATCGCTGATGATCCAACCGATGCGCGGATCCTTCGAGGCCGTGATCTCGTTCAGGGCATCCATCTGGTCGCGCCCCCAGGTGCCGTTCTTGACCGGATCGACAAAAGCCACCCGGATCGCCTTCTGAAGATCTTCGGACAAGGGGCCGTCAGGCACGGTGGGTCTCGCCCCGAAGGTCTCGATCACATAGTCGGGCAAGGCCTTTCCAGCCTCGGCCCTGACCGTCTGGATCCCTGACGACAGGAACACCGCAAGGGCAAGCCCCGCCAGGAAAAGATGAAACCGGACACCGATAGCCACTGCCATTTTGCAGCCTTTCAAAAAGCCGGTCAGCCGGGGAAGACGCGGGCGGCGGACCGTGTTTGCGCCTGCATGGTCCGCCGATGGAAGGGGCTGTCCCGACACTCTGGCAAGCGCATGCAACTCGGCAGATATCCTAGGGCGCTGCCAATTCGGGCCGCCAATCACAAACAGATTAGGGGGCTGTGAGATCGACCTTTAACCCCCTGACAGCGCTTGGGATTGCACCGGTGACCGTCCTGCGTTCAAGACGACGTGATTGGTGGCGCCGGGCCTGCGGCGTTATCCAGTGACAATGCGCCTCCTGATCCTGATTGCCCTTCTGAACCTGCCGATTGACGTCGCTGCCGCGGAAGATCGCAGAGTTTTCTTCGGCACCTGGGGCACGGCGAAGCAGTGCGCGCGCGAACCGATCAAGCCGGGTGGAACCTTCCTGGCAGAGCCTTATGAAATCGGTGACGAATGGCTGCGACAGGGCCAGCTCTGGTGTCTGTTGAGCTGGGGCCCGATCGAAAAACGCCCGGATGGATATTTCTCCGGCGCCCATGCGCGCTGCGGCGAGGACACCGTCCGGCAGTATTTTCTGGGCATGGTCCTGTCAGACGGTGAATTGACACTCCGCTGGGGTTTTCCTGCCTCCAGCGGACCCTTGAGACAATGCCCGCGGTCTTGAGGCCTCACATCGTCCAGACATTAACGGCCGTCTGACGCCCCCGCAGCTTGATCGGGTCCCTGAGGGAAAACCGGGTCTGAGGCGCCTCCGGGCTGTCGGACTGGGCAGCCTGTTTCATCAGGTCCTCGCTCACCACACAGCGGCAGCCAAGTTCCCGTGTCGAGGCTTCCAGGCGGCTGGCGACATTGACGGTGTCGCCGACAACGGCAAACTCAAGGCGCCTGGACGGTCCGATGTCCCCCAGGATGACCGGACCGAAATGCACGCCGATCGACACCTTGATCGGTGAAATGCCCCTGGCCTCCAGGTCCTTGTTGAAAGTTTCTGTTTCCTCGATCAGCTGCGTTGCGGCTTTCAGCGCGTTGGCCGCGTCGCCGGGCCTGGTTTCCGGCGTACCGAACGTCGCCATGACACCGTCCCCCAGATACTTGTCCAGCGTACCTCCGTTCTGGAAGATCGAGCGCTCGACGAAGGCGTGGTAATGGCGCAGAAGGTCCATGACCTCGTCCGGAGAATGCTGTTCCGCAAACTCGGTAAAGCCGACAATGTCGGTAAAGAGCACGGCGACATTCTGGGTGCGCACCGCGCCGATATCGCGGTCGGTGGAGGCAAGGACATCGACCAGACTGGACGGGAAATAGCGGGACAGATTGGCACGCTCGGCGGCAAGGTCTGCCTGCCGCATCAGGAGTTGGTTCGAGCGCCATCCCTTGACCGTGAGAATGGCGGCAACGATCAGGATGATCAGCACTTCCTGGACCCGGATTGTCGGGCGAAGGCTGTTCGGGTCGAATTCTTCCTGCAGGATCGGGTATCCCTGAAACGCGTTATCCGCAGCACCGGTCAACTCCGGTATGGTGTGTCCGAACCAGCCGACACCGACAAAGCCGATCACCCAGAGAGCCGCCACCCAGATGCCGATGCCCCAGATGGTTCGCCACGAATAGGCGAGCGTGCTCAAGGCCAGGAAGATGAAGAAATAGATGAAGCCCTCGAACCGATAGACAAAGGCTGTGGGGATATCCTGTCCAAGAAAAGGGTTCGGAATGATGATGACCGCCGTCAGCAGAACAAGATCGAGGAGGATCAGTCCGAGTTCGCTCTTTGAGTAGCCTACCTTTGCCATGCGCAGCTGCAGCCAGCCAAGCGCAATGAAGAGCAGAATGAAAGCTTCGTAGTAGAGAACGTTGAGGTTCGGGTTGAGGAACGGTAGCAGGAGCCCGACGGCACCAAAGGCTATCGTGCGGGCTATGATCGCGATCCGGTGGCCGGCCATTTTCTCGTCCGCGATCGCCTGGGCCAGAAACGGATTGGTCTTTGCCTGCCGTTTTTCCTCTTCCCGCAAGCGCCGCATCCAGCTTGGGAAATTGAGCAGCGAGAGTGTGTTTTTCCGAGACATGCGTCGGGTTCCCCGGTGAAGCTTGCAGGAGGTCGCGGTCAGCACGCGGACCAGATCAGGGTCCAGCCGCTGTCGGCGAGTCACAACCTAACCACTATCGCCATCAACCGCCATGTCGAACCAGGAATGGAATGGCCACTCCACCCGGAACAAATCCGCGACACTTGAGCGAATTCATCCCCGAGCCAACTTCGTTTATTCCGCTGACACCAAAGTCGATAAGCATTTTCGCGACTTCATCACTGGCCGCGTACGCCTTACAGTTTAACAATTGTCCACGCCCAGGGTCAGGACCCATTCATTTGAATGAAATGCGAGGGATTAATTTGTGCGGACACGAGGTGCAAACCCGACGTGTCATGCCAGCCTGGCAAGCTCCGGAGTAAAAGAATGACTTCCGCACGCATTCTCCCTTTTTTCCTAATGGCATTAGCATTTGCGTCGCCTGTGTCGGCTCAGGAGATTGCCGATCGCATCTGGGTGGGAGGTCCCGTTCATACAATGAACGATGCCGCCATGACCGTTGATGCGGTTGCGGAAAAAGACGGCCGCATTCTCGCCGTCGGATCCAGCGACCACGTGATGATGCACAAGGGTGACGGCACCGAGGTCATCGACCTGAAGGGCCGTGCGATGGTTCCGGGCTTTATCGACTCGCACGGACACGTTGTCATGGGTGGGCTCCAGGCGCTTTCTGCAAACCTGCTCGCCCCGCCCGACGGCACGGTTCAGGACATTGCTGGCCTTGTTGACGAGTTGAAGCTTTGGACTGAAGAAAACCGGTCGACCGTGGAAGCGGTCAATCTGATCGTCGGTTTTGGATATGACCCGGCCCAGCTTGCCGAACAGCGCCATCCGACCCGTGAAGACCTCGACAAGGTTTCGACGGAGTTTCCTATCTACATCGTCCACCAATCTGGTCACATCGGCGTCACCAATTCCAGGGGACTGGAGTTTCTGGGGTTGAATGCGAATTCTGAAGACGTGCCCGGCGGTGTCATTCGCCGCGGACCCGCCAACGAACCGGATGGCGTGCTGGAAGGCAACATACACTTCAGTTCCCTGGGCAGGCTCTTCGGCAACCTCGGTCAGAAAGGCTTCCTAGAACTTGGCCGCGCCGGCACAAAACTCTGGGCGAGCTACGGTTTCACGACTGCGCAGGAAGGCCGGGCCGTCCCACTGGTGGTCGACGTTCTCAACGAGCTCGCCGATCTGCAGGAACTCGAGATAGACGTGGCCGTCTATCCGGATGTCATGGTCGATCGTGACTTTGTGGCTGCCAATCAGTCACGCGAATACACCAACAGGGTTCGGATTGCCGGTGGCAAGCTGACGTTGGATGGCTCCCCCCAGGGCTTTACCGCTTTGCGAGACCGTCCCTATTACGATCCGGTCGGCGACTATCCACCCGGTTACAAAGGCATTGCCTATGAAACCATGGAAACGGTTCTCGACATGGTCGACTGGGCTTTCGAGAATGATGTTCAGCTTCTCTCACATGCCAACGGTGAAGGAGCTTCCGACCGCCTGATTGCCGCCATAGAGGCTGCAACGGCCAAGCACGGCGACGCCGACCGGCGACCAGTACTCATTCACGGTCAGTTTCTGCGCGAGGATCAGGTCGATGCCTACAAGAAGCTGAAAGTCTTTCCCTCGCTCTTTCCCATGCACACGTTCTATTGGGGAGACTGGCACCGCGACCACACGGTCGGACCTGCTCTTGCCGACAACATTTCCCCGACGGGCTGGATGCTTCAGCGAGGCATGAAATTCGGCAGCCATCACGATGCGCCGGTCGCATTCCCGGACTCCATGAGAGTGCTCGATGCAACTGTGACCCGTCGTTCACGGAGCGGCGACATCATTGGTCCAACGCAGCGTGTGGACGTGATCACTGCGTTGAAATCCATGACATTGTGGGCCGCCTACCAGCATTTCGAAGAAGAGGAAAAGGGATCGATTGAAATCGGCAAGCTTGCCGATCTTGTCATCCTGTCAGGGGATCCTCTGGCGATCGATCCGGAAGACCTGGAAACGCTCCGGGTTACGGAAACGATTAAGGAAGGCAAGACGATCTATCGCCGCAGCGCTGATCGCGGCAGGTGGATCGAACCAGGCAGCGCGGCCGAAAGATCCTTTGCCAGCGCATTGAAAGGCCTCGTTGCCCAGCACGAACTTGCCGCGCTGCCAGCATCGCTTCAGAACAACTTCATAGTTCGCGCAGGAATGAAAACAGGACGCCACGGACCAGCCTGCGTACCCAGCGCACTGACGGCGATCCTGTTTGGCGCCAAGGGCTAACCCCTGGCGATCTGACGACGGGTGCAACCGCCTTTTAGTAAGCCCAACAAGTCGTTGAAGGTGGACGCAGCCTCCGCAGACAGGCCTATTCGTTTTCTTCAATCAACTGGGCAACAAGGGCCGAATCCAGATAGGCACGCACCTTGGCAATCCTGCCGTCCCTGTCAAAGGTGCAGACCCAGCAATAGGTGTTGTCGAAAGGTTTGCCGTTGTTGGCGGTCGAGAGGGCCCGTAATTCGACGATGGCGACATCGCCATCCACATGGAGATCAACAACCTTCAGGATCACGCCGTCTTTCAGGACCTTTCCGAGCCGCGCGAAGGTTGCGTCGAGAAAGGCGCTTTTGGACCGGTAGTGCCCCGCGAGCGGATGCGTGCCCATGACGGTCCAGTCGACATCGTCCCGAACCCTCTCGAAAAACTGGTCACTGTGCCCCGTCTCCAGATTTGAAAACAGGTCTCTCACACTGTCTTTGCTCAACATTGACATATCTCCGTTCCAGCCGTCGCGGTTCAGGCCGCGGGTTGGAATTGCCAGCGAAACAGCGTTTGCCGTTTCAGGCAAGTTTCATCGTGACGATCCCGGCGATGATCAGAAGCGCTGCGACCGCACGCTGCAAGCTGACCGTTTCACCGAGAAACATGACCCCGACCACGAAGGCGCCAACGGCGCCGATGCCAGTCCAGATCATGTAGCTGGTGCCCAGGGGCAGGCTGCGCATCGAAAGCGACAAAAGACCGAACGAAGCAATCATCGCCCCGAGCGTGATCAGTGTTGGTGTCAGGCGCGTGAAGCCATGCGACTCCTTCATGAAGAACGCCCAGACGATCTCCAGCAGACCGGCCGCAAAAAGAAAGACCCATGCCATGGTGGTTTCCCTGGCGGGTCGCCCCGGTTCGTGTTGAGGAAAATGGAGGTCGTCCTCCGCCTTCAAAGGTGGGGATGGGTTCCCGCAAAGCAAATGAAATTTCGGTAATTCTGAGAATGCCCGGGCGCGGAGACTTCCGAACTGTCTGACGGGACCTGGCTGCCGGGTTCCAATTCCCCTGTCCCTGATCTACGCTCTTACCCTAGGGCAGATCCAACCAGTTCGTTTGAAGCACCAAGGTGGACTGATGACCAAGCGCAAGACACCGCCCGGCGGACCATCCGACACCGACAAAGACCGAAAAGGGGTCAGCCGCCGGAATGTGCTGAAGGCAGGCACCGGAGCAGCGGCATTCGCGCCGCTTGCCGGATTTTCAGCATCGGCGGCAACATCGACAGGTGAAACACCGGTTGAGCAGAAGCCAGCCGCCTTCAGGGCCAGCCGCGCGGCCCCAGCCGACCATCCCTATAACGTCATCCTGTTCATTTCCGACGAAGAAGCCTATCACCTGCGCCCGGCTGAAGGCTTCACGACGCCTGCCCGTGACGAGCTTCAACGGCGCGGCACGACCTTTCACAATCACTATATCGGCGCCGCCATGTGCACGCCGTCACGCGGCGTGATGTTTTCGGGCCAGCCGCCCCAGATCAACGGTGTCTTCGACCAGATGGAACTCGGTTATGTGCCGAGCCTCAGGACGGACCGCCCCAGCCTTGGCACCATCTTCAAGGACCTTGGCTACGAAACCGCCTATTTCGGCAAGTTCGAACTGCGCAAGGACATTATCGCGCCGAAGTCGGACGTGAATTACACCGATGCGCTGAAGGCCTATGGTTTTGACACGTTTGCGCCCGACGGCGACAAGGTCGGGGCTCCTGATCAGGCCTACGACACGGACACCTACACGGCGGGTGCGGCCATTCGCTGGCTCCGGACCAACGCCCAGGAAATCAACAAGAAGGGCAAACCCTGGTGCCTGATTGTCAGTTTCGTTTCGCCGCATGACATCATGTATGCGGAAGTCAACGAACCGGGCAAAAGGGTGCAGGAGTCGCAGGTGGGCATGAAAATCGTGCCCCCGCCCGACAACAGTTTTTTTGCAACCCAGTGGAAGTTTGCTCCGTCACCCAGCGCCACAGAACGCATGGATGCACCGGGACGGCCGCGCGCGCACCTGTCCTACATGATCGGCTGGTCGGCATTTCTCGGCGAAATACCTGTCCATGAAGCTGGAATGTGGAACAGCTACTACAATTTCTATCTGAATCTCGTCCGCGACAATGACCGCAACCTGCACTCCCTTCTGGAGACCATCAGCAATCTCGATCTCTGGAAATCGACCGTCGTCATGCGAACGGCCGACCATGGCGAGCTTGGCGGCGCCCATGGCGGGCTGCGCGGCAAGGGGCCCTTGCCCTACGAGCAGGAAGTCCATGTGCCGGCTGTTGTTGTGCACCCGGAACATGACGGCGGCCGCAATTGTCAGGCCCTCACGAGCCACATGGATCTCATCCCGACACTTGTCGGGCTAACCAATGCGGACAAGACCAGGCGGGATGCTGCCGTCTCCGGGCTGCCGGGCCATGATTTTTCGCCCCTGCTCAAGAACCCGGGCGGCGCCGGGGTCGATGCCATCCGCGAAGCCGTGCTGTTCAACTATGTCGGCCTTCAGACTGTCGATTCCCTCTACATGATGCGGGTGTGCCGGGACATCGCCGAAGGTCGGCCCGCACCGTCCTTCGCAGTCGCCAAACCCGACATGTCCCGTCGCGGGTTCATCAGTTTCGTCTATGACGGCCGCTACAAGTTTGCGCGCTACTACGCACCTGACAGGTTCAATACGCCGGAGACGCTGGACGACCTGCTTGCAGACAATGAGTTGGAACTGTTCGACCTACAAACCGATCCGGACGAAGTCGTCAATCTGGCGGCCGATCCAAAGACCAATGGCGACCTGATCATGCGCATGAACGACCTGCTTAATCGCATGATCGAAAAGGAAGTCGGCTTCAATGACGACCGCTTTTTTCCGGATGGATTGCGACAGCAGTAGCCACCTGCCTCGCCGGAACGGTGCACTTACCTGCCTTCGGCAATCGCCTCTCTGACAATCTCCGCGGCCTCACCGCTGGCGCTCATTTCGGTCAGAACGGCTTCGATCCGGGGAAGCAATGCACGATGCCGGATGTGAAGATAGTGATAGAGCGGTTCGACTTGAAACGGGGCCCCAAGGGGGACGATACCGGACAGTTTCAGCTTGGCGATTGTCAGGCCACCGTCGATCCGGTCGCTTATCACTGCATCCAGCCTGCCTGAGGCCAGCAACCGGAACAGCTCGCCTTCATCCGGCGCGGTCCAGACATTTGAAAAACCCTCTGTAAAGATTTCCGCATGCACCGCCCCCACAAGGTAGCCGACATGTTTTTCAGGCAGGTTTTCAAGGGTCATGGCCTCCGCCCCACGTTCCTGAACAAAGACCATTCCTTCCAGAAAAACAGTGGGTGTCGGGACTCGAAGCAAACTCGGGAACCGGTCTTCCACGTCGCGGATCCGGATGACCTCGCCATCAACGTGCCCGGTCGAGGCCAACACGAGGGACCTGGAGCCGGAGGTTTCATAGATCTCCACCTCTATTCCCAGTTTGGAATAAGCCCGTTTGAGGACCAGTCCACCAACCGTCGACAGGGGCGACCCTTCAAAGGTCGAAAAGACAAGACGTTCCGCGGCTCTCACCGGCGAAACCGCCAATACGCACACAACAAGAATCAGCCAGATTCTTCTCTGCAGTGCCCAGGCAAATGCGGCGTTCAAGAGACTTTCCATTCCTCTTTCCCGACATCCTGATCGCATGGAAACAAAGTAAAACAGACACTCCAATGAACAGTTAATGACATACCTGACCTTTTTCTGGAGGCTATCACTATCTCTCAGAAGAAAAGCCCCGCACACCGAGAGTTGAAATTCGATTTCTATTTGCAACCATTCCCGTCACGACCAGCGAAGTAACTGCATTCCAGCTTTGTGCTGAACCCGGTTCCTCCGATTTGAGCTGACCGCATGGTCGTTTGACAAAATCGGTCGCACAATTGTGCAGGCCCAATACCCGGCAACTTGATCGCGCCATCTTCCAGACAGCTCTTTTTGATGAAGCCTTTTTCCTTACGGCAAAGCCCGGCTCTTGACTTTTATGTGTATCTACACATTTATAGGTGCAGATACACTTTTATGAGGCCCCGTCATGAGCGACGTCGACGCCTGTGCCTGCATGAACCTGCGCAAGACCACGCGCCTGATCGCCCAGTTCTATGATCAGCGCCTGCAGCAGGGCGGGCTGAAGAATACGCAGTTCACGCTGCTCGTGGTGCTGCGCCAGCACGCTCCGGTTTCCATCACCCGGCTCGCCGAGCTGCTCGGCATGGACCGGACGACCCTCACCCGCAACGTGCGGGTGCTGAAGAAGGACGGTTTGATAGACGAACGCCCCGGGGAGGATGCGCGCATGCGCTTGCTGGCGTTGACCGAAAATGGGGAAACTGCAATCGCCGAGGCCACGCCCTTCTGGCGCCAGGCACAGGCGGATTTCCTGGAAAAATTCGGCGAAGACCGCTGGCAGATCCTGAGACAGGAATTGGCCGATATCAACTACGTCATGAGCTGAGCCCTCATGCGCATGGCTACAGGTTCATCTTTCCAGTTCAAATAGGTGTAGATACACCTAAAATGAGGTAAAACATGCAAGGCCCATCTGATGTTATCGCGGCGCCCGTCGCACGTGATCTTCCGAACCAAGAGCAATCTGTAGCGCGTGACCGGTTGCGCGCCTCGTCCCCGCCCAAGCCCGATATTCGCACGGCGACCGAACTTCGGGGCCTTGTCGAGAGCCTCGTGCCAGCCGAGGGGTTTGCAGACCACCTGACGTCACCCAATCCGGATCGCAGTTTCCATGCCCCGCTGCATTTTTTTGAAACGGTGATGTCCTACGGACGGAACACAGATCCCCGCGCCACGCTCCTGATGCTCAATGGCTATCTCAACGCCAATCAGCAGGCCGTGGGCATCCCTTTCTTCGACCGCCTTTTGAGCACACATGGCGCCAACATGACCGACGATGTCCGGGCCGTCTATCTTGCTGCGCTCGCAATCCTTCGCGCGACCCACGCCGAGCGCGTTCCCTTGCACAGGCGCATTCCCTGGGTTTTGAAGAGTTTCCGGATCCTGGAGGAGGCCCGCCGCATAACGAGAGGTGAAGATCCGGTGGTGCGGTGGGCCGCCGGGCAGATCTACGCCCAGGTGCCGTTTTTCTTCGGCAAAAAGAAGCAGGCCTATGAGGATCTCAACTGGCTGGCGGAGCGCCCGGAAACAGAACCCGTCTTCGGCTTTTACCGCGAGGTCTATCGCCAGCTTGCCCGCTTGCACGAAAGCGACGGGCGCAAGGATCTGGCCGAGGCTTTCTGGCGCCGCAGCGGCTTTGACAGCTACCGGCCGAACGCCATGCTGATGGGCTGGTTCACCGCGACCGTGGACGCCGGCGCCACCATGGCACCCGAGCCCGTGCTGGATGAAATTCTTCCCGGTCGCGTCTTTGCCCTTTATGGCTTCGGCTATTCCGATATCTATTTCGTGTTGTCGGACGATGGCACGGAACTTCTGGCCTTGGACGCGGGAACCCAGCCGCACTCGCTGCGGGCCGCGCATGAATATCTTCTGTCACATCACCCGGATCTGCCGCCGGTCACCAAGGTGTTCATCACCCATTCCCACTGGGACCACATCGGCGGGCACAGCTATATTCGCCAGGTCTTTCCGGAGGCCGTTTTCTACGGTCGAGACAATTACCAGGCCGTTGTCGACCGCGTTGACCGGCATCACAGCTACAGTCTCTTTCGCGGACGGGACTTCGACCATCGATGGGTGACGGCTTACGCGCCCGATGTGCCGGTCGGCGACCGCCTGGAGCTGACGGCCGGCGGCACATCGATAGAACTTGTTCCGGTCACCGGAGGCGAGACGGAAGACGCGCTTCTGGTTCATTTCCCGGGCCTTGCCACGATCTTTGTCGGCGACATCGTCATGCCCTGGTACGGCGAACCCTGGATCAACGAAGGCTTCATGGATGGCGCCGTTGAAAGCATAGACGCTGTCCTGACCAGACGGCCGAAGCACATCCTGCATGGCCATCACCCGCTGACGGCCCTTTATGGACCGGAGCAACTGGCAGCCTTCCGGGAGCACTACGTCTGGCTGGTCGATGCCGTTCGCAAGCACATCAGCCACGGATATTCGGCCAAAGACATCATCCGGCTCAATCTTGTACCACCCGGTCTGCAGGACCAGCCCGAGGCCTATCTCTCCTTCCTGGCTGCGCGGGACAATGTCATTGCCCGCACGGCAGACCACATGGTGGGTATCTGGCAGGAAGACCGGACCGGTCAGGATCCACAGGGTCTCGACACTTTGGTCAGCACCGATTTTGGCCGTCTCCTGGAGCGCTATCTCGGCCTGTCGGCGAACCAGGCCGCACGGGCTATCCGCAAGATGATCCGAGACGGCGACAACGAACTGGCGCTCAAATTTGCGATCGCGGCCGAACAGCGTTTTGGCCCGAGCAAGGCACTGACAGCTCTCAAGTGCGAGGCTGCCGACAGGCTGCGCAGCGCCATCCAGTTCTTCGACCCGTTCCGTTTTGTCACCTACACCGAAATGATCGGCCAGGAACACAAGCCGATGCCGGAATCTTCAAACACCGCCTGAGCATTGCGAAAAGGCCTGCGGGATCCATGCCCGCAGACTGACCACCTCACTTCGGAGATCCCCATGACCCGATCCATGTCCCTGCCCCTATGGGCCATTCTGATCCTGACGGCAACACTGTTCGGCTCATCCTTCCTGTTCATCAAGGTGTCCGTAACCAGCATCCCTCCGTTCACACTCGCAGCGGGTCGCGCCGCCCTTGCGGCCGTTGCGGTGGTCCTGTTCCTTTATCTCAACGGTGGACAATTGCCCAAGCCAGGCAAGGTCTGGCTTCCCATGATCGTGCTCGGTCTGCTGACGGCCGTCATCCCCTATGTCGCTATCGCCTTCGGGCAGCTCCACATCGACAGCAGTCTCGGCGGAATTCTATTTGCCACCATCCCGGTCTTCAGTGTCCTGCTTGCACCTCTGGTCCTCGCGGAGGAGCATCTGACACCGACCAGGGTATTCGGAGTGCTGATCGGCTTTGCCGGTGTCATCCTGGCGATTGGCCCCGGTGCTTTCTCGACCCTGGGCACACAAGTACTGGGGGCCGGGGTCACTGTGTTTGCAGCCCTGAGCTATGCCATCGGCACGCTGTTCGCGCGGACCCTGAGCAGCACGAGCCCTGTCGTCCTCGCAGCGGGTCAGCTGGTTGTCGCCTCGTTTGCGCTCATCCCCCTCAGCCTGCTGATTGACACCCCCTGGTCGCTGTCACCCGAACCTGGTCACCTGGTCGGCCTTGTCGTGGTGGCCCTCTTCAACACGGCCATACCGGTGCTTTTGATGTTCTGGCTGATCGGCAAGGCAGGCGCATCGAACACATCCCTGCTGGCCTTCTTCATGCCCGTCGCATCGGTCCTTCTGGGTGTTCTGGTCCTGGGAGAAAGCCTCGGCTGGTTCGCGATCCTGGGTTTCGGCTTCATCATTTCCGGTGCCAGTCTCGTCACCGGCACCTTCCGGATCCCTCGACGTACCGACGCCAGGCACGTCTAATGCGAATGGCCGGCACCTGCACCCGCCGTTCGCTTCCTGCCGATCAGTATGCGTTGATGTCAGTTACCCAGCCGCACCGAAGAGCTGGTTGACTGGTCAGCGCTGGAAAAACCGATATTGTGCAGGACCTGGTTGGCACCTACGGAAATCACCACGATGGCCGCAAAGGCCAGAAGCATCGCTTTCATTGTGTCTCTCCCTCAGTGGCTCCACCGGCACCTGCCGTTCGCATGTAGTCGATCAGGTCGTCGCGATCTTCCGGCTTGACGATCCGCTGCATCGGCATCTTCGACCCGGGTATATAGTGGTCGGGACCGTCCAGGAACAGCTGGTTGATCGTTTCGGCCGACCAGATGATATCAGATCCGATCAGGGTTTCGGAATAAGGATAGCCAGGAAGCGTGCCGGCCTGGCGGCCGAAGACCTTGTAGAGTGTTGGCCCGGCCTTGCGCCCCCCCTCTTCGCTGAGCGCATGGCAGATCGAACACTTGCGGGCGAATTGCCGCTCGCCATTGCTCATCTCTTCCGGTTTCTTCAGGAACTGCGGCGTTTCGGTCGCCATCGGATCAAAGCTGGCCAGATCCGCCAGCGGCCAGGAATAGACGATGTTTTCAATGCCGCCGGCATGCAGAACCGTGCCGTCCTTCGAAAAGGCCAGCGCCCAGATCGGTCCTTTCAGCGCCGCGCGAAAATCGGTCTCGATCGCCCAGCTCTCCGTGTCCATCACCGTGATGTACCCATGACCGTCGCCCGTGGCCAGCTTGGTGCCGTCCGGACTGATGGCAAGGGCCAGGATCGGCCGGCGCTCGAAGGAAATGTCTTTCAGCCGTTCACCGGTCTCGATGTCGACGATGCGTGTGACTCCGTCCTGGGACCCATAGGCAATCCAGCTTTCCGTCTCCCCCGCCCCCCAAGGGCAATCACGTTGATGCCGAAGCCATTGCGGTCGACGATGCGTTTTTCAGATCGCCCGGCAATATCCCAGAGCTTGATCGAGCCATCGACCGAGGCCGAATAGAGCCGCTGACCGTCGCCCGAAAAGACGACCGCGTTGACCCCGGCCGTGTGGCCCTCAAGAAAGTCCGGCGCGCCCCCGGACACGGGCCAGAGCCCGACACGGGCATCCCAGCTGGCACTGGCGATCAGCGACTTGTCGGGCGAAACAGCGAGCCCAATCACCTTGGCGGTATGGCCCACAAGGCGAGTGGATGCTGCCGCCGCCGGGTCCCACAGGATCAGGTCGTTGTCATCGCCTGCGGAAACGACCTTGTCACCGTCGACGAAGCGCACCACCTTGACCGCTGCTGCGTGCCCTTCCAGCCAGGCGGGCGCCCGGCCAGACCAGAGACCGACCGAATTGTCGAAGCTCGCAGTCGCCACTTTTCCGGTCTCCGGCGAGACATCAATGCCCATGATCGGGCCACCGTGCCCCTTCAGGGTCTGGAAATCGGCGGCCTGGGCAAGTGTTGTCAGCGCGGCCGAAACCAGGAGCGTGATGAAATAGCCGGCGCATCGTTCAGGCCGGCCAAGCTCAGCGTGTACCGGGCTCCTGGGCTCTCTGTTGGTCGCTTCAATCGACTGCACAGGATGAAGGGCCCTGAGTCCCCGCATGCGCGGGGATGACAGACGGCGCAAGCAAAACGTCCAGGGTTCTTCCTTCCGAGGCAAACCGGTCATACCTGGATCGGCCTTATTCCGCTGGAACCGCGTCTTTTGCCGCAGAGCCGGCCTTCCGGTCGGCTTCCTCGACCTCCTCGACCCAGAGGCCGTGATGCTCGCGCGCCCATTGCAGCTCGACTTCGCCGGACCCCATGGCGTCGTAGGCACCTTCCATGCCGACCGAGCCGATATAGATATGCGCCAGGATCATCGCGATCATCACGAACGCAATGATCGAGTGCCAGAGCTGGGCGTATTGCATCTCCTCGTGCGGCGCCAGGACTGTCGGCAGCGTGCCAAAGCCAAAGAGTTGCGGCAGGCCGGTCGCATTCAGGAGTTCGAAGGTTCCCGCAAACATCGGCATTTCAAACGGAAACAGCAGCGACAGGCCGGAAGCGGAAATCGAGGCGCCGAGGACGATGACACCCCAGAAGATCATCTTCTGGCCGAAATTGAACTTGCGTGCGGGCGGATGAACGCCTTTTTTCAGGAGGCCTCCGCCGACGGCGATCCATTTCAGATCGGTCTTGTTCGGGATGTTGTGCACCACCCACATCACGAACACCATGGCGAGCCCGAGCATGAAGGCCCAGGCAACGTTGTTGTGGATCCACTTGGACGCCAGCGCGATCGGAGCGAAGGCATCCTTGCCGATCAGCGGGATGATCACGAGGCGGCCGAACAGTGTCAGAAGACCGGTCACACCAAGCAGAATGAAAGACCCGGCAAGCAGCCAGTGCCCGAACCGTTCCACAGCCTTGAAGCGGGTAATGGTCCGGCCGGTTTTCTGGCCGTCGATCCGAATGCGGCCACGGAGCAGGTAAAACAGTCCCAGGAACACAATCGTCGCGCCAAGCAGATAGGCGCCATAGGTCGCAAGCGGTCCCTTGCGCCATTCCAGCCAGCGCATGCCGCCATCCTGCATGAGGACAGTGGCCTCCTTGCCTCCGGAAGACACCTTGATATCTGCCGACCCGAAACGCAGCGCGCGCCAGAGTTCCGGATCGGACACCCCACCCAAAGTTCCAAGCTGAGAGGAAAGGCCGGCGGCAGAATTCGGATCCCCGGTGGCGTTGCGACGGAAATCGTTGTCGACCTTCTCGCCGCGCTGACGCTTCATGATGTCTTCCAGGGTCTGGGCGCCGCCGGTCGCGGACCGGTCGGGAACGTTTTCCAGAGCCTGGTCCTGCGCAAATCCCTGGGACAGGAAGGCGAAGAGAACAACAACTGCCAAGGCAAGGCGTTTCATCACCGGGTCCTCATCATCTTGAAATCTCGGGTTTCGTCATGTCAGACAAACCGGGCGGCACACTGATGTACCGCCCCGCTTTTTGTCGATTGCGGGCACGCGGGCCCGAAAAGTCCAGTGACGAAGCCCCTCCAACGCCACCAGACATTCCGTCCGATCAGTTGCCCTGACGGCCGTAGGCAGAACCCCAGCCCCAGGCGCCGGAGCCGAAGCCACGGGCAACCACACGCTCACGGTAGATCGCGGAGACGACGTCCCCATCACCTGCCAGGAGCGCCTTGGTGGAGCACATTTCCGCACAGATCGGAAGTTTACCTTCAGCAATACGGTTGCGGCCGTATTTGGCAAACTCCGCGGTCGAGTTGTTCTCTTCCGGACCACCTGCACAGAAGGTGCATTTGTCCATCTTGCCGCGTGATCCGAAATTGCCCGCTTGCGGGAATTGCGGCGCGCCGAACGGACAGGCGTAGAAGCAGTAGCCGCAGCCAATGCACAGGTCCTTCGAGTGAAGCACCACGCCTTCTTCGTTCTGGTAGAAACAATCGACCGGGCACACCGCCATGCAGGGTGCGTCCGAACAGTGCATGCAGGCGACCGAGATCGACCGTTCGCCAGGCTTGCCATCATTGATGGTCACCACCCGGCGGCGGTTGATGCCCCAGGGCACCTCATGCTCGTTCTTACAAGCCGTCACACAGGCATTGCACTCAATGCAACGCTCAGCGTCACAAAGGAACTTAGCCCTCGCTTGTCCAAGTGCCATTGCATTTCCTCCTTACGCTGCCGAGATCTTGCAGAGAGTGGCTTTGGTCTCCTGCATCTGGGTGACCGAATCGTAGCCGTAGGTCTGCGCCGTGTTGGTGCTTTCGCCCAGGACATACGGATCGGCTCCCGACGGATACTTGGACCGCTGGTCTTCGCCCTGGAAATGGCCGCCGAAGTGGAACGGCATGAAGGCAACGCCCTCGCCGACCCGTTCGGTCACCATCGCCATGACCTTGACCTTGCCGCCTTCCGGACCTTCAACCCAGACCTGCGCGCCGTCCCGCACCCCGAGATTGTTCGCATCTCGTGGATTGATTTCGACGAACATGTCCTGCTGAAGCTCGGCAAGCCATGGGTTTGACCGGGTTTCATCCCCGCCGCCTTCATATTCCACCAGTCGGCCGGACGTCAGGATAATCGGGTAATCCTTGGAGAAGTCCTGCTTCTGGATGGAAGCGTAAAGCGTCGGCAGGCGGTAGAATTTCCGGTCCTCGTAGGTCGGATAATCTGCCACCAGGTCCCGGCGGTTGGTGTAGAGCGGCTCGCGGTGGAGCGGGATCGGATCCGGGAAAGTCCAGACCACGGCTCGCGCCTTTGCGTTGCCGAATGGGGCGCAGCCATGTTTGATGGCAACCCTCTGGATACCGCCGGAGAGGTCGGTCTTCCAGTTGGTCTTCGGTCCTGCAACCGCATCGATGGCAGCCCGTTCCTCGTCGGTCAGATCACCATCCCAGCCGAGATCAATCAGCATCTGCATGGTGAACTCGGGATAGCCGTCCTGGATTTCCGCGCCCGGGTTGGAAACGCCGTCTGCCAACAGGTTCTGGCCGTCGCGCTCCACACCGAAACGGGCCCGGAAGCACAGGCCTCCTTCCGCAACAGGCTTGGACATGTCGTAGAGGTTCGGTGTGCCCGGATGCTTCATTTCCGGCGTACCCCAGCAGGGCCACGGCATGCCGTAATAGTCGCCGTCATTCGGGCCACCCACGGCCTGCAGCGTCGTTCTGTCGAAGGTGTGCTGGTTGGCCATGTGCGACTTGATCCGCTCCGGCGACTGACCGGTGTAACCGATCGTCCAGAGGCCGCGGTTCAGTTCGCGGGTGATATCCTCGATGTTCGGTGTTTCCGCATCTTCCATCTCGATGTTGCGGAAGAGACGGTCGCCCCAGCCGAACTTGTTCGCGAACTTGGCCATGATCACATGATCCGGCAGGCTCTCGAACAGCGGTTCCACCACCTTGTCGCGCCACTGCAGTGAGCGGTTCGACGCGGTCACGGAGCCCCGGGTTTCGAACTGGGTACAGGCCGGCAGCAGATAGACACCGTCCGTGCGGTCATGAAGCACGGCAGAGACCGTCGGATACGGGTCGACCACGACCAGTGTATCCAGCTGTTCCATCGCTTTCTTCATTTCCACCATGCGGGTCTGGGAGTTCGGGGCATGTCCCCAAAGCACCATGGCCCGGACCGCGTTGGGCTGGTCGGTATTGGCCGGATCTTCCAGAACACCGTCGATCCAGCGGCTGACCGGGATACCGGTCAGGTTCATGAGGTTCTTCTCTTTGCCATCTGCACCAGTGGTGGTGGCGAACTGGCCTTTCAGCCAGTCGAGATCCTCGTCCCAGACACGTGACCAGTGGCCCCAGGCCCCAGCCGACAGGCCATAATAGCCCGGCAACGTGTGGCTCAGAACGCCAAGGTCCGTTGCGCCCTGCACGTTGTCATGGCCACGGAAGATGTTGGTACCACCGCCGGAGGTACCCATGTTTCCGAGAGCAAGCTGCAGGATGCAGTAGGCGCGGGTGTTGTTGTTGCCGTTGGTGTGCTGGGTGCCGCCCATGCACCAGATCACGGTGCCCGGACGGTTGTTGGCAAGCGTCCGCGCCACGCGTTTCAGCTGGCTTTCCGGCGTGCCGGTCACACGCTCGACTTCATCCGGCGTCCAGCGGGCGACTTCCTCGCGGATCTGGTCCATGCCCCAGACACGGGTGCGGATGAACTCCTTGTCCTCCCAGCCATTGTCGAAGATGTGCCAGAGAATGCCCCAGACCAGGGCGACGTCGGTGCCCGGGCGGAAACGCACATATTCGTCGGCATGGGCCGCCGTTCGGGTGAAGCGCGGATCACAGACGATCACCGGCGCGTTGTTCTGTTCCTTGGCACGCAGCACATGCAGCAGGGAAACCGGATGGGCTTCCGCGGGATTGCCGCCGATGATGAAGATCGCCTTGGAATTATGGATGTCGTTGTAGCTGTTGGTCATGGCGCCGTAGCCCCATGTGTTGGCTACGCCGGCAACCGTTGTGGAGTGACAGATACGGGCCTGGTGATCCACATTGTTCGTGCCCCAATAGGCTGCGAACTTGCGGAACAGATAGGCTTGCTCGTTATTGTGCTTGGCCGAGCCGAGCCAGTAGACGCTGTCCGGGCCGCTTTCTTCCCGGATCTGCATCATCTGGTCGCCGATCTCGTTGATCGCCTCGTCCCAGCTGATGCGCTTCCACTCGCCGCCTTCCTTTTTCATCGGATATTTCAGCCGGCGCTCGCCATGGGCGTGTTCGCGGACGGCCGCGCCTTTCGCGCAGTGGGCGCCGAGGTTGAACGGGCTGTCCCATCCGGGCTCCTGGCCGACCCAGACGCCGTTGGAGACTTCCGCAATCACGGTGCAGCCGACGGAACAGTGGGTACAGACGGATTTAACAAGATCGACCGCGTTGCTGCCAGCTTGCGCCTCAGCCCTGGTCACGGAACCGCCTGTGGCGGTGATGGCGGCAAGGCCGCCTGCGGCAAGACCGGATCCTTTCAGGAAGGTCCGGCGGTCTACCGATTTGTGTGCAGCGTCTCTAAGGATACTTGCACCCTGGGGGCGTCGCGCAACCCCATTGGTCTTTTTCCTAAGCATGTTGCCCTACCTTGCTTGTATCGAACTCGATACGGCTGGGTTGGATGTCAGTGTCCGGCCGTCGGGCGTCACGCAACCATTGGCCGGGGCAAATGAGATCAGAAAAAGGTCGCCTTATCTGACGGCCGTGTCACTGATCCTGTCCAACGTCTTCGAGCATCGGATCTGCGAACTTCAGCAAAAGGGATGCTCAGGGCGTCCGGTCAGAACCGGGCGCTGTCGAAATAGGCGCGGGTATGCGCCGTGTCCTGCATCTTGTCCGAAGACAGATCAGGGGTCGCAGCTTCGGCAGTCCCGCCTGCGGCTGTCGCAGCCACGGCAACGGGCGCCGAAAGAGCGGCCAGTTTCAGGAAATCCCGGCGGCCAGTGCCCTCTTTGGGCTCCGCCTGTTCGGGTCGTTTCATCGCAGCAATCCTCCTCTCCTTGCGGCGGCTCCAGCCGCCTAAATTGCCTACGCAAGCTCTAGTTGGGCAGCATTTCGAAAGCCTCGGCTTCGACCTCCATGAACTGCCGCCCCAACGAGCCGACCGCCCCGTAAAAAACGGAACTCTTGGTCGCCTCAAGATCGGTGAAGAAGTGAACGGCCCAGGGCTCGATATGGGCCTTGAAGAATTCGCGCTGACCGGCAACCGGCGTGACGGAGCCGAAGCGGCCCGTGATCAGGCCGGCCATCATTTCCATCAGCGATGCGATATTGTCTTCCGGCTCGTGTTTACCGTCGGCGCGCTGGATCCCTCGCGACATCATGTCGGCACGCAGGTTGGCCAGCGGTTTTTCATTGAGGAAACCGGTCAGATAGTGACTGGCATAGGGGAGAAGTTCGCCACGCCCGAGCCCGATGAAGAGCGTATTGAACTCCCGCTCCACCGTTTCCGGCGCGGTCACCGGCGCGATCCGGGCCAGCACATCCAGCGATCGGCCGATCGGCGTATCGCTGCCCTTGAGCGCTGCGATCTGACCAAGCAGAACCCCGTCGGCGGGTGCGGCCAACAGAGTTCCAAGAAAGTCATAAAGGTCTGCCCGGGCCTGATCTTCCGGGTCAATCACAAATTCCCTGACCACTGCGGACATACGCCGCCTTCCTCCCTCACTGCGCGGTACGGGTACCACCCCTGTTGTTGTAAAACCGATTTCGACCCGACATAGACTTTAGTATTACGAATAGTCGAAGCGAAGCCGTCGTTTTCTTGGCGGGGGGATATCTACCTGTTCATCTAGGGCAGATTCTTCCAAATCAAGTGTAACCGCGTCCTCTTCAGAAGATTGGACGAGGTCGTCACCTTGCGTCAATTGAAAAAGTGCTTTTCTTTTTTCAACCAGATCGTTTTGCGTTGCAGTATTTTCTTTGCGCTGCACACTTTCTGCGTCGGACGCCACCGCGGCACTGTCTTCCTCCGGCGGGGCGTCCGGCTCGCTTTCTGGCTCCGCTTCGGTGAGTTCTGCGAACTTGTCGAACATGCCCTTGCCAACCTGGTAGACGGTCTGCATGTCGGAGATCACCGTCGCCGCGTCTGTGTAATCCTCCGCGTAGTCGACAAGGCCATCAAGATTGGCCAGCACCGGGTTCAGGGTCCAGAGCCGCCTGAGCGCGCGCCGGCGCAGACGCTCCGGAACAGCAGCGCCCAGAAACCTCTTGAAGTCATCGCTTTCGTTCAGGCTGTCGGGATCCGGAAGGCCAAGCTCTTCCAGGATCTCCTCATCCGGCATCTCTTCCAGCCTCGACCGCTCCCCGGCAACGGCTTCGGCCACCCTTTCAGCCTGCTCGGCCTCCTCCGCTGCCCGGACAGCTGCCTTGCGCCGGGACCAGAAGTCGCCAGGTGTGTCGTCGCCGCCCGTCACTGCAACGTGTCCTTCGGTTTTCGTCCGGGAGACCGGTAAACGTCGCTCAACTGCTTGATGCGTGGATCGCCGATCCCATCCTCGACAAGATCGATGCGTTTCTTGTCACGCTTGCGCTTGATGAAGATCTCTTCTTCATGATGGGTCTCGACAAAATCCCGGATCCAGGCGATCAGGCCGGGAGGCATCGGGATCTTCTCAACCTGGACTTCGCTGGAATCGGCATAGTCCTGCCCCTCATAGGCGGAAGCCGTCACAAGGGCGACTTCCAGCGGCACTTCGGCCTCGATTTCCTCAACCGGGCGCAGCACCACATAGACAGACGGGACCTTGTCGGAGAGTGCCGTCAGATAGGCTTCGGTATCCGCCCGGTGCAGTTCGAGCGGAACCGTTGCGGCATGATATTCAACCGCCTCGCCTTCCTCGCGCAGCACCGCCCAATCGGCCGGCCCCGCTCCTGGCAGGACCGAGACCGGGCGCCACGAAAATTTCTGCCATTTGGTCACGCCGGGCAGGCGCCGGACCACGACGCCAAGCGGCATGGTCCGCGTCCGTTCCGTATTCACAGCCAAGCATCCTCCCAGATCCGGCAATCGGACTTAGTTTCTTATCCTGCTAATGCTGTCGCATGTCCGACAAATTTCAAGCCCCGCAGAAGTCGAACTTGACGCAGGTGAAGCTGCGCCCTTGTTATGGTGAGTGGGATTCGTCGAAACGCCCGGCTGAAAAGGGCATCGACAATCCAAGCGGGGGAGAGGACGCGCACAAGATGACGGAGACAAAGCTGCTGCTTTGTGACTGCCTGAAGTCTCAGGCGATCGATGCCGAAGCCATTGAAAACGCGAGCGGTTTGACCTGCTCGAAAGTGCATACTGAACTTTGCCGGAAGGAAGCGGGTTTTGCCGAAGACGCGCTCAGGGCAGGAAATGTCGTCATTGCCTGCCAGCAGGAGCGACAGGCTTTTGAGGACCTAGCGGCGGAGTTGGAGGTCGCTGATCCGGTTTTTGTCGACATTCGCGACCGGGCCGGCTGGACCGTAGACGCGAGTTCGGTCACGCCCAAGATGGCGGCACTCATTGCCGACGCCCTGTTGCCGCATCCCGGCGAGAAGGTCATGGACATCTCGTCCACCGGCACCTGTCTGATCCTGGGAGATACCGAGCCTGCTCTTGCCGCAGCAGCGGACCTCTGCAACACGCTCAGCGTGACCGTGCTGCTCGCCCCAGAAGCCGAACTTCCTGTGAGTGACGACAGACGCTTCGACATCGTGCGCGGCCGCCTGAAATCGGCAACGGGTGCCCTGGGTCAGTTCAAACTCACCTTCGATGCCCTGCAGGAGCGCATTCCGGGGGGCCGCGGCGCCCCCGCCTGGACAGAGCCCAAAAACGGCGGCCGGACTGAATGCGATATTGTTATTGATCTCCGCCGCACCCAGCCACTCTTCCCGGCCGCCGAGAAGCGCGAAGGTTATTTGCGCGCCGACCCGGGCAGCGCAGATGCCTTCCGGCGCGCCGTTCTGGAAGCCTCCCAACTGATCGGCACTTTCGAAAAACCGATCCACATTCGTCTCGATGAAACGCTCTGCGCCCACTCCCGCGCGCAGAAAACCGGTTGCAGCCGTTGCCTTGATCTGTGCCCGACCGGCGCGATCACACCGGCCGGGGATCACGTTGCCGTTGACGCCATTATCTGTGCCGGTTGCGGCAGCTGTTCCGCGGCCTGCCCCTCCGGCGCGATTTCCTATGATGCGCCACCTGTCGCCCACACTTTTCAGCGCCTGAAGACACTTGCCTCCAGCTGGCGCAAACTGAGCGACACGGCCCCGCGTCTTCTGGTTCATGACAGTGGCCATGGAGCCGACCTGATCCGCCTGAGCGCCCGCTATGGCAAGGGCCTGCCGGCCGATGTCATTCCGATGGAAATGCCCGGGCTTGCCGGGTTCGGCCATGCCGAAGCCCTGGGCGCCCTGGCATCCGGTTTCAGCTCAGTCACGCTGCTTGCCTCTCCGACGACGGAAACCGACGGCATTCCCTTCCAGGTCGAGCTTGGCAACACGCTTGCCGGCCAGAACCGCATTTCCGTGATCGAGCCGACCGATCCGGATCAGCTGGAAGCGGCCCTTTACCTTGAACCTGCCTCGGCGCTGACCGAGCAACCGATCCTGCCGCTCGGGACGCGGCGCCAGATCACACGGCTTGCGGCAAAGGCGATCCATCCGGAAGGCAGCGTTCTGCCCCTGCCCACCGGTGCCCCTTATGGTTCTGTCACACTCGACCAGGACGCCTGCACACTTTGCCTGTCCTGTGTTTCCCTGTGCCCATCCGGAGCGCTCAAGGAAAATCCGGATCAACCGCAACTGCGTTTCCAGGAAGATGCCTGTCTGCAATGCGGCATCTGCACCAACATTTGCCCCGAAAGCGCTCTGAGCCTCGATCCGCGCCTCAATCTTGCCGACGAGGCGCTCCGTCCGCGCGTGCTCAAGGAAGAAGAACCGTTCCACTGCGTTGAATGCGGCAAGCCGTTCGGCGTGCGCTCGATGGTCGAACGCATGACAGAAAAACTCGCCGGCAATCACTCCATGTTCCAGGACAACAAGGCCGCCCGGCTGATCCAGATGTGCGACGACTGCCGGGTCAATTCGGTCTACCACTCGGAGAACAATCCATTCGCCATGGGCGAGCGGCCGCGCGTGCGCACCACCGATGACTATATCAGCAAGCGGCGCGATCATTGACGGATGTAGCAGGCACTCACTGGTACTGGATCGGCGCGCCCAGATCCGCCGGAGGGATCTGGGAGACGAATGCCAGAATGGCTTCAAGGTCCTCCAGGGTCATCTCCACCGGTGCGATCGGAGACGGCCGGCTGATGTCGAAGGGCGGCGTGACGCCGTCAATGATGGTGAAGGCCGGATGGGGCTTGAGCACAAAAAACGCCTCGAACCGCGCCTGCCAGTCCGAGAAGGACCGCATCACGGCAAAGGAGGGCGACGAGCCGATCGTCGACATGCGCGTGGCTTCGTTGACCATGTGGCAACGCCCGCAATGCAATACGGACAGCTTCTCCCCCTCCTGCGCGTTTCCCGGCAAGACCACCGCCTCGACTGCCGCCTGCTGGCCGAGTGCGGCAACGAACAGGGGTTTGCCCTCCGGCTGGAAGGACCCGATGGTTTTCTGGCCGACATCACTGGCAAGCCAGTCCGTAAAGCGCGCGAGATGGACATTTTCCGCGTCAAGAACCGCCAGGGACCACATCCGGTCTAGTCCCTCGAACACGGGCTGGCCCGCACCGCTCGCCGACAATGCGGCTTCCGCCGGCGCGCCCTCGTCCACAAGTTCGATCCGGATCTGCGTTTTCAGGGAAAAACGCGGCAGCAGGTGTTTGAGAAACCCGCTGTTCACCAGGTCTTCCGGCGCACTCAGCCGGAAGCTTTTGGATTGTGCCGCGCCCGTCCCGGGCACTACGCTGCAAAGCATCAGGCTCAACAGCCACAAGAAGACAAGACGACAGCCCACGCGCTCCTCCCTCACGTTGCCGGTCGATGACGTTAGGGTAGGAGCGGAAACGCCAGGCCGTCAATGCATTGACAATTGCAACGGGAGGATAAGATGAGCGACGATTTCAACATGTCCATGCGCAAGTTCCTGAAACAGGTGGGCGTCACCTCGCAGCAGGCGATCGAAAAAGCGGTCCGCGAAGCAGACAATGCGGACGGCAAGACCTTCAAGGTCAAGGCGGTCGTCACGATCGAGGAACTCGGCATGGAACATGTCGTCACCGGCGAAATCGAGGGGTAGGACGACAGTGCCGCTAAGCCGCGAAAGCGTTCTTGACGTCCTGAAAACCGTCAGCGACCCGGCAACGGGCGAGAACATCGTTGCCTCCGGCATGATGCGCGCGCTGCGCGTTTCGGACAGCGAAGTCCGGTTTGTCATGGAGATCGACGGCAGCCGTGTTGCCGAGATGGAGGCCCTGGCCGCCGAAGCGGAGAAAAAGCTGGGCAACTTGGACGGCTGTGACAGCGTGCAGATTGCCCTGACCGCCCATGCAGACCAGGCGCCCGCTCCGAAACAACCCTCCGAACCACAGCCGATCAAACAGCGCCCGGCGCCGCCCGGCACCTCCGGACCTCAGAAAGTTCCCGGCATCGACCGGGTGATTGCAGTTGCGTCCGGCAAGGGTGGCGTCGGCAAGTCGACCGTCGCGGCAAACCTGGCGTGCGCTCTTGCCGCCGCAGGTCGCAAGGTCGGCCTGCTCGATGCCGATGTCTATGGGCCCTCGCAACCGAAGATGCTCGGGGTTTCCGGTCGGCCGACGTCCCCCGACGGCCAGATGATCCTGCCGCTTCGCAATCACGGTGTCACCGTTATCTCCATCGGACTGATGACCAGGGAAGACGAAGCCGTGGTCTGGCGCGGCCCCATGCTGATGGGCGCGCTGCAGCAGATGATGGCCCAGGTCCAATGGGGCAAGCTGGATGTGCTGATCGTTGACCTGCCGCCTGGTACCGGTGACGTTCAGATGACGCTTTGCCAGAAGTTCATCGTCGACGGCGCCGTCATCGTGTCGACACCGCAGGACGTTGCCCTGCTCGACGCCCGCAAGGGCATCAACATGTTCACCGAAATGCAGGTGCCGATCATCGGCATGATCGAGAACATGTCGACCCATATATGCTCCAATTGCGGTCACGAGGAACACGTTTTCGGTCATGGCGGCGTCGCCGCGGAAGCGGAAAAGCTCGGCGTTCCGCTGCTGGCCGAAGTGCCGCTGCATCTGAATATCAGGATGGCCGGCGACGGCGGTGTGCCCATTGCGATCAAGACGCCCGACGCGCCGGAAGCCGGCGTCTTCCGCCAGCTGGCCAAAACGCTTGTCGAGGAGGGGCATGCATGAGCGAACCGCAGTTCCCGCCGCTGTTTCAGGGCGAACCGCTCACTGGCCGGGCCGATCCGTTCGACAGGGCCATTGCGCTTGCCATTGCCGGCACCGATGCGGGCACGGTGGTCTATAACCTTCACGGATCGCAGCTGCGGGCCAGTCTGATCTTTGCACCGGAACAGCCCCTCGAACGGGCGATGACCGCCCTGCCCGTCTGCGGTCTCGGACTGCAGGCTGCCCTCGGCGCCCTTGCACCGCCGGAAGTCGCCGTGCATCTTGAATGGGATGGCCGGGTCAGGGTCAACGGCGCCACCTGCGGACGGCTGCGCGCCAAGGCGTCATCCGTCCTGCCGGATGCCGAGCCCGACTGGCTCGTCATCGGCCTTGAACTCGACATGACAAGTCCGGAGGACAACCCCGGCAGCGACCCGACGCACACATATCTTTCAGAAGAAGGCTGCGCGGATGTCACGGCCGAAGCGCTTCTGGAAGCCTGGGTCCGCCACAGCCTTTACTGGATCAACCGCTGGCTGGAAGACGGCCCCCGTCCCGTTCATGACGACTGGCGTGCGCTTGTGCCGAATATCGGCGAGCCCGTCGAGATTGACGGACAGGCGGGAACCTTTGTGGGTGTCGACGAGACCTTTGGCCTGCTGCTTCGCCAGGGCAACGACACCAATCTGATCCCGCTATCCACCCGGCTGGAGGTTTGACCCCATGAAACTCGCCCGCGCCATTCACCTGGATGACAGCGACCGCAATGTCTTCTTTTCCCCTGCTCGCACCGGCGAGTGGTGCCTGTCCGGTGGCTTTGAGTTCTCCGACTGGTCGGACGCCGACCTGGAAGGCAAGGCCCGCCAGGCCTTTGCCAACGGCTGGCTGGGCCTCGAAACCTTCGGACGGGTAACCTTTGTTGCCGTCACCCCGATCGAGGAAGCGGAATTCGGGCAACTGGTCGACCGGCTGGCGCAGCATTTTGTCGACATGTACGGCGCCCCCTCCGTCGACGCGGCAAGAGGCGTCGCGGAAGAAGAACTGCGTTACATGGCCGATCTGTGCGAAGAGCATCCGGAAAACACGCTGATGGCCGTGCAGCGGGAATTGACCGAGGAAGGCGTCCGGGAAGGTTTCCGGACAATCGCAGCACCGGACGCGGAGCTCGACATAGTGGCCGTGCACGGCGACCAGTACTGATCCCGTCGGAACTGCATCCAGGGCCGACACGTTGTTACCGCGCTTAAGGAAACCTCAGCGCAGGATACGTCCCTGTGTGTGCCGGCTCGCCGAAGCCACGACTGCCGTTATTTGAATTTCGAAAAAGCCACTTCCTTCGCCTTCCTTAGATTTCGACCGCAAACAAGCCAAAGTAGTAAAAACACGTACATAAGTAAATTTGTAGAAAATTTACCATTCAAGCCTGGTCAACTGCGACAAAATGGCAAGTTGATGCGCATCAATGCTTTCGGAACGATTATCTGTTACCTTGGGTAATTCAGACGAGGAGGCATTCTTTATGGCATCACAGGCAACCGCATCGGCACGCAAACCCGCAAACGGCAAGGCGCCGGCTCCCAAGACAACAAAACCCAAAGCGGCAACACGGCAGAAGAAAGCGCCTGTGGCAATCGAGAACGAGGCAGGCACCAAGCCCGATGCGGCGGCAGAGCATCACCCGACGGGTGCCGAACTGCGCCATGTGCTCGCGGAAATGCGCCACTCCACCGAGGCCATCCAGAACGTCTTTGAAACCGGTGAATATCCCTATGCCACCAAGATGCGCCGTGCGGCCTATGAAAAACGCAAGGCGAAACTGCAGGCGGAACTCCTGAAAGCCCAGAAGTGGATCCAGGAAACAGGCAAGCGCGTGGTCCTTCTGTTTGAGGGCCGTGATGCTGCCGGCAAGGGCGGCACGATCAAGCGCTTCATGGAACATCTGAACCCGCGCGGTGCCAGCGTGGTTGCCCTGCAGAAACCGTCGGAAAGCGAGATGAGCCAGTGGTATTTCCAGCGCTACATCGAACATCTTCCGACCGCCGGCCAGATGATCCTCTTCGACCGGTCCTGGTACAACCGCGCGGGCGTTGAACGGGTGATGGGCTTCTGCTCTCCGTCGCAATATCTGGAATTCATGCGCCAGGCGCCCGAGATCGAGCGCATGCTGACCCGCGACGGCATCCTGCTTTTCAAATACTGGTTCTCCGTGACCCAGTCGGAACAGCGCCGCCGATTCAACCAGCGCAAGACCGATCCGCTCAAGCAGTGGAAACTGTCACCGATCGACATGGCCTCCCTCGACAAGTGGGACGATTATACCGAAGCCAAGGAAGCCATGTTCTTCTACACCGACACCGCGGATGCCCCCTGGACCATCGTCAAGTCGGACGACAAGAAACGCGCCCGCCTGAACTGCATGGAGCATTTCCTGAACGCCCTGCCCTATCCGGACAAGGATCGGCGCATTGTCGGTGAGCCCGACCCGCTGATCGTCGGTTCCAGCCAGCATGTCATCGGCAAGGACAGCCACATCCTCGGCAAGACCCTGCACCCGGACACAAAGGGCCGGCGCAACGGAGACGGATCACACCCGAACACCTGAGCGGCCATGGCCTGATCGAGACAAACCCGTCTGCCAGCCCGGCAGGCGGGTTTTCTTTGCTCGGCGCACCGCGTTTGCCGCCCACCTGATAGGTCTTCATGACCGGAACGAGGGTATGGCTTGTGCCTGTTTACCCTGTCAGTTTCCTGGCCTGTCCACCTGCAACGGGACTGCTAGTCTGGGATGCGTGACCCTACTGGAGCGAGACATGTCCCGGACCGAAATCTCCCGCCGCCTCTTATTGAGGTCTTCCGCCGCGTCCCTGGCCCTGCTGCCGTTCAGCGCCCTGGCACAAAGTCTCTCGCCTCCCCAAACGCCGGGCGTCGACGTGCCGCCCGGACAGATCGATGCCGCTGTCGCCGAACTTCCGCGGATTGTCGCGGACATCATGGCGCGCAGCGGCATTCCCGGCCTTGCCATTGCCGTGGTCCATAAGGAGGAAACCGTCTTCGCAGAAGGCTACGGGGTCAGGCGTATCGACCAGAAGGACCCGATCACCGCAGACACGGTCTTCCAGCTCGCCTCGCTGTCGAAGCCGGTCGGCGCAACGGTGGTCGCGCGGCAGGTGAGCGAGGGGGTGGTCTCCTGGTCGAGCCGCATGCGCGATCTCCTGCCCTGGTTCACGCTGTCCGATCCCGCCCGTTCCGAGAAGCTCACGATCGGCGATCTCTACAGCCACCGGTCCGGTCTGCCCGATCACGCGGGCGACGACTTGGAGGATCTCGGCTTTGGCCGCCGAACCATCCTGGAACGGCTGCACCTCTTGCCACTCGAAGCGTTTCGCACCTCCTACGCCTACACCAATTTTGGCCTGACAGCCGCCGCTGAGGCGGTCGCGCAAGCCTCCGGCACCCACTGGGCCAGCCTCTCCGAAGGCGCGCTCTACCAGCCCCTTGGCATGACCCGAACGAGTTCGCGTTTCGCGGATTTCATGACTGCAGACAACCGGGCCGTCCCGCACGCACGTGATGGCGACGCGTTCGCACCGTTGTTCCAGCGCGATCCGGATGCGCAATCGCCCGCAGGCGGTGTCAGCTCAACTGCCAATGATCTTGCAGCCTGGCTCAAGATGGTGCTCGCAAACGGCCGTCATGGCGGCAACCAGATCATTGCGCCAGAGGCTCTGCTGCCGGCACTCAGCCCTCAGAGCTTTTCCGGCCAGCCACATGCGCCCGATGCAAGAGCCGGGTTCTACGGCTTCGGCTTCAATGTCAGCGTGGAACCCTCGGGACGGATCAAGCTGAGCCATTCCGGCGCTTTCTTGATGGGAACGGGTACCTGCTTCTCGATGATCCCCTCGCTCGATCTCGGCATTCTCGTCCTGACCAACGCCGCTCCGGTCGGCGCTGCGGAATCGATCGCCGCCGCTTTCACCGACCTTGTCCAGTTCGGCCGCGAGACCCGCGACTGGTATTCCGGGTATGCGCAGCGTTTCGAGGCCTTTTTCACACCGCGCGGCCGAACCGCCGGCCTGGAACCTCCGGCCGCGGCGGCTCCGCCCCCTGAGGCACCGGCTGTCGCCGGCCTATACGCCCATCCCTATTTCGGAACGGTGGAAGTGTATGCCGTCGGTGACGGTCTTGTCCTGTCGGCCGGTCCCGAGCCGCAACTCTATGCGCTCAAACCCTGGGATGGCCCGGTGATGGTGTTCGACTTCGTCACCGAAAACGCCCCCATCGGATCCCGCTCCGCGCTAACGTTCCTGGAGATGGACAACGGCCAGGTGCGAAGCCTTGAGATCGAAGTTTTTGGGGAAGATGGACCGGCGCGGTTTCAGCGGATTTGAGACAATGGCAAACAAATTGCGGGCTTGCGGACGCCGAGCGCGTTTGACAGACAAGGCCAATTGAATCTGAAGGTGGGTGGAACACGTCGATGTAAGATACTGGCGCGCTGACGACAATCGACATATTTGCCGACACTGCGTCTTCCGGGAATCCCGTTTACGAGCGGCTCCGCGTGAAGGAACTCGCAAAGGACACTTACCGTCTCGAGCACTCTCCCGGACTGGTGCTGGGAATTGCGAAAGGCGACGTCATCAAGACCCATCTGCCCTCGCGCTCCTTTGAAATTGTGTCACGGTCCGGTTTGATCGCCGTGCAGATCTATCTCGAGTCTCCCGTGTCAGACAGAGAGGCACTTTCCATTCATGTCGAGACTGTGCTTATGGGAACCATCGACGCAATAACCGACAAACAAGTGGTTCTCTCCCTGCCGTACGCGCGCGGGTTCCAGGAAATCGAAGCCGTTCTGGAACAGATCGTCACAGGCCTGGGAAATGCCGAGTGGTAATACGGGAACGTTTACGATCCCGATGACGGCGTTACACCGCTCAATTGGTGGAATTTGGAAGTTTAGTCAGCTAAATAGAAAACTCTCCTCTCAACCGGAGCGCCGCATAGCCACCCACCGAAACGCTGGTGATGTCCTTGCCGGAAGTCCCCAGCACCGTGCGCACGATGCTTGGCCGCCCCATTTCAAAGCCCTGCTCCGCCACCAGGACCGCTGTTCCACCGGCGCCCGGCAACAGGTTCTCGGACCGGAACATGTCGCAGGCAAGCGCCCCGTTGGTGGTGCCGCTTGCCGCCTCTTCCGGATCGCCGACACCGTGGCAGAGATCGCGCAGGCGCACCTTGGCCTTGCCAAGCCCGGAGGCCTGTCGGCACCAGACACCGATCGTATCGATCGACCGGTCGCGGCAAAAAGCGCGCAAGGCGGCGTCATCGGGCCGGATCGACGCCAATGTCTCCAGATCGGCCAGCTGGACAAAGACGTGACGCAGGGCTGTCGATGACGCGGTGACGCGCCAAACGAGGTCCTGCTCCAGCCCGAGCAGCGGGGCAATCTCCTCGCGCATTACCTCGTTCCGGTCGAAGGAGGGCAACGGCTGGTGCAGGGTCACGGCGCCATCCGACGTCACTTCAACGCCAATCTCACCGGCAGCAGTTTGCTGGACATAACTGCCCGGGCCGATCCGGCCGTCTTCTTTCAGGGCAGCAAAGACCGCCAGGGTGACATGGCCGCACATATCCATTTCAGAGCGCGTGGAATGGAACCGTGTTTCATAGCGCCCGTCGGAAAGCTCCCTGACAAAGCCTGTCGTCGGCGCGCAAAGATCCGCCGCAATGCGCTGGCGTGCCGCCGGCCAGAGCGGCATGTCCTCAAAGACGACCGCTCCCATGTTGCCGCCGGTTTCATCGGCGGCAAAAGCGGCATAAAGACGGACGGGCAGGCTTTCCATTGCGGGCTCGACTACAGGTGACAACGGCGCCATCCGATCATGGCAAGCCGGCAGAGGCAATTGCGGAGAAGCGTTTTCCAGAGAATGAAGTTTGCCCGCAAGCAACCAGGCTCCCCGGTCTTTTCAGCCGCAAAACAACTCCGAAATATCAGCGCGGAACCAGCCATGTCCGTTGATGACATGAAGATGCCGACCGCGTCCGAAAAGCTTGCTCACGTTGCAGAGTGTTCCTTCCGGCAGACGCCCGCGAACCTGGCCCATCGGCTCCAGCCAGTCGCCATCGCGCCGGACCAGATGAAACATGTCCGGTGGTTCATGATACTGCCTCCCCAGGACGAGCCCCGCGTCGGCCACGGCCAGCACACTGGATCCTTCAATGTCTTGAAGCTTCAGGACCTTCGGCGAAAACAAGCCATCAACCCGGCAGATGTCAAAATCATCGCTGTAGTAAGCCCAGACCTCTCGTTGCGAAACATTGAGCGCATAGCAATCGAGAATGTATGTTTCGCGGCTCTTCGTGTTGAATTGAAACAGAACCTCGCCTTGCACATCGAAGCAGACCAGTCCGCCAGAGCTAAGCCCCCAAGGACCTGGCCCGTTCCAACCGAGATTTCCGCAAACACCCTCATCGAAATAGGACACCCAGATCCGGTTATCGCCGTCGATGCCCAGCGATTCGATCCCATCTCCGAGCAGAAACCTGTCCAGGTTTCCCGTCAGCGGATCAAAGATCGCACCGTTCAGATCAAATTTGCCCGGCCCGTGCCAGGCCGCACGTGAACCGGCAATCAGCACTCGGCCATCGGCAAACAGGTCCACCAGAGGGTGAGCCAGATCGAGCGGCGGAAACTCGATTTCATAGGACGTTTCCCACCCATCGACGACGACGAGGCGATAGATTTTTTCTTCCGACAGCCTTGGTTCGGGGAATTGAGCGCCATATCGCGTGAATGTGCCGCGCGCCTCATCGCCGAAGGGAGCTTCTATGAACAGGAACAGCCCTTCGCCGCCGGTCGATACCGATGCGGAAACAAACTCGAAGCCGGCAGGTGCAACCGGAACATCTCCGGCGTTGTGGAACCAGAGTGCCTTCTGTTTTTTATCGGATTTTTTGGCCAACTCTGCCGCCTAGCACATGCCTTCCTAACCAGGAAATACGGTTCATCTATCAGGAAACCTCCGGCAGAGATCTTCAATTGCGCAAAGCGTCCGCTCGCCCCAAGTCCGATCCATACGGGTCTCGAAAGACATGGCGTTGCCGTCCTTGTCAAAACTCAAACCGGAATCAAGGTGGAGCAGCACTGTTTCACCCTGGCGGGAAAAGGCAACGCAGGGCTCCAGGAATTCCAGACGCGTGCGTGTCTCCGGCACTTGAAAGAAACGCTTCATGTCCCGCAGCTCCCATGTCAGCAGCGCCAGGTCACGCAAAACCCTGGTGTTGCCATCGACCGAACGCGTTGCCTCGAGCAATAACCAGTTCCGGTCAAAGGCGTCCTCCGCAGCACCGAACTGGTAGTCGACGACAGTGAGAGACACCCAGTCCGTTTCATTTCCGAATTTCAGCATGTTCATACCCCGCTCACCTCCGGATAGAAGAACCATCAACGGGAGAACGTTCGAAATTCGGTCCGAAAGAACAACGTGCAGGCAAACGCGCTTTCAGGCTCGTCTGCCGAGCTCCAGTAGCGAATAAGCCAGTCGAACAGACACACTCTCGAGTTCAGAATTCTGGAGATTTCCAGCCAGAGCCGTCTTTCGTCCTGTGTGTACATCCGTGACACGTCGAAATCGGCCTCACGCATTTGATCGATATACTCGCCGCCAAACGGATAAAGACGCTGTCCCAGTCGGTCATCGAAACTTGCAATGATCAGCGCGACCATCGCGTAGGCGTATTCATCGTCAGAGGCGAGGTCCGGAAACAACGAGATGAACTCCTCGAGCCGGGCTTCATCTGCCAACTCGATTTCCCAGTCCTGCTCATCACCGCGCGCCGGCAATTGCAGCGTTTCGGTCAGATATGCGGTCGCACGCGCCGAGGCCCATTGCATCAAGTGGTCGGCACCCTCGCTCACCCGCAGCTCGTCGTTAGCGGGCAGGAACTTCAGGTCCTTGGCAGCCACCCGGGGCCCGCATTGCCAGCGATGAAAACCGCCGGACTTGCCGCGTTGCGACAGCAGGTGCCGATATTCGTACATCGAGCCCTTGTTGGGAGACTGGCAGCCTCCGGGATGGTCCGATCCAGTGTCTTCCCAGTTGCACAACCGGCAGACTTCGTAGTCTCCCCGCGCTTCTGTCAGGGTCTTGAAACCACAGCACGGGCAAGTGCCCAGATTGTCCGGCAGACCGTGAACGTCAACCTGGTCACCAGTCGCAAATTCGACCAGTTCGCCGAGAAACGGATTGGGGCTGGCACCATATTGGCTCCGAATCCAATCGAGCAGGATCTCGGCCTCCGTCGCGCCTTCAAATCCGTCCTGAACCAGAGCGTCGACCTTCAAACGACCACAGCTCTGGTGAAATTCCGCGAGTGTCCGCAAGGCCTGTTCCCGCGACAGTCTTCTGATCTTTTTCATCTTGTCCTCGGAAACTCCGAGCCCGGCACGTTGCTCCGCCGTATTGCCCTGCCGGGAACCAGCTGACCTGGTGTCGTTTGTTGCTGCCGGGACGGCAAGGGAAGACAGAACTTGCTAAACCGCTCGGCTGCGCTGCGTGGTGGGACACAGCGGCAGGCGCCGAACCTGCGGACTTGCAGTTCTGCCGGCATCCGTCCCGGGCTTTTTCCTCGACGCAAGGCGGCTTACCGCCTTGCGTCCTTTCTTTTCTTCCAGAACGGCTCCATGTCGCCGGCCATGATGCAGCCATAGGGATCGATGTAGTCCTCGATGTCGGCGAGGCCGTATTTTTCGATCTGGGCCACCACCGCGTCCGCCTTCTTGTAGCTGGACGGCAGTTCGGAGATGTCGATGCCGTCCTCGAAGAAACGGATGTCGAGACCGTCCGTTTCCGCCTTCAGCATTTCTTCCGGCGTCCTGGCCGAAGAGCGGCGCTTGTGCTCGGAGCGCGAATAGTTGCGCCCCGCCCCGTGCGGCGAGAACCCGAGCGCGTGGCCGGCATCCTTGCCGCGCACCACAAGCACCGGCTCGGCCATGTTGAGCGGGATCAGCGTCAGCCCCGTGGCATCTGCCGCATATCCGTCCCAGGCCGGGGTCGCCCCCTTGCCGTGATAGAAGAGCCCGTCCCGTTCGAAGACGAAATTGTGCTCGTTCCAGAACCGGTTCCCGGCCGCTGCGCCACTCGCCTCCACCGTTGCCTGGTGAATGGCGTTGTGGTTGGCCTTGGTCCATTTGCGGATCAGCTGCAGGGCCTCCCAATAGGCGATACCCTCCTCGCTGTCGGCCGGGATCCAGCCATTCTGCTTCAGCGTTTTCGGCGACAGCTTGCGGCGGAACTTGTCCGCGACATTGATGCCGATCTTGTAAAGCCCCGCACCCGGCCCGCGAGACCCGTGATGGGTGACCATCGCGGTCCTGCCGGTCTTGCGCGACACGCCGACAAACAGGAAGTGGTTGCCGTCCCCCTGCGTGCCCAGATGCTCCTGCGCCATGCGCAGGATCTTCGGGTTGCTCAGGAACCGGTTCTCCCGGAACTTGTCGAACAGGCTCGTCGACATGGTGAACCGCTTGCCGTTCGGCCGGCCGCCGGCACCAAAATGGGTCACGGACTGGGCCGCGTCCAGAACCGCCTTCGGGTCGGCGTCCTGAAACTCGGTCATCATCACCGAACAGCAGATGTCGGCGCTGTGCATGCCCGGATGGATCGCGTTGCGGGCCGCGACCACACCGCCGACCGGGATCGTCCCGAGCGGTCCCGCCGGACAGGCATCCGGCATGATGGCGCCGGCCTCGATGGTCGGCGTGCGCATCAGCTCTGTCATGTGGTGCATGACGGCGTCCAGGTTGGCCTTTTCGTCCGCGCTTTCCGCATCCAGGTTGACGTGGAACGGCTTTTCACCGGAGGCGGCCAGCGGCAGGGTCGGCGCCGGTTTGTAGGCTTCCAGCATCTGACGCACAGCCTCGAGCGGTTCGCCGCGATCCAGCGCGTCCTGCCCATCACGCAGGGCAGCGCCGAAGGCCTTGCCCGGCAGGTGTCCCCAGGTCGCCAGCATGTCGCTGGTGAGTTTTTCGGTTTCCGTTTCCATCGTCATCTTCGTCTCTTCTTTCCAATGGGCCCGGCGGCAAGCGGGATAGCAAGACCTTTCCGCAAATGTGCGGGCCGGGCTCGAACCGGCAATGGCCAATGTAGTCCTGCTGGCATCCGCCAGGCGTCGCGGGGCAAGGTTTGGCAGGATGATCTTTCCGCCACCGGATTGCTCCGGGCCGGGTTTGAACCGGCACGGGGACGGCTCACCGCTCCCCTCCCGGCCTTGCCGGGTGCGTCTACCTGTAATCCTGCCGGCATCCCCGAAACCGCAGCACAGCTGCGGTCAAGCTGCCGTATTTGTCAAAAGGGCCGGTCAAGGCGGCAAAGTGAAAGAAACAGAAGTGCCGGGGCCACTCCTGATCGGAGCCCGCCAATCCACGAAGGTGATGACGGATGGGGAGTCGAACCCCACGCCCGGAGATGTAGTTTCTTCCGCATCCGCCCTGACCGGCGGTCTGAAAAGGTGGCGGCAAGTTTGTGACAAGACGGCGAGTTCCAAAGCTGTAGTCCTGCCGGCATCCGCCGTGAATACTATCTGTCCTGTCTCCTTTGTGCGGCCTGCGCCGCGGGTCCAGTCGTCATGTCGGTCCGGTCAGGGCGACAAGGTGGGTGCAAAACGTTCCTGCTCTATCCGATTGAGCTACGCCGCATGAAGTGGTTGCGGCGGCGGGATTCGAACCCGCAACCTGGCGATTCACAGTCGATGTAGTTCTGCAGGCATTCGCCCTGACCGGTTTAAGTTTTTTGCAGCGGCAAGCGAGTGATGAAACAAGCGCCGGTGTCCTTCCTCGCTGGACGACATCGCAGGTTCGCGATGGCGTGGCTCGACCCACGCGTCTCCGGTGTGGATGTAGTTCCATCGGCATCCGCCACGGTTTGAAATTTCCCGGGAAGTCCAGGCGACAAGTTTGAAGAAACATCGGGGGTCCCGCTCGAGCCTGAGAGCGCCTGCAAGGAGGGGAGTCGAACCCACTCGGACTGATCCCATGGTGGAGCAATGTAGTTCCTTCGGCATTCGCCTGTCTCTTCCGGTGTACGCGGCGGGCGGATTGCCCGCCGCGTCATTGTTTGTGTCAGGTCAGCTCGATCGCTTCGATCTCGCCGACCCACTGGTCCGCATTCATTCGGTCTTCGGCAAAGGCCGCGACCTGGTCGAACACCGCGTCGGAGAAACCTCCGACATTGAGGATGTCCGGCCTGGAAACCGCCTGCGCCGTGCCGTAGGGCGCGATATCGATGCACACCAGCTTGGCGTCCGGGTTCCGCCTTTTCAGCTTCTCCCATTCCCGCATCACGCCCGTGGACGCACCGCGGTGGAGACCTGCCCAGGACTGGTTATCCGAGACCAGGATGACCAGGTCCGGCGCACGGCCCTTCCTGTTCAGCCAGATCAGTGGCGCTGCACAGTTCGTTCCGCCGCCCCACTGCTCGATGAGCTTCTGGGCATTGGTCAGGATCGTGTCGCGTGCAGTCAGCTTGACCTCACGCACATCCACCTCGAACGGCAGCACGGTCGCGCCGCGGTTGCGCCTCAGAACGGCGGCGGAGATCAGCGCGGCAACGTCGACGCAGCGCGTCACCGTGGTCGCTCCCTTCCTGTAGCCGGTCACCGGCGACACCATGGACCCGGAGACATCGGGGCAGACGACAACCTGTCCCTTGAAGGCCGGCACGTTGGCAACAGAGATTTCCATCGCATCGTGCAGGGCCTCGCGGATTTCGGCCGGCATCTCGCCCGACAGGGCCTGGTAGGCCGTCAGCAGCTGATACGGGAACACCCGCGCCTTCCTGATCCGCTTCGGATCCCTCAGGATATCGGCCACCATCCCAACTGCCTTGGCCTTGAAGAACCGCCCACCTTCGAAGACGCCGTGACGCAGGAAGGTGTTCAGGTTCATGCGCACCATGGTCCAGCTTCCGCGCTCTGCCAGCGCGGTCCAGTCTTCCCGGGTGAGCGGCAGGTGCGTCAGCATCTGGAACGGTACGTCCGGGACCCTGCGGCCCTTCGGGTTTTCCTTGAAGGCTACATAGTCACGCACTTCAACCGGCAGCTTCTCCACATCGCACGGCTTGCCGATCAGCCAGGCAAACAGGGCTTCCCGCTCCTCGTCACGAGGCTTCGGGTGCACCATCTTGATGACGTCCGCCAGGGACGGATCATTACCGATGCTGGCCTGAAGCAGCTGATAGGTGCTGGCCGTGTTCAGCCAGGCGCGCACCAGGGCCTTCGGCCGGGTTCCCAGAGACCTACGCCCGGTCTGACCGGACCGCATGATCTGCACGAAGTTGCGCAGCATCTTGCCGTCGGTCACGACCATCGGAAAAGCCTGGGCAAACAGCCCGGTATCCCTGGAGGCAAGAACCGCCAGCAGCAGGGCCGGCAGGTCTTTCATGTGACCCTTCTGGCGGGCATAGACCGCGGTCCTGGCCAGGAAATCATCCGGCACAGATTCCGTCGCCGCCAGCACCTGGTCCAGTTCCATCTCGGCACTCTGGTAGAACAGGTCTCCGATGGATCCGGTCGCCGCCAGTTGCGCAAGCTTCTGGCGATCCTCGTAAAGATAGGCGCGGCCACCAGCCAGGTTCCTGGCATCGGCCTTCTTGGCAAGGCGTCCCCTCAGGGAGGCAAAAAGCATTTTGTTCGCCATTTTCTGCTCCTCGGACCCAGCTGCCGGACAGCCGTGTCTCTCGTGTTCGTTTCGAGAAGGAGAATGCCTGCCGTTATGGCGGACAAAAACAAAAAACGCAAAATCATACAAACTATTGATTTTTATTGATTATTTTCATTATTGACATTTATGACAGTAAATAATCTTATACTTACAGATAAGGAATTATAAAATTGAATACCGACCTGAAAAAGAACGTGGTGATCGGCTTTCTCGGCACCCAACTGGATGCCGGCAAGAAGCGCCGCTGGCGACCGTCCATTGCCGTTACCCAGCACGGCACCTTTCCGGTGCACCGGCTGGAACTACTCCACGACAGGGCGTTCCACCGCCTCGCCCATCACGTGAAGCGCGAAATCGAGGAGGCCAGTCCGGCCACCGAGGTCCTGCTGCAACAGGTTGATCTACGCGATCCCTGGGATTTTCAGGAAGTCTATGGCGCGCTGTTCGACTTTGCCCGCGATTACGGCTTCGACGAGGATCGGGAGGACTATTTTGTCCACCTGACCACCGGCACCCATGTGGCCCAGATCTGCTGGTTTCTGCTGACCGAATCCCGCCATGTCCCCGCCAAACTGGTGCAGACCTCGCCGCCGCCCCGTGACGCAGACGACGTCACCGGCAACTACAATATTGTCGACCTGGATCTCTCCCGCTACGACGCCTTGCAGCAGCGCTTCGATCTTGTGGCCGAGGAATATAATGCGCTTTTGAAGGCCGGCATCGAAACGCGCAACGCCGGCTTCAACAGCCTGATAGAGCGGATAGAGCTTGTCGCGACCAACTCCGATGCCCCCCTGCTACTGCTCGGCGATACGGGGACCGGCAAGAGTGAGCTCGCCGAACGCATCTACGAACTCAAGCTGCAGCGGCGGCGCGTAAAGGGGCGCCTTGTTCACGTCAACTGCGCCACGCTGAAAGGCGAACGCGCCATGTCCAGCCTGTTCGGGCATCGCAGAGGTGCGGTCGGCAGCGGCAGCTCCGACCGGCGCGGCCTGCTACGCGAGGCAGACGGCGGCGTACTTTTTCTGGACGAGATCAACGAACTCGGGCTCGATGAACAGGCGATGATCCTGCATGCGGTTGAAACCGGCCGGTTCCTGCCGCTCGGCTCGGATCATGAAATCACCAGCCGGTTCCAGCTGATCGCCGGCACCAACAAGAACCTCGGGCACCTGGTGTCCGAAGGCAAGTTCCGGCCGGATCTCTATGCCAGGCTCAATCTCTGGACCTTCCGCCTGCCATCCTTGAGCGAACGGCGCGAGGATATCGAACCGAACATCGAATTCGAGCTGAACCGCTCCGAACGGCTGCTCGGCAACCGGGTCGGCTTCAACGCCGATGCTAGGGCGCGATATCTGGACTTTGCCACATCGCCCGGCACGGCCTGGCCCGGCAACTTCCGCGACCTCGGCGCGTCCGTGCAGCGTCTGTGCACCCTGGCCCCCGGGGACGCATCACACTCGCCCTTGTCGACCAGGAAATCGACGCCCTGGAACGGCAATGGTCGAGCGCGGAGATCAATCCGGACGATGCGCTGCTGCAGACACTGGTCGGAGACCGTCTCTCCGAGGTCGATCCCTTCGACCGGGTCCAGCTGGCTTATGTGGTCCGCATCTGCAGGAAGAGCCCCACCCTGAGCGCGGCCGGCCGCGTGCTCTTCGCCGCCTCCCGCGCCACCAAGACCAGCCGCAATGACGCCGACCGGTTGAAGAAATATCTCGATCGGTTTGGCCTGAGCTGGACGGATGTTGCTGAAAACGACCGATAAACTGGCGCTCACAAACTCGTCACAAAATGCCGGCGCCATTTTATTTCCATGTGATCGCCTCCGTTCCCACTTCAGGGCTGCAACGACATTCTCATCTGGGAAGAGAGACGACCATGACCATGACCACTTCAGAGACACGCCCGGCCGTTTCACTGCCGGCCCTCAATTTCAACACGCTCGGCCTGATGTTCATCTCAGGTTTTTTTGCCACCATCGCCTTTGACGTCTGGGGCCAGATCCTCAGCCCCGGCCTTGGCTTTGCCAACCTCTCGCCCCACGGCCTTGCTCAGAGCCTGCTCGGCAGTCTCGGCCTGCCCAACAACGCCTTTGCCGGTTACTTCGTGCACTTCTACGTGGTTGGCCTGATCGGCTATCCGCTCGGATGGATGTTCATCTTCGCTCCGCTCTGGCAGCGTGTTGTCGGTGACACCCACTGGCTTGTCCCGTCCGCGATCTACGGTTTCGGTCTCTGGATCTTTGCCATTGGCGGCATCACCTCCCTCGCCGGTCTGCCGTTCTTCCTGAACTTCACCGGCATCGTCTGGGTCGCCCTCGTCGGCCATGTGCTCTACGGCATCGTTCTGGTCGCCATGCTGAAGCTGATCGAGCGTCAGAACACTGCGTGAACCCTTTCATGAAAGGTCTGCCCCGTGCTCCCCAACCACGGGGCAGTCTGGTATTGGTCTCACTTTCCAACCGACAAACTGTTCTGAAGGACTGTTACGATTTTGTCGGCGAGCTCCTGATGAAGTTCCGCACGGGGCCGCGCCCCACCGTCCGCGCAAAGTTCATCCGTTTCCCCAATCCGCTTCAGGAAATCGGCAGCGCCTGGCGCGCATTCCGGCAAAAAGCTGAAGTGAACTGCGTTGGCAACATAGTCGAGACTTCCCGAGGAGGCGCCTTCGGCAAGTTCATCAGATTTTACCGCAATCGGAATCGTCTTCGGCAAACCGAGATTGATAAAATGGAGTGGAATGTTGACTGGCTCCAGGCTTGCCGGATCGAACACTGCCGCCAGAGCCGGATCGACCGCGACTACCGCCCGGATGCGCAGATCCTGTTCCCGTTGCTCGAACCTTGCCCGGTTGACTGAGCGTAGATCGAATGGCCTGACTTTGATTTCCTCACCGTGGCGATACGCCCTGCCTCCCTTGAACCACCGGCAATCCGCCATGCCCGGATAAGTGTCGCAATAGCGTACATAGGCTTCCACGGTCGCCAGCGCCCCGACACTTCTGAGCACCGCGGCACCGCCGAGCGAAAAACCAAGACTTCCAACCCTTTCCGGATCGATTGCCGCTCGCCACACCGGATCCTGCAGCAAGTGATCGAGAAGCGTAGAAAGGTCGTTCGTCCGCTGCCAGAGTTTCGGCGTATCTTCCGGTGTGGAATCTCCGCTTGTCGTGCCCGGATGATTTGGTCCAGCCACGACAAAACCGTTTGCGGCCAGCTCCACCGCAATCCAGGCCATGCGTTCGACGCTCGCGCCCGATCCATGCGACAGGAGCACCAGCGGATGCATGCCTTTTGCGACGGGGGCGTTTTGAAAGGCTTTCGTGCCTGCGAAGACCCGGTTTTCGCCGACAGCTTCGAGGTCACCACCGGGTAAGGCCGGATACCAGATCAGGACCGTCAGGTTTTCGTCTCTTTCCTTTGAGTGGACCAGGGTTTTCTCAAAACCGACTGTTTCGAATACCTTGGCCGAAGCGGCCGGCAGCGTGGAGGAAAGTGCCATGCACAATGTCAAAGCAGTCCTTTTTACAAAACGTTTCATAAGACCTCCTTCAGTCTGTGGAGCAATGCCGGCAGATTTGCTAATTGACGCTGAGCCGTCGTCCTCAATCGCGATTCAGTCCTTTCGAAACACGTTTCAGTCCCTCTCTGCGGGTGGTATTCTTGCTGTTTGTCCCCTTGCCCTTCGTCAACGCGTTGCTGCTGGCGCTGATCTTCGCGCGGCTTGGGCGCAGCAATGCCTTGATCGCCACCAAACCGTTCCTGCTGTTGATTGCCCTTTGCGCCCTGCAATCGGTCTTGATCGGATTGCGCTGGGGTTATGGGATCGAGGCTGTTCGCCATGCCATTCCGGTTCTTGCAGCCTCGCTGCCGCTGATAACGCTCGCATGTTTTGGAGGCCTTGCCGGAGGCATTCGGTCGGGACGAAACCTGAAAGTCTTCGCACCGTCAGCAATGGTCACCGTGGCGGTGCTGCTGTTTTTCAAACCGGAACTGGTGGATTTGGCCCTGATCCTTCTCTACCTCGCCGCCGCACTGATACTGGCAAGGCTCGCTCTGGCAGGTCCGGACGGTCTCGGAAATGCCCGTCTTGACGCCGCTGCCAATGCGCATCGTGCGATCTGGCTGGCGGCGGTCTGTCTTGGTCTTTCTGCATGCCTCGATGTGTTGGTCCTGGTGGATTTCGAGCGCTCTGGCGGCGTGCATGCCGCAGCCCTTGTCAGCAACGCCAACCTCGTCAGCCTGCTGTTGATCGGCCTCTCCGCCTTGTCTGCAGGACATGCGCAGGCAGGTACCGGGGAAGCAGAGCAATCAGAGGCCTCAAAAGCGACGTTGGCCCCGTCTCCTCAGGATGCTGAAATTGTGGACCGACTCAACAGGCTCATGTCGGAACAACACCTATACAGAGATGATAGCCTGAACCTTGCCAAGCTGTCTCGAAAGTCGGGTTTCCCGACGCGCCTCGTGTCGCAAGCAGTCAATCGGGTAACCGGTCAAAATGTTTCGCGCTTCGTCAACGGGTATCGTGTCAAGGAAGTCTGCCGGTTGCTGGCCGATCCTGACATTACAGTGATCCACGCCATGCATCTTGCCGGCTTCTCCACCAAATCCAACTTCAACCGCGAATTCCTGCGCGTAACGGGCAAAACCCCGGAGGCCTGGCGAAAAGCAGACGCAGCAGCTTTGCCGATTGACGCGGCCGAACCGGATTTGCGGACGATTAATTAATCCGACTCACGTCCTGGTCGACCAATTGCGCTCGAGCAGTTCCGCAGCGGTCCGGCCGGCTTCCAAAATGCTCTCAGACTTGCCGGCTGCCTCTGCCAGGCGCGCCAGCGTGACCGTGCCGACCATGAGCGCCAGCAGTGCCGTCCCCTGAGCCGCTGCATCGCCGGTTTTCAAAAGCGCCGACACACGGTCAACCGCCGCCACGCCCTCTCGCCGCGCGACCTCCTCGCCCCGGCTGAGATCGTTTGCCAGAGCCGCCAGGGGGCAGCCGTCTCCCCGATTGTCGACATGACATTTTGACAGATAGGTATCGATATAGTCGCGACGGGCCCTCGTCTTTTCCGCGTCGTCCGTTGCCCGCTCCATCTCCGTCAGCACATCATCGACCGCCTTGCGGAACGCGGCGGAGACCAGTTCGTCCTTCGATTTGAAGTGTCGATAGAAGCCGCCATGGGTCAGCCCGGCCGCCTGCATCACATCCGATACGCTGGTCGCGTCAGTTCCCCCGGCGCGCAGCATGCGCGCGGCAGCTTCCAGTATCTTGTTGTGAGACTTCTGCTTTTCAGCTTCTGACATGCGCGGCATCGGGGCACCTTTCTTCTGGGCTTGACAATATAGATTTCACCTATCATCTATATTTATAGATTACAACCATCATCTAAAAGGTGTCCCGTGCCCTCAAAACCGAAAATTCTCGTCACCAGCGCCGGCGGAAAAACCGGCCTGCCCGTCACCTTGCAACTGCTTGAAAAGGGGTTCCCGGTGCGTGCATTCCTGCGACGGCAAGATCACCGCGCAGTCCTGCTGAAGCGCGCCGGGGCTGAAGTCTTCGTCGGCAATCAATATGCGCTTGCTGACATGCGCAGGGCGATGGCAGGGGTTCGGCGCGCCTATCAATGTGCACCAACAGCACCGAACGGGCTGCATTTCAACGCGGTCTTCACGGTCGCCGCCAACGAGGCCGCTCTGGAGCACGTGGTCACACTCGGCCAATGGCTGACCGCCTGCGACCACCCGTCCCTTTTCACCCGGGAAGTCTATCTCTCCGACGCGCTGATCCGGCTGGCGCCAAACATGACCGTCACCTCCATCAACCCGGGCTGGTTTGCCGACAACTATCTGATGGTGATCGACATGGCGGCCCATCTCGGCCTCTTCACCATGCCGCTAGGACCGGGCCACGAGAAGAAGAACGCCCCGCCCTCCAACGAGGATATCGCGCGTGTCGTCGTTGCCGCTCTTGCCGATCCGGACCGTCACGCAGGCAGGACTTATCGCCCGACCGGGCCGGAGCTGATGTCGCCGGACGAAATTGCTGCAGCCATGGGACGCGCGCTCGGTCGCAAGGTCAGGTACCAGAACATTTCGGAGAAGATGATGACCAAGGCGCTGCGCGCAATGCCGCCCTCGAATTTTTCCGAGGCTGCCGTCTCCCAGCTCGCCATCTACGCTGAAGAATACCGGCGCGGCGCCTTTGCTGTGAGTGCGCCGACACGGCATGTCGAGGACGTCGGTGGCCATGCGCCGGAATCCTTTGAAAGCATCACCCGTCGGCTGGTCGCCAGACGCCCGGATCTCCGCCGGAGCATCTCCCGGACGGCCCGTGCCCTGTTCGGTTTTACCAGGATCGCCCTGACCCCGGCGCTCGATCTCGACCGCATCCAGTCAAGCCGCGACTACGTCCGCCTCGAAACCCCACGTTTTGCGCAGGAAACGCCGGACTGGGTCCAAAGCCACGACTTCACCCAAGCCACTGCCCCGGCAACCCGGGTTGCCTGACCTGCCACAGAAGGAAAACACCATGACCGACACATCTGTTCTTTTTGACCGCAATGCGCAATTCGCCGAAGGCTTTGACAAGGCCGACCTGCCGATCCTGCCCAGGCTGAACACGTTATTGATCACTTGTATCGACGCGCGGGTCGATCCGGCCCATGTGCTCGGGCTCGATCTTGGCGACGCGGTTGTCATCCGCAACAATGGCGGCCGAGCAACCCCGTGCCGTGATCGAGGAAATCGCCGCTCTCGCCGCCATGGTCGGCAAACTGACAAAGGCGCCGCCCGCTTTCAATGTCGTCCTGATGCAGCACACCCAGTGCGGTGCACAGAACTTCGCCAATCCGGAGTTCCAGGCGACGCTGAAGGAAAAGCTTGGAATCGACGTGTCTGAATCGGCCATCTCCGATCACGACACCGACCTGAAAAGGGACATTGCAAGGCTGCGTGATGCCCCGGTGCTTCCAGGTTCCCTGAGCGTTTCCGCCGTGCTTTACGATGTCAAGACGGGTCAACTGTCGGAGATCGCGGCTCCGGCAACACTTGCGGATCTGCGCCAAGCGGCGGCGACGGCCTGACGCTCATTGGAAGGACCAAGCTCTGCTGATTAGTCATTCCGGACAAATGCAGTAAAGCTGCACGCCGATCCGGAAACCAGCGCATCAGCGCGAGCGAAAGCGAGCACAGATTGGGGAAATTTAGGCCAAGTAATACGGAGCACCTACGGTGCGATTTGAGCGCTGGATTCCGGATCTGGCCATGCAGCTGCGCTGCAGACCGTCCGGAATGACGGCGTTGGCAGAACGCCTGGTGAGGCGCACCAGAAGGTGCGCCTCTTGTGTCCTCAGGCACAGAACGTCAGACCGTTCCCGCCTGCGCCTTGTCGAAGATTTCCAGAGCGCCGTCCTTGGTGAGTTCCACCGGATTGCCGCCGGCGGTCGGGTCGACGATGGCCATCTCCGCGATCAGCTCGCGTTTGCCATCATCGACATTCAGTCCGCCAAGCGTATGCGGCACATCGAGGTCCGCGCGCAGTTTCAGGATCGCGTCAAGCACGCCCTGATAACCACCGGAGATGCCGAGGAAGCCGGCCAGGCGCTCGAATTTCTGCTCGATCGCCGGCCGGTTGAACTGCAGCACATAAGGCATGAAGACCGCATTGGTCATGCCGTGATGGGTGTCATAGAGAGCACCGACCGGATGCGACAGCGAGTGAATCGCACCGAGCCCCTTCTGGAAGGCAACGGCGCCCATGGCCGCTGCGCTCATCAGGTGGCCACGTGCTTCAAGATCCGCGCCATCGGCGGCAACCTTCGGCAGGTTTTCAAACACCAGCCGCATGCCTTCCAGCGCGATGCCTTCCGACATCGGATGATACATCGGAGCGGAATAAGCCTCCAGGCAATGGGCGAGCGCGTCCATGCCGGTGCCGACCGTGATGAAGCGCGGCATGCCGACCGTCAGCTCCGGATCGCAGATGACGGTTTCAGGCAGCATCTTCGGATGGAAGATCACTTTCTTCGTGTGGGTCGCCTCGTTCGTGACCACGCCGGCGCGGCCGACTTCCGAACCGGTGCCCGCCGTTGTCGGGACGGCAACGATCGGCGCAATACCGGCCGGGTCGGCGCGGGTCCACCAGTCGCCGATGTCTTCAAAATCCCAGATCGGCCGGGACTGACCGGACATGAAGGCAATCAGCTTGCCCGCATCGAGGCCCGAGCCGCCGCCGAAGGCGATAACGCCGTCATGCCCACCTGCCTTGAAAGCGGCGACACCGGCATTGATGTTGCTGTCGACCGGGTTCGGCTTGACGTCGGAAAAGACGGCGGCCTGAAGACCGGCGGCCTTCAGGCTCTCGATCGCCTCTGCCACCATCGGCAGGCCGGCAAGGCCCGGGTCGGTCACCAGCAGCGGGTTGGTCATGCCGGACGCTTTCACCGCATCAGGCAATTCCTTGATACGGCCGACGCCGAAACGGACGGAGGTCGGATAGGACCAGTTGACGGAAGGAAGTGAGCTCATGGTCGTCTCGTTGGTTTGATCGTCTGTTTTTCTGCCACCACATTCCGCGATCGCAGTTGTCTTTTTTAACGTCACCGCTTGCACCCCTCTCCCCCCTTGCGGGGGAGATGTCCGCTTCAGCGGACAGAGGGGGTACCGGGCGGTATGCCTTAATTCCGGTGCCGGATTTGCCGAGAGGTTGCCCCCCCTCTGTCTCCTGACGGAGAAATCTCCCCCGCAAGGGGGGAGAGGGGAGCAAGCCCAACGTCCCAATTCCAATTGAAACGAGGGAAACCGGGCTTGCTCAGGTTTTCGTCTCGCCGCTTCAGTGTTCCACGCGGAAGTGGAACGACTTCGGCCTTGTCAGGTTATGAAAGCCGATCTCGGAGAGGGCGGCACCCTTGCCGGTGTCCTTCACGCCCGTCCAGACCAGCGCCGGGTCGAGATAGTCGCAGCGGTTCATGAAGACGGTGCCGGTTTCGATCCGATCGCCGATCTCCGCTGCTGCGGCGACATCTTCGGTCCAGATCGACGCGGTCAGACCATAGGGGCTGTCATTCATGAACTGCAGCGCTTCTTCGTCGTCCTTCACCTTCATGATGCCGACCACCGGTCCGAAGCTTTCCTCGCGCATCACCGACATCTGGTGATTGACGTCGGTCAGGACCTGAGGCGCCAGATAGGGCGTACCCGCTGCATCGGCCTCGAAACCGGACGTGTCGATATGGGCTTTGGCACCCTTGCGCAGCGCCTCTTCGGTCTGCTCGCGCACCCAGGCCGCAAAGCGGGCCTGGGCCATCGGGCCGAGGGTGGTCGCTTCGTCCAGCGGATTGCCGAGCTTGTACTGGCTTGTCAGGTCGACAAAGCCCTCGACGAACCGGTCATAAAGGCTTTCATGCACATAGACACGCTCGATGCCGCAGCAGCACTGACCGGCATTGTAGAAAGCACCGTCCACGAGATTTTCAACCGCATAATTCAGATCCGCATCGGCACGGACATAGGCGGGGTCCTTGCCGCCCAGCTCAAGACCGAGCGTGGCGAAGGTGCCGGCCAGGGCCTTTTCAATGGCGCGGCCACCGCCGACGGACCCTGTGAAATTGACATGGTCGATCAGGCCGGATCCAAGCAGCTTTTCCGTGCCGGCATGGGTCAGAACGATATTCTGGAAGACACCTTTCGGCAGGCCTGCAATCTCGAAAGCCTTGGCGAGGCGCTCACCGACCAGCAGAGTCTGCGCGGCATGTTTCAGCACGATCACGTTGCCGGCCATAAGCGCCGGCATGATGGTGTTGATCGCCGTCATGAACGGATAGTTCCAGGGCGCGATGACCATGACGATGCCGAGCGGCACGCGTTTCAGGTACCGTTTGAAACCGGCCTTGTCGGTGCGCTCGATATCGGCCAGAGCTTCAGCCGCGGTGCGCGCGCAATATTCGGTCCGCTCGATGGTGCCGCCAAGTTCGCCGCCGAAACGGACCGGACGGCCCATCTGCCAGGCCAGTTCCTGAACAACGTCGTCATTCATTGCCTTCAGGGCTTCCAGAGCCTTTTCGCAATAGGCGACGCGCTCGGCAATGGGCAGGGCCGCCCAGCCTGGCTGGGCCGCACGCGCCGCGGTGACCACGCGGTCGACAGCAGCTTCGTCCAGCGCCGGACGCTCGGCATAGACCGAGCCGTCGATCGGCGAAATCAGTTTGATCACATCTGACATTTGAACCTCTCAAACCCGCCTCTTCCGGGCGGCGTCTTCAAAAGTGGTTGGCTCTTTGATTTCCTAAGTCCGCTTCCCCACCACCCTCATCCTGAGGAGCTGCAAAGCGGCGTCTCGAAGGATCAGCCGCTTTCTCGGAGCGTGCCGCCCATCCTTCGAGACGGACCTTCCGGTCCTCCTCAGGATGAGGCTATGGTGTGTCGCGCGCCTTCTCGTCTCTTCGCCCTTTACGCCCGCTCGAAGCCGCGGGCAATCTCGTAATCGGTGACCACCCTATCGAATTCCTCCAGCTCCCATTCAGCGGCCCGCGCATAGTGGTCGATCACGGCATCGGAGAAGGCTTCTCGCAGGAATTTGGACTTGCGCAAGGTTTCACGGGCCTCGCGCAGCGTCTGCGGAATTTCCCTGGCGCGCTTGGCCTCGTAGACATCCCCGGTGGTCGGAGGATCGAGAGTCAGTTTTTCCTCGATCCCCTTCAGACCGGCTGCGATCTGGACCGCAAGCGCCAGGTAGGGATTGAGATCGGAGCCGCCGATGCGGCATTCGATGCGCAGCCCCTTGGTGCCCTCACCGCAGAGGCGGAAACCGGCGGTGCGGTTGTCGACCGACCAGACGGTCTTGGTCGGTGCGAAGGTGCCCTTCTGGAAACGCTTGTAGCTGTTGATGTAGGGCGCCAGGAAATAGGTGTAATCCGGTGCGTATTTGATCAGGCCGGCAAGGTAGTGGCGCATCGTTTCCGACATGCCGTAATGGCCATCGGCATCGCAGAAGACATTGTTGCCGTTCTTGTCGAACAGGGACTGGTGCACATGCGAGGACGAGCCGACCTTGTCATGATGCCACTTGGCCAGGAAGGACGCTGAACGGCCCTTGGCCCAGGCGATTTCCTTCACCGCCTGTTTGGCGATCGTATGATACTCGGCCGTGTCCAGCGCGGGCGCATAGCGGATGTTGAGCTCTTCCTGACCGGTTTCGGCCTCGCCCTTGGTGTTTTCCACCGGGACCCCGGCCGCATAGAGGCCGTTGCGCACCGGGCGCATGACATCCTCTTCCTTGGTCGTCTGCAGGATGTGGTAATCCTCGTTGTAGCCGGAGATCGGCTCCATGTCGCGGAAGCCGCCCTTGCGCATGTCGTCGTAGCTTTTCTCGAACAGGAAGAATTCCAGCTCGGTCGCCATGATCGGCGTCAGGCCCAATTCGGCCAGTTTCGCGACCTGGGCCTTCAGCATCGCCCGCGGCGAATGCGGCACGTCCCCATGTGTGTGGTGATCCTGCACATCGCACAGCACCATGGCAGTGCCGTCCAGCCAGGGCACCAGGCGCAGCGTCGACAGGTCCGGCTTCATCACATAGTCGCCATAGCCGCCCGACCAGCTCGTCGCCGCATAGCCCTCGACCGTGTACATTTCCAGGTCGGTTGCCAGCAGGTAGTTGCAGCAATGGGTCTCTTCATAGGCGCTGTCGACAAAGTGCTGGGCGTGGAAACGCTTGCCCATCAGCCGTCCCTGCATGTCGACGATACAGGTGAGCACCGTATCGATCTCTCCTGAGGAAACGAGCGACTTCAATCCGTCGAAGGTCAGGTTGCCAGGCATTTTCAGCGTGTCCGTTTCTTGGCCCGCGGCAGGCGGGTCGTGTTCTCAAAATCTCAAAAGTCCCGGCCCGGAGGGTTCTGCTCCGGACCGGTAGGTGTGGCCGCACCTGCGGAAAGCCGGCGCGGCCAGGGCCTGCATCAGGTGTAACGGTAAGGACGGCCTGCTTTCTGCATGTCCTGGTTATACTTCTTGAAGATCTCCACCACCTTGGCCTTGGTCGGGCTTTCGGCTGCGATCTCGTCCCAGAACGCCATGGCAGCTTCTTCAACGGTGGCCCATTCTGCATCCGGAATGGAGGTCAGCTCCATCTTGGTGCCGTTGACACGCAGGTTGGCTTCGCCGCCCCAGTACCACCACTGGCGATAATAGTGGGAGGCGTCCATGGCCAGCTGCAGCATCGATTTCAGGTGGTCCGGAAGCTCGTTCCAGCGTTCCTGGTTGGCAAAGAAGGAGCCCGCCCAGGCGCCGGAGATGTTGTTGGTCAGGAAGTAGTTGGTCACATCCGCCCAGCCGACGGTGTAATCCTCGGTGATGCCCGACCAGGCAATGCCGTCGAGTTCGCCGGTCTGGACGGCGACTTCAATGTCTTCCCACGGCAGGGTGACCGGCACGACGCCGAACTGGCTCATGAAGCGGCCGGCGGTCGGGAAGGTGAAGACGCGCTTGCCTTCCAGGTCCTTCAGCGAGCGGATCGGGTCCTTGGTGGCGAAGTGGCACGGATCCCAGGCGCCTGCGGAAATGTGCTTCACGCCGACCTTGGCGTATTCCTCTTCCCAGATTTCCTTCAGGCCGTACTGGTTGAACAGCACCGGCACGTCGAGGGAATAGCGGGACGCAAACGGGAAGTAGCCGCCGAACACGGTGACTTCGGTCGGAGACGCCATGGAATCGTCATCGGACTGCACGGCATCGATCGTGCCCTGCTGCATGGCGCGGAACAGCTCGCCCGTCGGCACCAGCTGGTCGGCCGTGAAGAGCTCGATCACCATCTCGCCGTTGGCGGCCTTGTTGAAGGCGTCGATATGCGGCTTGATGACATGCTCGGCCAGCGCCGGACCGGCATAGGTCTGCAGGCGCCACTTGATCTGCGTCTGGCCATGAACGGCCGGGGCCGCAAGCGTCGTTGCACCGGCGGCGGCTGCCGTGCCGAGACCGGCTTTTTTCAGAAACTCACGTCTATTCTTCATCTCTAGTTCCCCTAAGTTCCAGTTTCAGTTCGCGCGGGTCGGCCGTTTTCCGGCTCTGATATACCGCAGTCCAACTCCGTTCCTCCGGACGTTGTTTGTTGCCCGTTCCTCGCGCTATCTGCCGTAGACAAGCTCCGGCAGCCAGAGAGCGATTTGCGGGAAGGCCATCACGAGCGCGAGCGCCAGCATCATCACCAGGACGAACGGCGTGATCGAGCCGTAGATGTCGCGCATGGTGATGTCCTTGGGCGCCATCGCCCGCATCAGGAAGAGGTTGTAGCCAAAGGGTGGCGTCATATAGGCGATCTGGGTGGTGATCGTGTAGAGCACGCCGTACCAGATCAGGATTTCGCCGCGCGGCATGCCGAGGTCGAGCGAGGCCACCAGCGGCACGTAAAGCGGCGCCACGATCACCAGCATCGCCGTGTCGTCCAGGAAGGTGCCCATCACCAGGAAGGACAGCTGCATCAGGATCAGGATCATCCAGGGTGACAGGCCGAGCTGGTCGGTGAAGAGGTTCTCGATCGCCTTGACTGCGCCGAGACCATCAAAGACAGCGCCGAAGCCGAGCGCGGCCAGGATGATCCACATGAACATGCAGGAAATGCCGAGCGTGTTCTTCAGACACAGGATCAGGATGTCCCAGGTCATGCGGCGGCGGAAGATCGCGGCCAGCAAAGCCGTCAGGGCGCCGATGGCGGACGCTTCGACCAGGCTGGTCTTGCCCATCACGAAGGGTACCATCATGGCAGCGAAGATCACGATCGGCAGGATGCCGGCCAGCAGCAGCTTGTACTTGTCATCCTTGGAGGCTTCGCGCCCCTCGCGCGTCAGCACCGGGCCGAGCTCCGGCTGGATCTTGCAGCGCACGGCGATATAGATGACGAACATCGTTGCCATCATCAGGCCCGGCACGATGCCGGCAAGCCAGAGCTGGCCGACCGGCGCACGCGCAATCATGGCGTAAAGCACCAGCACGACCGAGGGTGGCACAAGGATCCCCAGGGAGGATCCGGCCTGGATCACCCCCGTGACCATGCGCTTGTCATATTTGCGTTTGAGAAGCTCCGGCAGCGCAATGGTCGCGCCGATGGCCATGCCTGCAACCGACAGACCGTTCATCGCCGAGATCAGGACCATCAGGAGGATCGTGCCGATGGCCAGCCCGCCATGGATCGGCCCCATCCAGACGTGGAACATCTTGTAGAGGTCGTCGGCAATCTTGGTTTCCGACAACACATAGCCCATGAAGATGAACATCGGCAGCGTCAGAAGCGGATACCATTTCATCAGCTTCATGGCAGCCGAGAAGGGAATGTCACCACCGCCGGTGCCCCAGAGCGCCAGGGCTGCAATGGCCGCGATGCCGCCAATCGCACCGAAGACGCGCTGCCCCGTCAGGAGCATCAGCATCATCGACGAGAACATCAAGAGAGCGATCAACTCATAGGACATCAGAGCGTCACTCCCTTGATCCGGGCAATGTCTTTCAGGAGTTCAGAGACGGTCTGAAGCAGCATCAGGAAGAAACCGATGATCATGATCACCTTGACGGGCCAGAGATAGGGCCGCCAGGCGGTAGGACTGCGCTCGATGAAGCCAAGCTTCTCGCTGGCCGCCGACGGACCGCCGGTAACGAAGGTGACAAAGAGATCCCACCAGAAGCTGATTGAATCCTTGCCGAAATAACCGAGCGAATAGGCCGTGGAATTGAGCGCACCATAAAGCAGCACACAGAGATAGAAGATCAGCAGGAGCACGGTGAAGGCATCGAACCAGGCCTTCTTCTTCACGCTCCATTCCGCATAGAAAAGATCCATGCGCACATTCGATCCCATCTGGATCGAATAAGGCCCGCCCAGAACATAATAGGCGACCATCGCGAACTGCGCGATTTCCAGCGTCCACAGCGATGGATTGAAAAAGGTCTTGGAGATCGACGACCAGAGCAGGATCGCAGCCATCACGAAGACGCCCCACATGATGATCTTGCCGAGACCGCGGTTGAAGCCGTCGACGATACGGATGTAGAGGCTGGCGACCTTAAACACGGGCGCCTCCCGCAATCGTCTCCGCAGCACGTTTCAAGACAGGTGCCAGCAGCTCGGTCCAGCGCGCTTCTTCATCCGGGGTGCGGACTTCGTCGTTGCGGATCTCGATCATCAGACACGGCAATTGCCGGTCCTCGCCGTGACGGCGGATCGTGTAATAGACCCCGTCCGCCGGCGAATAGGGTTCATTGTCGCCCACCGTCAGATCGCCGCGCGCAGCCAGATCGGACAACACCGGATCGGCGAGGCGGCGATCGTTTTCGGAGATCAGGCCGATTTCCCAGGGGCGGGACTTGCCCTTGTAGACCGGCGTGAAGGAATGGATCGAGACAACGGCGCTTGGCAGTCCCCTGTCCTTGCGCTCGTTCAGAACCTTGTCGATCGCCTTGTGGAACGGCCGGTGCGCCAGGTTGAGCCGGAACGCCTTTTCATCGGCAGACAGATCCCGATTGCCGGCAATCTGGGTGGTCTCGCTCAGGCACGGGATCAGATCGGCCCGGCTTTCTTCGCGGTTACAGTCGATGATCAGCCGCGAGACGGTCGTCGCGACCAGCGGGGCATCCAGCGCCTGCGACAGGCCGCGCGCAACACCGAGCGCGCCCGGGTCCCAGGCAATATGGGCGATCTTGTCGGCATCCGAGATCTGCAGGCTGGTGTCATAGGGCGGAGGCAGAAAATTGGAGGCATGATCGCAAACCAGAACAAACGGCCCGGCGCCCTCCGCGTTTTCAACCGCGACAGCCCGGTTCATTCCTCCTGAGGGAAGACCTGCACCCATTCCCAACTCCCTGAAAGACCGACATCCAAGCTTGTAATGTTTGTTACAGGATTGCCGACTTAATTAAGATCTGTAATATTTGATACGCAGATTGGAACCGCTGTCAAATGAAATTCAGCGGCCCCGATAAGAAAAAGGCCGGAGCCCATGGAACGCCCACTCTTGGATGATATTCGCGACCGTCTCGACGAGTTCACGGCGACGGAAAAGAAGGCGGCCCATGCCCTGATGGCCAATTATCCGATGCAGGGTCTGGGCACGGTTGCCCAGTTTGCAGCGGCTGCAAATGTCAGTTCGCCCACCATCCTGCGCTTCATCGGAAGGCTCGGCTTTCCGGGCTTTGCGGAGTTTCAGAAGAAACTGCGCAGCGAATTGGAAAGTCAGCTGAATTCACCGCTTGCCCGCAGCGCCAACATGGGCGACGACCCCGACCGCGACCCCCATGTCAGCCAGCTCCTGGACAATGTCCGCGAGACCTTTGCCCATCTGCCCAAGGGCGAACTCAGCGGCCTCACCAAGCTCCTGGCCGACGAGCGCAAGACGGTACACCTGATCGGTGGCCGCTTCACCGATGGTCTCGCCCGCTACATGGCAGCCCATCTCAGGATCGTCAGGCCCAACGTCAATCACGTCGCCGGCCAGCAGGGCAACTGGCTGGACCAGCTCATCGGCATCGGCCCGAAGGATGTGGTGCTTGTCTTCGATATCCGCCGCTATCAGGCCGAGATCATCCAGTTCGCCGAAGCCGCCGCCAAGCAGGGCGCGACGGTTGCCCTCGTCACCGACAGCTGGATGTCCCCGGTCGGGCGGATCGCCAGCTATGTCCTGCCCGCCCGCGTGGCGGTGCCGTCGCCGTGGGATTCCTCGCTGGCGCTGATGGCCGTCGCCGAGGTGCTGATTGCGGGCGTCACCCGCGAGAACCAGGCCCGCGCCCAGGAGCGCATGCGCGCGTTGGAAAAACTGCGCAACGACATCGACCCCACCACCGAGGGCCGGGCCATGGGGCCGGATATCTGAGGGTGACCGTGCCCACGGGCGATCATGCCGGACCCGCCGAATTGCCGCCCAACGCAATAATCGTCCCGGCCTTGCCGGAGTGCCCTGCCTCACCTTACGCATTGCGGTCATCCCGGCCTTGAGCCGGGACCTACTCATTTCCAGAGCCTTCGAAACAAGGCAAAGGGAGTTCCGCAAGCACAGCCACACCTCTTTCCAACGCCCCGACACGCCGAGATTTGGATTGGTTCCCGGCTCAAGGCCGGGAAGACACGGAGTTTGTGGCAACCAACCCGATGTTCAACAGCTCCAGATCCAGCAGCCTCCTTCTGAGTGTCTGGCCCGAAAGTGATCTAGGAGGCAGCTTTCATGGTTCCTGGCACGAACTCGCCCCCTCTCGGTTGTCTTCCCCGCGAAAGCGGGGACCCAGTAACCTCATGAATCGGCGCTAAAAATTATATCTAACCTCACGGAGTCCTGGTTTCCCGCTTTCGCGGGAATGACAAATGTGACTGAAGCATTCGCCCCGGCCATCACTTTCGGGCCAGACTCTGAGGAGAACCCTGCGGCCCGCCTCATAGGAGCGATTACCCATTCAGAATGCGCGGTTCTCCTTCTAGATACACCCAAGCGCGCTTGTCGGAATGAGTTTGGCGAGTGCAGGAAACTGATTCTTCCGGTCAGGGCTCACGAGCCACGATGGGCAAAGAAGGCGCCTTTTGGCCTGAAGCTTATATAATTCACAGGCTTTTATCACTTAGCCGGGAGTCTGCGACTCATCTATAATCCAGACGGCTCCCAGCCAGGGCATTGGGCAGAACCACAGCCTGCGCATTCAAGGAAGCCGGCAAGCAGGTCAACCCTGGGCACACCCGGAATATAGAAGGACGCAACACAATCTCCAGCGACCTTTCCTCTCCCCCTTTTCGCCCGATCATCCGTTCAACGCCAAGAGCCTTCATCCTGCATGAAGACAAGCTGCTGGTGCAGGAAAAACATCATGCAGACAAAGGGCTTTACTACACGCTGCCCGGTGGCAAGCAGGAGCCGGGCGAGAGCCTGGAAGAAGCGCTGAAACGCGAGTGCCTGGAGGAAATCGGCGCGGAAATTACCGTTGGAGCACTGCTCCATGTGGCCGATCTTTTCCGGTTGAAATCGGAAGGCAAGGAGCGTCAGCACCAGCTCGATTTCATCTTTTCCTGCACGGTCGACGAAGACTATGAGCCCAAGCTGGGCTGTCATCCGGACCCGCATCAGACCGCCACCCGATGGATCTCGGCCGAAGACGCGGCACATCTACGTCCGCTTTATGTCACAAAACTGTTTTCACTTGGCTGTACGCGGGTCCCCAAAGTCTATCTCGGGCCCCAGAATGACTAACGCACCCAAGATAATCCGGGAAAATCTCCATTTTCTGTGCGCGGAGATCGACGGACAGCTGATCCAGCTCGAGGCCTTCTTCAAGGAGCCGACGGCTGCGACCGCGCGCCGGATCATGGATCGGGCCGGGTATGCCCACAATCTGAAGACCCGAATCCTGGCGGCCTGCGTGCGTCACATGGCAGGGGCAAAAAACAACAACCGCAAGCACCTGACCTTGCGCAGCCTCGAATTCATTGCCTCCGATCTGCAGCGCCTGTCGAACCTTGCCCGACAATCCCTGCGCCACGTGGAGAATATCGAGACCTTCTCAACGCTGGTTCCGGAGCGCTATCCGGCAATCGTCGGCAGGGTCCGCGAGGGGGTGGGCCGGATTGAAGAGGCCTTTGCGAGCAGCGACAGCGCGTTGGCCATCCAGATCGGCCAGCTGCAGGGCAAGATCGAAGCGGATTACCGCAAGCTCTTCAAGATCTACACCAAGGACATGCGCAACGCGGACATCCGTTCGGCGGATATTGCCAACAGCCTGCTGGTGGCCAGCGAGATGCAGCGCATGGGCGACTCGCTGAACTCCATCAGTGAAGCGCTGATTTCCGCCAATATCGGTCAGGCCGTCAATTTCGAGCGGTATTTTGCGCTCCAGAGCCTCATGTCCGATCTGGACGGTGTGAACGGCGATCTGACCGTTGAAACCATTGCCGAGACCCGCTCGGGCAGCTCGATCTCCGCCATCAAGAACCGCAAGACCGAGGAAGTCGCAGCCGTCTTCAAGGATGGCGAAAAGAGCAAGGTCAAGGAAGAACGCCAGGGTGTGAAGAGCTGGCATTCGATCTATCCGGGCCTCGCCCCGAAGATCCTGTCTTATGAAAAACGCAGTCAGTCTGCGGCCCTTTTGATCGAGCATCTGCCAGGACTGACCTTTGAGCATATCGTCCTCAACGAAAAGGACACCGTCTGCGCAACGGCGCTCAATCGCCTGACACGAACCCTCAAGGATGTCTGGAAGCAGACCAGAACCAGGGAACCGGCAGAACTGGACAGTATGCAGCAGCTTGCCAAAAGGCTAGGCGAAGTGCGCCGCGTCCACCCGGAGTTCAAGGACACCAAGGTCAGTTTCTCAGGCACGGAACTGCCGTCCTTCGACAGGCTGATCGAGCAGGCCGCAGAACGCGAGGCCAAGGTCCCCGCCCCCTTCTCGGTCTATATCCACGGCGACTTCAACGTCGACAATATCATCTACGATCCGGGCGAGGACCGGATCCATTTCATTGACCTGCACCGCTCGCGCTACATGGACTATGTCCAGGACGTCTCCGTCTTCATGGTGTCCAACTACCGCCTCCAGGTGCTCGACCGTGACACGCGCCTGCGCATCATGGCTGTCTCTCAGGACTTCTATAAATCCGCACGCGCCTTTGCCCGCAAACAGGGCGACGACACGTTCGAGTATCGGCTGGCGCTGGGGCTTGCCCGATCCTTTGCAAGTTCCACCCGGTTCATTTTCGACAAATCCCACGCCCGGCGCATGTGGCTGCGGTCACGCTACCTGATCGAGCAGGCGCTTGCCTGCCCTCCCGGCGACGAAGCCCGTTTCCGGTTGCAGATGAAGGAACTCTTCGTTGACTGATCTGAAAATCGGCGTCATCGGCATCCCTGGCAAATGGTCGACGGAAGTACTTGCCGACGCCCTGGAACAGAAAACCGGGTTTCGCTGCGTCGTCGACATGGCGGACGTCGCTCTTGACCTGAACACCCGAGCCCTGATGGCGGGTGAGACCGACCTCTGTCAACTGGATGGGCTGGTGATCAAGAAGATCAGCCAGGACTACAGTCCCGCCACACTCGACCGGCTGGAAATGCTGCGGGTTGCCGAAGCATCCGGAGTGAAGGTCTTCTCCCCGACAAATTCCATCCTCGGCCTGGTAAACCGTCTGAGCTGCACGGTCACGCTCTCCAATGCCGGTGTTCCGATGCCCGCCACCTGCGTCACCGAGAGCACAGAACAGGCACTCAGCGCAGTCCAGCGTTTTGGCGGCGCGGTCTTCAAACCGCTCTTTTCCACCAAGGCCCGTGGCATGACGCTGATGGAGGCCAATGAAGGCGAAGCCACTCTGCGCCAGAAGATCGAGGCCTTCAGAGCCGGCAATCCGGTCATGTATCTGCAGCAGAAGGTCAACCTCTCGGGCCGGGATCTCGGCATGGTGTTTCTCGGCGGAAACTATCTTGGCACTTATGCCCGTGTTGCCCAGACAGACAGCTGGAACACGACCATCCTGCACGGTGGCAAATACGAGCCGTTTGAGCCCGATGCTGAGTTGATCGAACTGGCCCGGCGCGCCCAGGCGCCCTTCAATCTGGATTTCACGACCGTCGATGTCGGCCTCACGGAGAACGGACCGATCATCTTCGAGGTTTCAGCCTTCGGCGGCTTCAAGGGGGCCTTGGAAGGTGCGTCGATCGACGCGGCGACGCTCTACGCCGATCATGTCATTGAAAAGGTGCGCGCATGACCGGGATCAGCGTTCAGGACATTGTCGACGCGCTTCGCCCGGAGCGGGAAACCCGGAATTCCGATCCGGTGTTCCTGACCGTTGGCGGCTATGTCGTCGAGGTCCGGTGCATGTCCGGCGTGCTGCTGGCCGAGCTTCTGCGCTATTTCCAGCATGTCATTTCCGCGCCCGCTGCGCCCGACATGACGGTTCATGTACTCGGCGAGGCGGAAATACCATTTACGGTGGATTTTGCAGATTGGGCCCGTGAACCTGGCAAGACCGGCCGCAAGGACGCCATTTGCGATTTGGAAAATGGTCGCCTGGTTCTGAAGGTGCGCACCGGTGTCCAGTTCCTTCAGGCACCGGACTGGGCCATCGCCTTCGGCCCGACAGAATCCTACCCCAACCAGGTGATCAATTTCGTCAACACGCAGATCCTCAATCACTTCCAGAGAGCGGACTGGGTCGCCTGTCATGCAGCAGCTGTTCGCACACAGCTGAAGGGCCTTGCCATTTCCGGGCTCAGCGGCGGTGGCAAGTCGACAACCATGCTGCGCCTGATGGAAATTGCCGGCACACAATATGTCACCAATGACCGGTTGCTGGTCCGCAATGCGCAGGAACACACGGACGCTCTCGGCATCCCGAAACTGCCGCGCATCAACCCGGGCACCATCGTGAACAATGCCCGCCTCGCCGGCATCATCGACGAGGAACGCGAGGAAGAACTGCGCAACATGGAGCCGGATGAACTCTGGCACCTGGAAGAGAAATACGACCTTTTCATCGACGACATCTACGGTCCCGGCCGGATCTCCCACGACGCCCACCTGACCGACTTCTGGGTGCTGAACTGGTCGCGCGACAGCGCAGCCCCGACGGAAGTCAAAAAGGTCGAACTCAAGGATCGACCGGATCTCCTGTCCGCCATCATGAAAAGCCCGGGCCCGTTCTACCAGGCGCCTGACGGCATCTTCTGGACGGACCGGACGGAGATGGACACGGCTTCCTATCTGAACGCTCTCAACGGCGTGCAGGTCTGGGAGGTCACCGGCCAGATCGATTTTGACGCCCTGTTCGATGCGGGCGCGGACCTCCTGGGACAGATGACATGACCGACCGATTTGCCATTCTTGTCAGACACGGCGCCTACCATCAAAAGCCCGGCACGCCGAGTGCCTTGCAGCCGTTTCCGCTGACGGATGGCGGCAAGGCCCAGGCGCTGGCCCTTGGCAAGGAACTGGCCGGTCTGGCGGCCGAACATGGCTGGCAGCTGTCCAGGACCGTCTATTGCTCTCTTCAGCAGCGCGCCTGGCAAACCGCCCAGCTCCTGTGCCAGAGCCTGTCGGAAGCGATCAACGAGGATTTCTCCGTTCTCGAGCAGGCCGCCCTGGCCGAACGCAGTGTCGGGGCGTTTGCAAACCTGACCATTCCGGAAATCGAACAGATCCTGATGGAGGATCCCCGTCATCAGCTGCCACCGGAGGACTGGAAATCGAACAGTCATTACCGGTTGCCAGCACAGGGGGCCGAAAGCCTTCTGGAAGCAGGTGAACGTGTCGCCGCCTTCCTGAAAACCTCCATGGAACGCAGCGAAGCGAAGATGTCCGGCACCGCGCAGATCTTTGTCGGCCACGGCGCAGCATTCCGCCATGCGGCGCATCACCTGGGCGTGCTGGCCTTTGACGACATACGCAGGTTCAGCATGCACCACGCCAAACCCGTGATCCTGAAATTCAATGCCGCCACTGGCTGGACCCATCACCTTGGCGCCTGGAAACAGCGCCATGTCCTGGAAACCGCGACGGACTGACTGGAGCGACAGATCGCCATGATGAACACCAAGTCCCTGAGCCCGTTGTTGCCGCCGATAACCTGCGCCACAGGTCACGAGCTTGATCTGCCGGAAAGCCTGGTGCCATGGCCACTGGACCGGGAAACGCAGAGACCCTGCGCCAGCACGCTGGGACCGGAGCTTGTCGACAGCCTGTCAAAAGTCAACGATCTCGGACCCTGGGACTGGCCAGCGAGGCCCGTCGTCTTCGTGTCCGATCTGCACGCGGATGCCGAAAGCCTGCTGCGGTCTCTGGTGGCGGCCCGCGCGATCAGGCGCACCGGACCGGGGCTGACTGACTTTGATCTCACGGCCTTTGGCCGCAGCTGCCAGTTCATCATCGGCGGCGATTGCCTCGACAAGGGACCGAGCAATCTGGACCTGCTCGACAGTCTGGCCTTTTTGATCAAGTCCGGCGCCGACGTTGTTCTTCTGGCCGGCAATCACGATCTTCGGCTTTATCTCGGCCTGGAAGCGTTGACGGTGAAACGGGGTTCACTCAACGCCCATATGTTCGTGCGCATGGGCAAGAAGGTCATGCCGTTGTTGAAGGAAGTGTTCGATCGCCATGTCGACCGTGAAAAGGACCTTGCCGGTCTGCCGGACGAAAAAGCCTGCCGCGACCTGATGATCCCGGGAAAGAAATGGACGAAGCAGTTTCCCAAGGCCGCTTCGGTCTACATGAAGGACGCCGCCATCAAGAAGGAGATGGCACGGCTGAAGAAGAAGACCAACAGGTTCGCCGATCATGCGGCGGAAGTCGGCCTCACCCTCAGAGAGCTTTATGCCGCCGCGCTGAAATGCCGGGAGCTCTTCGTCGACCCAGCCGGCCGATATGCCTGGTTCTTCAAGCAGCTGAAAGCGGCCCACCAGAGCGGTTCGCTGCTCTTTGTTCACGCGGGCGTTGACGACCAGATGGCCGCGCAAATCTCCCGCAAAGGCGTTGCCCATATCAATCGGCGCTTCAGGAAGGAAAGCCGCAAGGACCCTTTCGTCTTCTATTCCGGCACGGTCGCGAACCTGATGCGCACCAAGTACCGGGATGTCGATCATCCGTTGACGGAGACCGGGGTTGACGACCTGCATCTGGCGGGCATCAAGCTGCTGGTCCACGGTCATGTCAACCAGCACAGCGGACAGCAACTGAAGTCGAAGCATGGTCTGTTGCACCTGGAAGCAGACATCACGCTTGACCGGCATTCCAGAAGTTCCGAAGGTCTAGAAGGTATCGGCACGGGAGCCACGATCATCTATCCGGACGGCAACATCATCGGCATCAGCCGGGACTACCCGCATGCCAAGCTGTTCAACCCGGTTGAGATCCTACAGCAACACGGATTGTCGCAATGATGGAACGCAAGGGCCGCTTCCGGCACCAGTCTCTGCAGGACAAGAAATCGATCCAGAAAATGCTCGACGCCGTCAAACGCGGCATCACCAAGGGCGAACTGGAATTTGGCGACGACACCGGCGAAATCGTGCTGGAACCAAAAGGCCTGATGACCTTGCGGGTCACAGCCACCGTCGAGGACGACCAGTCCCGCCTCGACCTGCGCATCACCTGGACCAACGAAAACGACGATGCCAAGGACAGCGGCAAGCTGAAGGTGAAAGGCGGCTAACGGAGCTTTCGTGTCAGGCTGGAAGAACGACTTTCGAAGCTGCCTGTTGCTTCAGCCAGTCCAGAAAAAAGGCCTCCGCATCGGCGAGGTTCGCGGATGCCCTTTCGGAAAGTCCCTCTTTCACGTCGCCATATTCATAACCGGAAATGCCCAGCGCATAGGCTTTCGGGCGCGCGCCATAGAGGGTCTCGCACAGCGCCAGCACCGTTTCCGGAACAAGGCTGTGACTGCCGAGCACTTCCGGTGCACCGGGGCTGATCTCCCGAAAGGAATAGGCCTTGGTCCCTCCGATCTCAGCGTCGGCAAAGACCACCAGGTCGTGATCAGAAATCGTCAGCGCATGTTCGGCGACAAGCTGGTAGTCGGTGTCGACATCAAGCTCCGGTAGAGATCGAGCAGCCATGTTTTCAGAAAAGGCCGGCCCAAGCCCGTCGTCCCCTCGTCCTGGATTCCCGTAGCCGATCAGCAGCATCCGCTCCTCCCTCGGTGACCTCAGATGCATTGCGCGCGGCTGTCGACCAGACCGCCATCCGCATCGAACAGCTCCACCTGCAGCGGCATCTGCCCCAGGGCATGCGTCGCGCAGGAAAGACACGGGTCATAGGCCCGGATCGCCACCTCGACATGGTTGAGCATGCCTTCCGTGATCTGCTCCTGACCCGAGAGATGCTTGACGGCAACGTCCTTCACCGCCCGGTTCATGCCCTCGTTGTTGTGTGTCGTGGAGACGATCAGGTTGCAATAGGTCACCTGGTCATTCTCATCGACCTTGTAGTGATGGATCAGATTGCCGCGCGGCGCCTCGATCACACCGATGCCTTCCTCGCGCCGGTCGCCTTTGGCGATCAGATCAGTACCCTGCAGGTCCGGATCATTCAGCAGTTCCCGGATCTTTTCGACACAGTGCAGCACCTCGATCATGCGCGCCCAGTGGTTCGCCAGCGTTGAGTTGTTCGGCGTGCCGCTTGTCACGGCTTTCAGGTCCTTGTGCGCGGCGTCCGCCAGCGGCGTATCGATGAAGCTCGCCGTGTTCATCCGGGCAAGCGGCCCGACCCTGTACCAGCCGGCCTCCGGCCCGAGCTCGGTGATGTAGGGGAATTTCATGTAGGACCAGGACCGTACGTCTTCGACGATCAACTCGTGATAGCGCGTATAAGACACCTGGTCGAAGATCGTGTCCCCGATTGAACTGAGCGCTCTCAGATTGCCGTGATAGAGATCGAGCGCGCCGTCGCTTTCGCGTACCAGCGACATGTAGTTCGACGGGAAGGAGCCGAATTCGGCAACCACGTCTTCATGTTCCAGCGTGTAGTCCCGGGCCAGTTTCACGGCGTCCAGCGACCACTCGATCATTTCGTCGATGGTCGACAGGAAATGATCCCGCCGCTCGATCGGCAGATTGCGGTTGATGCCGCCCGGAATGGCACCGGTGCCATGGATCTTCTTGCCAGCTGTCGCCTCGATGATCTCCTGGCCGTATTTGCGCATGAGAACCGCGCGCTTGCCCAGCTCCGGCTGTTCCTTGATCACTTCGAAGATGTTGCGTTTTTCGGCCGGCGCGCCAAAGCCGAACAAGAGATCCGGCGCAGCCAGATGAAAGAAATGCAGGACATGCGACTGCATCACCTGGCCATAATGCATCAGCCGGCGCATCTTCTCGCCCGTCGGTGTCAGCTGATCGACGCCCGCGATCATGTCCATGGCCTTGGCGGCTGCCAAGTGATGGCTGACCGGGCAGATGCCGCAAAGCCGCTGCACGATCACCGGCACTTCCCACATCAGCCGGCCACGGATGAACCGCTCGAAGCCGCGGAATTCGACAATGTGCAGCCGGGCCTCGTCGACCTGGTTTTCGGCATTCAGGTGAATGGTGACCTTGCCATGCCCCTCAACGCGGGTGACCGGCGAAATTTCTATCAGTCTGGGTTCGCTCATCTCGGTATCCCGCCTCAGTCGAACTTGATCATGTCGCGCTCGAAGCCCCGGAACTTTCCGGTCAGGAGCTTGGCAAGCGTGTCGAAAATGATGTCGCCGCTCGGCGCACATCCCGGGATCTGGTAGTCGATCTCCACCACCTGCGAACACGGATAGACCTCGTCCAGCAAAAGCGGCAGCGCCGGGTCGTTGGGCACGTTGTGGGTGGTGTTGCGGATGTATTTGCCGGTGATATAGGCCTCGTCCAGACATTCCCTGAGCGGCGCGTCGGAATGCATGATCGCGTTGCGCATGGCCGGCAAGCCGCCCATGATCGCACACTGTCCGAGGGCGATCAGGACATCGCAATTGCGGCGGAAGTCATGCAGGACATGGACGTTTTCCTCGTTACAGCAGCCGCCCTCGATGATGCCGATGTCGCAGCGCTGGGTGAACCGCTTCTTGTCGGTCAGCGGCGAGCGGTCGACATCAACCAGTTTCATCAGTTCGATCAGCCGCTCATCGATGTCGAGGATTGCCATGTGGCAGCCGAAACAGCCGGCCAGCGAGGCCGTCGCGATTCTTGCCTTGGGAAGCTCGCTCATTTGCGCTTCTCCTCAATCTCGTGACCGATCAGGCCCTTGTCGAACTCGCGTTCGCCGATCGGAACACTGAAGCCGACCCGCTTCCGGATGATGCAGCCAACGGGGCAGACTTCCGCGCTCATGGCGTGGTCGGCAGCCGCCGCATCCGTATCGGCCAGGTTCTCGCCATTGACCGCAACACGGCGATGAATACCGCGGCCGACATAGCCGAAAATCCCCTTGCCATCGACGTCCTGGGAGGCCCGGATACAGCGCCCGCAACTAATGCAACGGTTGGTGTCGAGCGCGATATCCGGATGGGAGGCATCCAGCGCCCGGCAGGGTTCCAGGTACGGAAACTTCGTTGCCTCCGTCATGTCGAGCCGGTAGGCCATGGCCTGCAATTCGCAATTGCCGCTAGCCTCGCAGATCGGGCAGAGGTGATTGCCCTCATGGAACAGCATTTCCACCAGGTCCCGGCGCATCTTGGTGAGATGCGGCGTCTCGTTTTCAACGGCCTGACCGGGGGCTGCCGGCTGGGTGCAGGCGGCCACGCTGCGACCGCCGGCCTTCACCGTGCAGACCCGGCAGCTGCCCTGATGGCGCAGGCCTTCATGGTCGCACAGACGCGGGATATAGACCCCGGCCTCGTCGGCTGCCTCCATGATGGTCTGGCCGGCATATGCGGTGACCTCGACCCCGTCGATGGTGAAGGTGAAGCCCGTCTCTTTCTTCGTCCCGCTCATTGCGTGAAATCCTTGTCGAAGATGTAGGAACGGCGCTTGGCGATCTTGCGTGCGCCATCGATGGCCGACTGAATGTCGAACGTATCGCGAATGCCATCCTTGCTCGGCTTGGAGACAACCGAATAGACCAGCGGAAAATTCTGCAAGGTGGAGAGGATCGGATTGGGCGAGGTCATGCCGAGACCGCAGCGACTGGTCTCGATGATCGTCCCGGAAAGATCCTTCAGGTAGTCAATGTCCTCCGGATTGGCGAGCCCCTTGCGGAACTTCTGGATGGCCTTTTGCAGGAAGACATTGCCAACCCGGCAGGGTGTGCAGTAGCCGCAGCTCTCATGCACGAAGAAGGACATGTAGTACTCGACGATCTCGAGGATGTTGCGTTCGCCGTTGAAGACGATGATCGCGCCACCGGTGGCCAGATCGTCGAAGGTGAGTTTGCGGTGGAAGCTGTCACGCGCGATCATGGTGCCGCTCGGGCCGCCGACTTGTACGGCTGCGGCATCCTCGGCGCCGACCATCTCCAGCATCTCCCAGACCGTATGGCCATAGGGCAGCTCATAGATTCCCGGGTTGAGGCAATCGCCACAAATGGAAAACAGCTTGGTGCCGTGAGAGCCCTCCGTGCCCATGTCGTGGAACCATTTGGCGCCGCGATCCAGGATGCGCGCGGCGTGGCAGAATGTCTCCACATTGTTGACCACGGTCGGATAGCCGAGATAGCCCCGGTTGACCGGGAAAGGAGGCCGGGTCTTGGGCTCGCCCGGCAGCCCTTCGCAGGAACTGATAAGTGCACCCTCCTCACCGCAGATGTAAGCGCCGGCGCCGAGCTGCAGGCGAATGTCGAAGTCAAAGCCTTTGACACCCAGGATGCCCTCGCCCAGCAAACCGCGGCGACGCCGGTCTTCCAGCACCTGCTCCAGAAGCTCGCGCAGATAGACATACTCACCGCGCAGATAAAGTATGCCGTGGCGGGCGCCCACGGCCCGCGCGGCAATGGTCATGCCTTCGATCAGCAGATGCGGCCGCTCGGTGAGCAGCACCCTGTCCTTGAAGGTGCCCGGCTCGCCTTCGTCCGCGTTGCAGATCACGTAATGTTTCTCGGCTCGCTCGCTGGCCGCAAACCGCCATTTCCGACCGGTCGTGAAACCGGCACCTCCACAGCCCCTGAGACCGCTTTCTTCCACCGCCGTAATGATCTGCGTCGGTGTCATGGACATCGCGTTGTTGAGGCCAGCCTCCTCGGGAACCGGTCCGAGCAACACTTCGCCGGCATGACGGATGTTGTTGTCCACCATGTGCAGGGCCCGCTCATGCGGTGTCAGGGAGGCAAACCGCTCGCTGACAAGATGCTCTGCCGGACGCCCGGCCTTGAGCGCCTCGGCGGCAGACCGGGCCGTCTCAGGTGTCAGCCTGGTCAGGATGATGTCGTTGATCATCGCGGCTGGCGCCTGATCGCACATGCCGATACAGGGCGTGACTTCCAGCGAAAAGGCGCCGTCGGAAGAGGTTTCCCCGAGCTTGATGCCAAGGACGTCTTCAAAGACGGCGGTGACCGCTTCAAGGCCGGTGTAACGGTCGACGATATCGTCACACAGCCGGATCGTGACCCTGCCTTTCGGGGTCAGGGACAGGAACGAATAGAAACTGGCGACGCCCTCGACCTCGATCCGCGTCAGATCGGTTGCTGCAGCCACCCGGTCCATGGTCGAGGGAGCGATGCACCGATACCGGTCCTGAACTTCGCGCAGGATATCCAGCATGCGATGCTTGTCGTTGCCGAAGGCCGCACAGATGGCTTCGATTTCTCCTTCCGGCACCGGCGCAACGTTGCAGGCCGGCGCGGCAACACCATTTCCGGTCTCGTGACCGTTCTGCATGGTGATCTCCCTCATGATTTGTCCGGGATTTACCGGAGCTAAATCGATTTGAATGGAGCAGCGGTTCGTTGGCAAAAATTGAAAACGCGCCGCACCACTCGTGAAAAATCTCAGTGGGGCCACGCTCCCAAAGATGCGGCAAAAGGTCTTTGAGACAGATCAAGCTGCGCAAAATAGGGGCAGCAAAAGGATGTCCGGAAACGTTGTCAGTTCGGGTACCGGAGGTCTGCACCTGTCTCTGAAACACTTAAAAGAAACGCAAAAAACGCGAAGGCGGCAAAGGGGTCTCAACATGAAACCGGGCGCCGCGGCGCCCGGAAGAATGTGCTGTGTCGTCAGCGCAAGGGGCGCTGTCCAAACGTGTTGACGGATTCAAGCTGAGCCATCGTGTCGTTGCGGACTTCCAGGCGTTCCAGATTGATGATCGTCGACAGCATCAGGCGATCATGGCTCCAGTCAGCCGGCTTTTGCAAAGACAGCGAGGTCAGGAAGATCAGTGCAATCATCGGCAGAACCGCCACGCCGACCAGGCCCCAGTGAGGACGGATGCGGTTGGTTTCCAGAAGAGCCTCCACACGGCGGCGCAGCTTCTGCGCCGGTGATCGGCGCAGCAAACGGTCCTGGACTTCCAGCAGCGCCACGGCGGCCACGCCGACAGCCCGCCCCTGCGCAATGAGGGTCTGGCGCTTCTTAAGACCGGCCTGGGCGGCGCGGAGCAGGCACATGCAATAGGACTTGAGATCCACCTGGGCATGCTCGGCGACCTTCTGGTCACAGGCGAGCTCGCGAAGACGCTCCACTTCCGACTTCCAGACATAGAAGAACGGGTTCCAGAAGAACAAAGGCCGCAGCATCTCAAGGCCGATCTCCCACGTCACATCGCCCTGACGCAGATGCTGGAACTCGTGCTTCAGCACCAGTTTCAGGTCCTCAGGTTCCGCCAGCAGTTCTGTCGGCACCACCACATAGTGGTTGAACAGGCCTCGCGCGGAAAACGGCACCAGTGCATGGTCGGACAAAAGCAGGTGAACCCGGCCCTGGCGCCGCCAGGTGTGGCAGGCGTCAAGAAGACGGTTGAGGCGCATGAAGCCGAGCACCAGCTTGCCGGCGAACCAGGCAAAGCCTGCGAAAAGCATCACGGCAACACCGATGCCGATGCCGGGCGCGAGGGTCAGGATGTTCTCACTGATCCGGGCCCGCAGGCCGAGCAGGGACTGGAAGTCTTCCGCCGGAATGGCGATGCCGCCGCGCAGATATTGCGAGACCGCGTAGTCGGACAGATTGACCGACGGTACCGCAGGAACCATGGCGGCAGCCTGCAGGTGCTGGTAACCGATCACGGCAAGCGGAGACAGCAGGATAAGGGCAAACAGCCCGTTCAGGAGGCCAAGCTGGATATTGAAATCGAGCTTGTTTCCGAAACGGGCCATCAGAAGCTTGGCGCTCAGCCAGACCAGCGCGGTCATGGCCAGCGTGATGTTCAGATCGATGTAAACATCGAAGACCTGGTTAAGTAGCGTCATCTGTCCTCCTCCTGTCCAGCAACGCTCTGATTTCCTCCAGATCGTCTCCCGATAGTTCGTATTCGTCGACCAGACGGGCCACCAGCGAGGCTGGCGTGCCGTCAAACAGTTTGTCCGACAGGTTTCTGAGAGAACGGGACTGGTAGGTGTCGCGCGTCAGCCGGGGGGAATAGATGAATGTCTTGCCTTCTTTCCGGCTGTCCACAAAGCCCTTTTCATCCAGGATCCGCATGATGGTGGCACAGGATGTGTAGGCGAGTTTGCGCTCGGGTGGCAGGTTTGCCAGGATATCCCGCACGGAGCCTTCGCCGAGCTTCCAGAGTTCGGTCATGAACTCCAGTTCGACTTCGGTCAAAAACTCGTTGCTCTTACGCTTTCTCATTACAATCTTGTGCTCGTCTCGGAATGGATTTGGCTAGCGACATCTATTCATGCACCAGATCAGCGAAAATTACTATTCCTTTAGTTGGCAAACGGTGATGCCGCGCTCCGAAAATCCCGGAGCGCGGCATGTGGTCAGACTTTCCAGAAACAGAATGCTCCCCAGCCGATGCTGATCGCCAGCGGCCACCAGAGCGGTTCACCCATCAGACCGAGCCAGGCCAGGAAGATATAGGCCGTGCCCAGAAGGGTCATGAACAGGCGGTCGCCGCGGGTCGTTTCCAGTCCCAGGACACCCTTGCGGGCATGCCCACCGGGATATTTGAGTTCCACCACGGTCAGGAAACCGATCGCGGAAAAGATGCCGACGAACAGAAGTGCTGTCGGCCAGGTCCAGGCCATCCATCCCAGCATCAGACCCTCCCCAGGGCAAAGCCCTTGGCAATGTAGTTACGGACAAAGTAGATGACGATGGCGCCGGGAATGATGGTCAGGGTCCCGGCGGCCGCCAGTAGCCCGAGTTCATAGCCCGCGGAGGAAGCGGTCCGGGTCATCACGGCGGCAATGGGTTTGGCTTCAACAGCTGTCAGGGTCTTGGAGAGCAGCATTTCCACCCAGGAGAACATGAAGCAGAAGAACGCGGCGACCCCGACGCCGGACTTGATGGCCGGCAGGAAGATGGTCATGAAGAACCGCGGGAAGGAATAGCCATCCACATAGGCGGTCTCGTCCAGTTCCTTCGGCACACCACTCATGAACCCTTCCAGGATCCAGACCGCCAGCGGCACGTTGAAGAGACAGTGCGCGAGGGCGACGGCCAGGTGCGTGTCGAACAGGCCCACAGCCGAATAGAGCTGGAAGAACGGCAGCGCGAAGACGGCGGCCGGCGCCATGCGGTTGGTCAGAAGCCAGAAGAACAGATGCTTGTCGCCCACAAAGGAGAAGCGGGAGAAGGCATAAGCCGCCGGCAGGGCCACGGTGATCGAAATCACCGTGTTGATGGTCACGTAGATGATCGAGTTGATGTAGCCCCAATACCAGGTCGGGTCCGTGAAAATCTCGATGTAGTTGTCGAAGGTCCATGTCTGCGGGAACAGGGTGAACCCGGACAGGATCTCGTTGGTGGTCTTGAAACTCATCGCGACGAGCCAGTAGATCGGCAGCATCAGGAAGAGAATATAGAGGATGGGGACCAGGCTTTTCAGTCGCATGATAGGTCTCCTCAGGACTTGTTATCGTTCATCGTCATCAGCGTGTAGAACAGCCAGGAGGCGAACAGCGTGATGGCGAAGTAGATGAGGGACATGGCGGCTGCCGGACCAAGGTCGAACTGACCAAGGGCAATCTTCACAAGGTCGATCGAGAGCAACGTCGTGGAGTTGCCGGGCCCGCCACCGGTCAGGACGAACGGTTCGGTGTAGATGTTGAAGCTGTCCATGAAGCGCAGCAGCACGGCAATGGTCAGTACCGTTTTCATCTTCGGCAGCTGGATGAAGCGGAACACCGCCCAGTTGGACGCGCCGTCGATTTCCGCCGCCTGATAATAGGCGTTCGGGATCGAGACGAGACCGGCATAGGCAAGCAATACCACCAGCGACGTCCAGTGCCAGACATCCATGACGATGATGGTCACCCAGGCGGCCACCGGGTCCTGGGTCATGTCATAGGAAATGCCCAGAGTGTGGTTCATGAAGTAACCCAGAAGCCCGATATCCGGCAGGGTGAAAATGTTCCACATGGCGCCGACCACGTTCCACGGGATCAGCATCGGCAAAGCCATGGTGATCAGGCAGAACGGCACCCAGAAGCCCTTCTTGGGCATGGCGAGCGCGATGGCGACGCCGAGCGGCACCTCGATGATCAGGATCATCACTGTGAAGAAGAGCTGGCGTCCGAGGGCCGCATGGAAGCGTTCGGAGCGCAGGATCTGCTCGAACCAGCCAAGGCCTTCCCAGAAGAACAGGTTGTCGCCGAAGGTTTCCTGGACCGAGTAGTTCACCACGGTCATCATCGGGATGAGCGCGTTGAAGGCGACCAGAAGAAGCACCGGCAGGACGAACAGCCAGGCGCGTTGGTTTTGCGTTTTCATCAGGCACCCCCTCCCGGCGTGCTTGCCAGCCAGCCGTCCTTGTAAAGACGGGTCTGGGATTGTTTGAAGTCGAGCTTGACGGCGTCGCCCTGATTGGGCGCTTCGCCTTCCAGGATCGCGTGGATGCGCTGGTCATGTGCAACGGCCTCGACCACCTTGTGGCGGCCGATGTCGGAGACCTTGCGCACCGTTGCCGAAACGCCGGAGCCATTGGACGCGATCGAGACGAATTCCGGACGGATGCCGATCTCGGCTGAGCCGTCGCCGGAGCATTTAACAGCGCCTTCCAGATCGACTTTCTCACCGCCGAAGAAGGCAGCGCCACCTTTCACGTCGCACGGCAGGACATTCATGCCCGGTGAGCCGATGAAGTGACCGACAAACGTGTGTGCGGGACGTTCGAACAATTCGACCGGTGTGCCGATCTGCACGATCTCGCCGTCCTGCATCACCACCACCTGATCGGCAAAGGTAAGCGCTTCGGTCTGGTCGTGCGTCACGTAGATCATCGTCGCCTTGACCCGCTGATGCAGCTCTTTCAGCTTGGAACGGAGCTTCCACTTCAGATGCGGGTCGATCACGGTGAGCGGCTCGTCGAACATGACGACATTGACGTCCTGGCGGACGAGGCCGCGGCCCATGGAGATCTTCTGCTTGTTGTCGGGCGACAGATTGGCCGCCCGCGTTCCCAGCATGCTCTCGACTTCCAGCATTTCCGCGATCGCCATGACACGCTGCTTGACGATGTCCTCATCCCGGCCGCGGTTACGCAGCGGGAAGGCCAGATTGTCGTAAACCGTCATCGTGTCGTAGATGACCGGGAACTGGAACACCTGCGCAATGTTGCGCTTGGCCGGCGGCAGGTCGGTCACATCCTGATCGTCGAACAAGATCTTGCCTTCCGACGGCACCAGCAGGCCCGATATGATGTTGAGGAGCGTGGACTTCCCGCAGCCGGACGGTCCGAGCAGCGCGTAGGCCCCGCCATCGTCCCAGGTCAGGTCGATCTTTTTCAGCGCATAGTCGGCATCGCTCTGGGGATCCGGGCGATAGCTGTGGCGCAGATTGGAGAGTTTGATTTGTGCCATGACTTATCTCCTCAGGCCGCCAGGTCGCCATTGGGCGCAAAGAAGAAACAATGGCTCGGGTCCAGATAGAAGGTATGGACCTCGCCGACAAAATAGGGATGCACACCCGGTGACAGCGACACCCAGGACTGGCCGTGCATGTCGAAATGGGCGCTGCTTTCCGAGCCGCTGAGTTCGGTCACCTGCACGTGGCCCTCAAGGCGCACGCTGTGATGTTCACTTTCCACCGGCATCACATGGTGCGGCCGGATCGCCAATGTGTAGGGGCCGTCGCGCAGGCTGGCGACTGCATCCGATGCCTTCCAGCGAATGTCGTCCGTCAGGATAATGGTGTCGCCCTGCTTGTTCACCGGTGCCGTATTGATCGGCGGGTTGGAGAACACCTTGGCCGCATCCAGGTCCTTCGGCTGGCGGTAGATGTCGGCGGTCGGGCCGAACTGAACCACGTTGCCATCGGTCATCAGTGCCGTGTGACCGCCCAGCAGCAGTGCTTCTTCCGGCTCGGAGGTGGCGTAGACCACGACGGCACCGCGGCCGGCAAAGAGTTCTGGAAGCTGATCGCGCAATTCTTCGCGCAGCTTGTAATCGAGGTTGGCCAGCGGCTCGTCGAGGAACACCGCATCGCTTTCCTTGACGATCGCGCGGGCGAGCGCCGTGCGCTGTTGCTGACCGCCAGAGAGCTCGTTCGGTTTGCGGCTCAGATAAGGCTTCAGCTTCAGGATCGCCGCAGCTTCTTCCACCCGGCCATCGATCTCCGACTTGGCAACACCCGCGACTTTCAGCGGCGAGGCGATGTTGTCATAGACCGACATATGCGGGTAGTTGACGAAAAACTGGTGCACCAGGCTGATGTTGCGCTTTTGCGCCGACAGGCGGGACACATCCTTGCCATTGAGGATGATCTGCCCGGAGGCCAGGCTGTCGAGACCGGCCATCAGCTTGATCAGCGAGGTTTTGCCCGAGCCGGTTTCTCCGAGGAGAACATTGAAGTGGCCGGGTTGGAGCGTCAGGCTCGTTTCCTTGACATGCGTGATGCCTGCAACGCGCTTGCTGACGTTTTTAAGTTCTAGAGACATTGTGTTCTTGCCCGCGTCCGGACTGGGCGTATCAGGCAACCTTTGTGCGGTCGCGGCCCGTCACTTTCGGATCGGTGAAGGACCGGGGACATTGCCCCGGTCCAGTTGGTTTGGTCAGCTCAAGGCTTAGTTTTGCGACCAGCGCGCAACCAGATCGTCGTAGTTGACGGTCTCGCCCTGCGGCTTCTCGTTGTCGAGCTTGGCCTTCGGAGCACCCGGCTTGTTCAGCCACTCCTGAGGATCGGACTCTTCGTTCAGACGCGGACCGCAGCCACCGTAGACGTTGGCGCGTTCGTCAGCCTGCTGCATGCGGGCCATGACGATGTCCATTTCTTCAGCCAGACGATCCATCGCTTCCTGCGGCGTGAAGGCGCCGGAGTTCACGTCACCGATCTGCTGCCACCAGATCTGGGCCAGCTTCGGATAGTCCGGAACGTTGACGCCGGTCGGGGACCAGGCCACGCGGTCAGGCGAGCGGTAGAACTCGACCAGGCCGCCGAGTTTACCTGCACGCTCGGTGAAGGACTCGTGGTTGACGGTACTGTCACGAATGAAGGTCAGACCAACGTGGCTCTTCTTGGTGTCGACGGTCTTGGAGACCACGAACTGAGCATAGAGCCAGGCCGCTTTCGCACGATCTTCCGGGGTGGACTTCAGGATGGTCCAGGAACCCACGTCCTGGTAACCGACCTTCTGGCCTTCTTCCCAGTAAGGACCATGCGGGGACGGAGCCATGCGCCACAGCGGCGTGCCTTCGTCATCCACGGTGTTGTTGCCTTCCGACTTCGGCTTCACCATGTCCGCGGTGAACGCGGTGTACCAGAAGATCTGCTGGGCAACGTTGCCCTGGCTGAGCGCCGGCAGAGACTGGTAGAAGTCGAAGCTGGCAGCACCCGGAGGCGCGTAGTTGCGCAGCCACTCGTCCCATTTGCGGATCGCGTAGACGGCAGCCGGGCCGTTGGCGGCACCACCGCGGGAGACAGAAGCGCCTACCGGGTTACAGGTGCCTTCTTCCATGCGGATGCCCCATTCGTCGACCGGGATGCCGTTCGGCTCACCCTTGTCGCCGGCACCTGCCATGGAGAGCCAGGCATCGGTCATGCGCCAGCCGAGATCCGGTGCGCGCTTGCCGTAATCCATGTGACCATAGATTGCGACACCGTCGATTTCCTTGACGTCCTTGGAGAAGAACTCGGCAATGTCTTCATAAGCGGACCAGTTGACCGGAACGCCGAGGTCGTAGCCGTATTTCTCCTTGAAGGCCGTCTTCAGGTCTTCGCGATCGAACCAGTCCTTGCGGAACCAGTAGAGGTTCGCGAACTGCTGATCGGGCAGCTGGTAAAGGTCACCATCCGGGCCGGTGGTGAACTGCGTGCCCATGAAGTCGCCGAGGTCGAGACCCGGGTTGGTGACATCCTTGGCTGCGCCTTCCATCCAGTCGGTCAGGTTGTAGGCCAGCTGCAGACGGGAATGGGTGCCGATCAGGTCGGAATCGTTGACATAGGCGTCATAGAGGTTCCGGCCGGTCTGCATCTGGGTCTGCACGGCCTGCACCACTTCACCCTCGCCGAGGATCTGGTGGTTGACCTTGATACCGGTGATTTCTTCGAAGGCCTTGGTCAGGACTTCCGACTCGTAGGAGTGTGTCGGAATGCCTTCGGAAAGAACATTGATCTCCATTCCAGAGAACGGCTGTGCTGCATTGATGAACCACTGCATTTCTGCAAGTTGCTCATCCTTGGTCAGCACGGACGGCTGGAATTCCTGGTCGATCCATTTTTTGGCCGCTGCTTCGTCAGCAAAAGCGGACCCTGCTCCCGCAAGCACAGCACCAGCTGCGACTGCGGAGAGTAGATACTTACGCATCTGCATCTCCTCCCGTGAGATAATTTCGCCGTGACTATCCGGCTACGGATAAAAAGTCACAGCCTCGCCATGATGTCAAACTAATTTTTTAGTAGATTTCAGACTCTGCCAAAAGGAGTCTTATATTATTGATTTTTATTTCTTTTTTCAGATGCGATCTAGGATGATCAGCTGTCATCTCAGTGTCATCTGAGCGCCTGAGCATCTTCAGTGTGGCACAAATTTGACAGGATAGGGAGTCAGAAATCAGGTTTCGACTCTTTCATTTGAAATGCAAATTGACTTCTATTTGGCTTCGTTTTGCAGTGCAAAACGAAAATCAGTCACAAATACTGCAGCGCAACAGAATGAGATCGCCTCGCTATTTGGCGCGATCTGCAAGTGCAATGGCGCCATCCGCTTTGATGCGCGCCACAAGCCTGACTAGGTATCGGTCAGGAACAATCAGAACGTTGACCGGTCTGTCCAAGCCTGTATCTGAAAGAGGCGACCCGGAGCGGCGTTGCGACAGGAGCAAGATGATCATGAAGATTTTAACCGATGCACCGGTTCTCGTCACGGGCGCCACGGGTTATGTCGCCGGGTGGCTGGTGAAAGACCTTCTGGAAGCCGGCATCACCGTCCATGCCACCGTGCGCAATCCGGACGCCACAGACAAACTGGCTCACCTGACCAGGATCGCGGATGAAACGCCCGGCTCCCTCCGGTTCTTCAAGGCGGATCTGCTTCAGCCGGGGTCTTATGAAGAGGCCATGCGAGGCTGCGCGGTGGTCTTTCACACCGCCTCCCCCTTCACGATCGATGTCAAGGACCCGCAGAAGGAACTGATCGACCCGGCCGTCATGGGCACACGAAACGTGCTGGAAACGGCAGCTGCGACGCCAAGCGTGAAACGCGTCGTGGTGACCAGTTCCTGTGCCGCGATCTACACCGATGCCATCGATTGCGAGAAGGCCCCCGGCGGTGTTCTGACCGAAGACATCTGGAACACGACGGCCTCCCTCGCCTATCAGCCCTACAGCTATTCCAAGACGCTGGCGGAGAAGGAAGCCTGGAAGATCGCCGAAGGCCAGGATCAGTTCAAGCTGGTGACGGTCAACCCGTCGCTGGTGATTGGCCCTGCTCTTGCAGACAACCCAACGTCCGAGAGCTTCAACATCGTTCGCCAGATGGGCGACGGCACCATGAAGCCCGGTGCACCCAAACTTGGCCTGGGTGTCGTTGACGTGCGCGACCTAGCCCAGGCCCATGTCGCTGCGGGCTTCCTGGAAAACGCGGACGGCCGGCACATTGTCTCCGGCCACAACACCAACCTGCTGGAACTCGGAAAGTCGCTGATTGAAAAATATGGCGACCGCTACCCGGTGCCGCGCAAATCCCTGCCCAAATGGGTCGTTTGGGCCATTGGTCCGATCATCGGCGGCATTCCGCGCAAGTTCGTGACCAACAATGTCGATATCAGGTGGCGCGCCGACAACTCCAAGAGCAAACGCGTGCTCGGGGTGACCTACCGGCCGTTCAAGGTGTCCATGGAAGACATGTTCCAGCAAATGATCGAGGCGGGCGCGTTTCGGAGGTAAGAGTACCAAAATCCGCTGCCCCCTCGTGTTCGTCATCCCATGGCTAGACCATGGGATCCATGCCGTTCCGTTTCCGATTGCACGACCTTGCTTGCGGCACCGCCACGGCATGGATTGCAGGGGCAAGCCCCGCAATGACGGAGGCTAGGTCGGGGTGGATTCGCGGTGACCCAATCCGAGGATATTCCGGATCCATAAAAAAGGCGCGGCCTTCCGGCCGCGCCTCCCGTTCTTCAAGATCGCTTTCGGCAAGACCTACATCTTGCACTCAGCCGCATAGGCATCCGAGTGACCGGTCAGACCGGTGGCAATGATCTTGTTGGTGTAGACGTCACCTTCCTTGATCACTTCACGCACATAAATGTCCTGGACCGGGTGATGGTTCGGACCAAAGCTGAAATCACCACGCGTGGAGGCGAAATCTGCTTCTTTCAAAGCTGCCCGGAAGGCATCAGCATCCTTCACATCCGCCTTGGCCATCGCAGACAGCAGCAGGTTGGCCGTGTCGTAGCCCTGCGAGGCATAAAGCGACGGCAGACGGCCATATTCGGCCTGGAACGCTTCAACGAAGGCCTTGTTGGCGTCGTTGTCGAGATCCTTGTTCCACTGGCTGGTGTTTTTCACGCCGAGCGCTGCATCACCGACAGCCTGCAGGATGCCCTGGTCGAAGGAAAAGGCCGGGCCGACCACCGGAAGATCAATGCCGCTGTCGGCATATTGCTTCAGGAAGGAAATGCCCATGCCACCCGGCAGGAAGAAGAAGACGCTGTCGGCACCCGACGCACGGATCTGCGCAAGTTCAGCTGCATAATCCGTCTGTCCAAGCTTGGTGTAGATTTCGCCGGCGAGATCGCCACCGTAGAACCGCTTGTAACCGGTCAGGGCATCCTTGCCGGCCGGATAATTCGGCGCCAGGATGAAGCTGTTCTTGTAGCCGGTGTCCTTGGCATAAGCACCGGCGGCCTCATGCAGGTTGTCGTTCTGCCAGGCCACATTGAAATAGTTCGGATGACAGCCCTTGCCCGCCAGCGCGGAGGGGCCGGCATTGGGCGAAAGATAGAACTTGCCCTGCGCGGTGACCGACGGCACCACGGCCATCGCCAGGTTCGACCAGATGATGCCGGTCAGGACATCGACCTTTTCCGACTGCACCATCTTGTCGGCGAGCTGGACGGCAATATCCGGCTTGCGCTGGTCGTCTTCGACGATCACTTCCAGGTCGGTGTTGCCGGCCTGTTTTACCGCCAGCAGAAAACCATCGCGCACATCGATGCCGAGACCGGCGCCACCACCGGAGAGCGTGGTGATCATGCCGACCTTGACCGGTTCGGCCAGCGCGCTGCCCGTCACAAGGGCGAGCACGCTTGCCGCCGCAGCGAGTTGTTTGAACATTGGAAATCCCCTCTCTTAACAATCCCGTCGAGCCTTCTTGCAAGCCCTTGGCGGGTTACTCTATCGGCACTGGCGCAGATGGCAAACACGCAATTGGTCCAAAGGCCGGCAACGCCCGGCGCGCCTCAGAGCGCGGTGCGCACGTGCCAGAGTTCGGGAAAGAGCTCGACTTCGAGCATGCGCTTCAGATAGCTCACGCCACCGGTTCCGCCGGTGCCGCGCTTGAAGCCGATCACCCGCTCGACCGTGGTCACGTGGTTGAAGCGCCAACGGCGGAAATAGTCTTCCAGGTCGACCAGCTTTTCTCCGACTTCATAGAGCGCCCAATGCGCCGACGGATCCTGATAGACGGTCTGCCAGAGGGCCATGATTTCAGGAACTTCCGTGTGAGGCGCCGCTGCCGGTGTATCGGTCACGGCCTCCGGAACGGCCAGTCCGCGCCGGCGGGCGAATTCCAGCACCACCTGGTAAAGGCTCGGCCGTGCCAGCTCGGCCTCAAGCAGGGCCACACTTGCCGGATCATGGTCATGCGGCCGCACCATCGCAAGGTTCCGGTTGCCCAGCGCATATTCGATCAGACGGTATTGCAGTGACTGGAAGCCGGAGGACATGCCGAGCGCATCGCGGAACTGGGTGTAGTCGCTCGGCGTCATGGTCCTGAGCACATCCCAGGCCGAATTCAGCTGTTCCATGATGCGGCTGACCCGTGCCAGCAGTTTCATGGCCTCAGGCATGTGATCCTCGGAAATGGCATCCCTTGCCGCGTTCAGCTCGTGCAGCATCAGTTTCATCCAGAGTTCGGAAGTCTGATGCTGGATAATGAACAGCAATTCATCCGGCGCCTTGGACAGCGGCGCCTGCGCCGACAGGATCTGCGACAGCCCGAGATAGTCGCCATAGGACATCTTGTCGGCAAAGCGCATCTCCGCGCCTTCGCTTTCCGGATTATAGGCGCTGTCCTTGTCCGTGGTGTCAGTCATCACTCTCTCCCTTGGGGGTTCTTTCAGACCCTTTGTCAGGCTTCTATAACGCCCTGACGCGGGCGTTGGATAGGAGAGAATTCAAGAAGTCAGGAAAACCACTTAAGTGTGCTCTACAAGCCCAAAAGCATTCAAGGGACGGACTCTAGCTGCCGGCGGCTTCCAGGATGGCCTCGGCCGAAAAATCATAATTGCTGTTGCCCGTACGCGACTTGCAGAACTGCCTGAAATCGATCTTGTTCCAGTCTCCGTCGCCAAGCCGCTGCATGTACATTTCTACATTGTCCGGAGTAATAGGAGACATCTTGAACAGGACATCCACGAAGATCTCTCCCTGTGCGTCCCTGAAATAGTGGTCGCGTAGCATCACAACGGACCAGGCCCCGGCGAAGAAATGACCGCCATGGCTCATGGTCATGCCGGATGTCTTGACCGCCTCCATGCCGCGCCTCGACCAGTTCAACCCGGCGAAAAAAATGTCCTTGCCGGCGATCAGCCCTGCTTCTTCCGCAGCCCTTCGTGCTCCGATCGCCAGATCGTCGTTGGCGCCCCAGACGACATCCACTGTCGTGCGGGAGAGAACGGCCTTGGTGTGCCGGTAGGCCTCGTCCTCACTCCAGTTGACGGGAATGGAATGCAAAAGCGTGACATGTGGATGCGCAGCCACGGCGCGCATCATGCCCAGTTCACGCTGCAGCGCGGCAGGTGTGGTGCTGTCGCCCGTCAGGGCCAGCAGTCTCAATTCATCCTTGTCAGGCTGCAACAGTCTTGATGTCTCGATGAGACTTTCCGCCATATCAAAACCGGCTGTCTCATTGTCGGGCACGATCGACGCAATCACCTTCTCGACATCGATGTTACGCCGCTCGAGCTCTGTCTTCTGCTTCGAGGTCAGATTATTGAGCAGGAAGAGCACTTTGCTTCCATGCCCGTCCATCAGCTGCATCAACCGCGCTGCCGACTGGTTCTCGTTGACCAGAATGAAATAATCCGGCAGGTCACCTTCCGCGAGACGCCGGGCAAGCAGGGCTTCCATTTCGTAAGGTTGCCGGCCGGCATGCAAGACTTCCAGGTCGACATTCAGATCAGACGCGGCAGCCGCCATGGTCCGCGTGACTTCGCCCCAAAACCCGCGGTGGTCGCCGGGATTGATGAAGGTGACGCGAAAGTCGGCAGCTTGGGCCGCAAAGGAAACGGCCCAGAAACAGAAGATGCACACCAATCTGACGATCATCGCATTCCTTCGCTCAGGCCCTCATTCGATACGGGCGGGTTCCAAACCGAAAGCGGCAATTGTGCTATCATACTAGCGACATTGGCTGAGATCACCGGTTGATGCAGCCACTTACGCACAATTTAGTTTTTCGCCTACACACGTTTTCCCGAAAAGGCTGCAATTGAACATGCTCGAACAACCGTTCTCGAGTTTCCCGCGCAAGCAGAATTCAGCCTGCCCGGCAAAAATCAGTTTTCATTTGGCAATTCCACAACACCAAAGTCAAACATCTAGCCGCATCATAGGGCGGAACCGTCGCAAAATGCTTAACGAAATCAGTAGGAACAGCTGACTAATACTAGCAATGCGATGGTCGTCCTCGTTTCACCTCGTTCACGAAACAGGCGACAGGAGGCAGTTGATCCTGTCGAACCGTCATTGCCTACAGATTGACGTGGTGCCGGGTCCAGTTTTGTGAAACCCTGAGTGCGCATGTGACCGGTAGCAGTTCGGGGCCCAGAAAATGTCCATCAGAGCAAGCATTTATCATCTTACGCATTATCGTTACGACCGGCCGGTCACCTTAAGCCCCCAGATCATCCGGCTCCGCCCCGCACCGCATAGCCGCACACGTGTGCTGTCGCATTCGCTGAAGGTTTCCCCCTCCGGCCACTTCGTCAATCACCAGCAGGACCCGTATGGCAACTGGCTGGCGCGCTTTGTCTTCCCCGAGCCAGTGCGCGAGTTCAAGATCGAGGTCGATCTGGTCGCCGACATGACGGTCTACAATCCGTTCGACTTCTTCATCGAGGAAAGCGCCGAGGAATGGCCGTTCGACTATCCGCCCGAGCTCAGCGAAGACCTCCAGATCTACAGACGCCTCGACCCGACCGGTCCGCGCATGAAGGCCTTCCTTGAGGCGGTGCCAAGGGACAGCCAGCGCACGGTGGATTTCATTGTCGGGCTGAATGCACGCGTGTCGCAGGAAGTCGGCTACGTCATTCGCATGGAACCGGGCGTTCAGACACCCGAGGAAACGTTTGAAAAGGGCACTGGCTCCTGCCGGGATTCCAGCTGGCTTCTGGTGCAGGCGCTCCGGCACCTCGGATTTGCCGCGCGGTTCGTGTCCGGTTACCTCATTCAGTTGAAACCGGATCTGGAAGCCCTCGACGGCCCGTCCGGCACGGATCACGATTTCACGGATCTGCATGCCTGGGCCGAGGTCTATCTGCCCGGGGCCGGTTGGATCGGTCTGGACCCGACTTCTGGTTTGCTGACCGGCGAGAGCCACATTCCCCTAGCCGCGACCCCGCACTACGCCAATGCGGCGCCCATTGTCGGCATGGCCAGCAAAGCCGATGTGGATTTTGCCTTTGACATGAAGGTGGCGCGCGTTGCCGAGCACCCGCGCATCACCAAACCCTTTTCAGACGACGCCTGGGCGGCCCTGAACCAGATGGGTGAAAAGGTCGACCGGATCCTGGGCCAGGAGGATGTCCGCCTGACCATGGGCGGTGAACCGACTTTCGTTTCCATCGACGATTTTGAATCGGCGGAATGGAACACGGATGCTGTCGGTCCCACCAAACGGCAGAAGGCGGACACCCTGATCCGCAAGTTGCGCGACCGGTTCGCTCCCGGCGGGTTCCTGCATTACGGCCAGGGCAAATGGTATCCGGGCGAGACGCTCCCCCGCTGGACCTTCTCTCTCTTCTGGCGCCGGGATGAAAAGCCGATCTGGCACGATCCGGACCTGATTGCCGATGAGGGCAGTGACGCGGACGCCACCCCGGCGAAGGCAGAAGCCCTGATGACGGCGATCGCAGAGCGGTTGGAGATCGATCCGGACCATGTCGTGCCCGCTTATGAAGACCCGGCGCACTGGATGATCAAGGAAGCCAATCTTCCGGCCAACGTCACCCCGGAAAACTCTGAGTTGGAAGACGCGGAAGCGCGGCACCGGATTGCCCGGGTGTTCGACCGCGGCCTTGCCACGCCGGCCGGATATGTTCTGCCGGTGCAGCGCTGGCAGGCCAGGGCAAGCGAAGGACGCCGCTGGCGCTCCGAACACTGGAAACTGCGCCGCGACGCGCTGTTTCTGGTGCCCGGCGACAGTCCGGTCGGCTATCGCCTGCCACTGGAATCACTGCCCTATGTGAGCCCGGCCCAGTATCCCTATACCAATATCGCCGATCCGACCGTTCCGCGGGACCCGCTGCCGGAATTTCCAGCCGGCCCGAAACCGGATCGTGCCCAGGACATTGCCCGTTTCACCGCCAGCGAAGCGCAACAGGACCGGCGCGAACAGACCTTGCCCGAGAACGAGTTGGGAGACGCCGCTGTCCGGACCGCGATGTCGATCGAGCCCCGCGATGGCCGGCTCTGTGTGTTCATGCCACCGGTGGAACGGATCGAGGATTATCTGGAACTGGTATCCGTTGCAGAAGCCGCCGCAGGAGAGCTTGGCCTGCCGGTTCATATCGAAGGCTACCCGCCTCCGCCCGACCCGCGCATGAATGTCATCCGGGTAGCCCCCGATCCGGGAGTGGTCGAGGTCAACATTCACCCGGCGGCCAGCTGGCAGGACTGCGTTGCCATCACCGAGGGGGTTTATGAAGACGCAAGACAGTCCCGGCTCGGCGCCGACAAGTTCATGATTGACGGCAAGCACACCGGAACCGGCGGCGGCAATCATGTGGTGGTGGGCGGTGCGACGCCCCTGGACAGCCCGTTCCTGCGCCGGCCAGACCTGCTGCGCAGCCTGATCCTGCACTGGCAGCGCCATCCGAGCCTGTCCTACCTGTTTTCAGGTCTGTTCATCGGCCCGACCTCCCAGGCGCCGCGCATCGACGAGGCCCGTCATGACGGGCTTTACGAGCTGGAGGTTGCCCTGTCTCAGATCCATCGCCCGCAGGAAGGCCCGACGCCCTTCCCCTGGCTTGTCGACCGGCTCCTGCGCAATCTGCTGGTCGATGTCACCGGCAATACCCACCGCGCGGAAATCTGCATCGACAAGCTCTATTCTCCGGATGGTCCAACCGGCCGGCTCGGCCTGGTCGAATTCCGCGGCTTTGAAATGCCGCCGGACCCGCGCATGAGCCTCGCCCAGCAGCTGCTTCTGCGCGCCCTGATCGCCCGGCTGTGGCAACACCCGCTCTCCGGCGACCTGACCCGCTGGGGCACGACCCTGCATGACCGTTTCATGCTGCCGCATTTTGTCTGGGCCGATTTCATGGACGTCCTGAAGGACCTTGACCACCACGGTTTCCAGATGCGTCCCGACTGGTTCAAGGCCCAGGGCGAATTCCGCTTTCCGTTCTGCGGCGAGATCGAGGTTGACGGTGTTCACCTGGAACTGCGCCAGGCGCTGGAACCCTGGCATGTTCTGGGGGAAACCGGCGCGATCGGCGGGACGGTCCGTTATACCGACAGTTCCACGGAACGGCTGCAGGTCAAGCTCACGACCAGCGACCCGGACCGCTATCTGGTCACCTGCAATCGCCGCATGATGCCTTTGCAGAAGACCGAAACCAACGGCGTCTCCGTGGCAGGCGTGCGCTACAAGGCCTGGCAACCGGCCATGGCCCTGCATCCGGTCCATCCTGTCGATGCTCCGCTCACCTTCGACATCTTCGATCGCTGGAGCGGACGGGCCCTTGGCGGCTGCGTCTATCATGTCGCCCATCCGGGCGGACGCAACTACGAGACGTTTCCGGTCAATGGCAACGAAGCGGAAGCCCGGCGTCTCGCGCGGTTCGAGCCCCACGGGCATACACCGGGCCTCTACATGCCCGAACCCGAACGGCCGCATCCGGAGTTTCCATTGACCCTGGACCTGCGCAGACCGCACAATGTCTGATGACCAGATCCGGCGGTCCGGGTTAGAAGATCAGGCAAAACGGGCAGAGCTTCCCAGTTTAACGGAGCGCAAACAAGATGCGCTACGATTTCTGCCGAGATCAGCTATTGTCTGTCAAAAACCTGACACTGACCCGCCGCTTGGAAACGATGCATGAGTCTGGACGAAAACGCAGAAAAAGGGGCACATGCCTACAGCCTGTTAAAGGCCTATCGTCCTTTTCCGGATGTCTCGGACGAACTCCTTGATCCCGAAGGCCGGGTACGCCAGGTCTGGCGCCCCTTCCTGGACCACCTGTCCTCCCTGTCAGCTGAAGACATTCAAGAGCGCTTTGCCCGCGGCAACCAGTATCTGAACGATGCCGGCGTCTACTTTCGCCAATATGGCCAGGACGGCGCCAATGAACGCGAGTGGCCGCTCAGCCACATTCCGGTGATCATCAGCCAGGACGACTGGCAGGTCATTTCGGAAGGCCTCATCCAGCGGGCGGAACTGCTTGAGCACGTGGTGGCCGATCTCTATGGACAGAACCGGCTTGTTGCCGACGGTTTCCTTCCGGCCAGCCTGATTGCCCGGAGCCCCGAATGGCAGCGTCCCCTGGTCGGCGTCTCACCGAAATCCGGCCATTTCCTGCATTTTCTGGCATTCGAGATCGGCCGGGGGCCGGACGGCACCTGGTGGGTGCTGTCGGACCGCGCCCAGGCACCGTCCGGTGCCGGTTTCGCTTTGGAAAACCGGGTGGCAACGGGCCGCGTCTTCAATGAATTCTTCGCCAAGGCCAATGTGCATCGCCTGGCCAGCTTTTTCCGCCGCTTCCGCGATCACCTGGTCGACCTGCGCGGCGAGCCGGACAGCAGGGTCTCGATCCTGACGCCGGGTCCATTGAACGACACTTATTTCGAACATGCCTATATTGCCCGCTATCTCGGTTTCATGCTGCTGGAAGGTGAAGACCTGACGGTTGAAAACGGGCGCTTGATGGTCAGGACCGTTGCCGGGCTCAGGCCCGTCAGCGTGCTGTGGCGCCGCCTCGACAGTGCCTGGATCGACCCGGTTGAAATGAACGAGACCTCGCAGATCGGAACACCCGGACTGGTCCAGGCAGTTCGCCAGGGTGCCGTCACCATGATCAACGCACTCGGCACCGGCATTCTGGAGACCCGCGCGCTGCTCGCCTTCCTGCCGCGGATCAGCGAACACCTCATTGGAGAACAGCTGAAACTGCCCAATGTTGCCACATGGTGGTGCGGCGAGGCAGCAACGCGGAGCTACGTCAAGGACCACGCCGAAACCATGATGTTCAGTCCGGCGCTCAGCACGGCCCTGCCGTTCGCCTCGGCCCAGACCGATTTCATCGGCAAGGATTTTCACCGGTTGAACCAGGGGGTTCTTGATAGCTGGATCGACAGCAAGGCAGGCGACCTGGTTGCCCAGGAAGCCGTGACGCTGTCTACGACACCGGCGTATCAGGACGAACGTCTGGTGCCGCGCCCCATGTCCTTGCGGGTGTTTCTGGCGCGCACCGCCAGGGGGTGGGAAGTCATGTCCGGTGGTTTTGCCCGCATCGGCCGCACGGAGGATGCCAGTGCCATCGCGATGCAGGCGGGCGGTTCGGCCGCCGATGTCTGGATCGTTGGCGGTCAGAAACCCGTCAAGGAAACCTTGCTGCACCAGATCGAGTCGCCGTTCTTCAAGGCGCAGAGCGGCACCTTGCCCTCCCGTGCCGCCGACAACCTCTTCTGGCTCGGCCGCTATGTGGAACGGGCGGAAGGCGCAGTCCGGTTGCTGCGCGCCTATCACGCACGTCTCCTGGAAACCGCCGACCCGGACGCTCCCCTTGTTGCCCAGACAGAGGAGTTTCTCGACAAGATCGGCGTCGCCCCCGACCATCCGATCCCGGCCGGCCTTTGCGACATGCTGCAGGCAGCGGTGGGAAGCGCCGGCAAGGTACGCGACCGCTTTTCGGTCGATGGCTGGCTGGCACTGAATGATCTCGCCCAGACCGCCAATGGCGCCCGGCGCACCATGCGCGAGAGTGCCGACGTCACCCGCGCGATGGGGCTGCTGCTGCGCAAGATCACCGGCTTCTCCGGGCTGGTTCATGAAAACATGTATCGCTTTACCGGTTGGCGTTTCCTGAGCATCGGCCGCGCCCTGGAACGCGCCCACCGAATGGCCGATCTGCTGACCGAGTTCACGGCCGCAGACGCGCCTGAAGGCGCTCTTGAACTGCTGCTGGAGGTCGGCGACAGCGCGATGTCCATGAGCCGCCGTTACGCTGTTTCCCTCAGCCAGTCCACCGTGCTGGACCTGTTGGCAATGGACACCAAGAACCCCCGCTCCGTGCTCTATCAGCTGAGCGACATGAAGGATCACATCGAAGTCCTGCCCGGTGCGACGGATCAGGGTCACCTGTCGGACCTCGCCCGTTCCGTTCTGCAGGTTCACACCAGCCTGGCCATCTCGACACCCGAAACGCTGACGCCGGAAAAACTCGGCGAGCTGCGGGACCAGATCGCCTATCTCTCGGTTGAACTGACCGATGCCTATATCCGCTGAAAACAAAATCGAACCGGGGCGGGTTATCTGCTCCAGACACCGCCGATGAGACGCCCGTGCTTTACGACCTGAATCTGGAGATCAACTACACTTATGCCAGTCCGGCCAATTCCGGGATCCATGCCCTGCGCCTGATGCCCGCAACGATCCCCGGTGAGCAAAAGCTGCTGGCTGGACAGGTGCATGTGAAGCCGGGACCATCGGAGCGCCACGACCGCGTCGACTTTTTCACCAATGCGGTTACCGATGTCACTTTCCGCAAGGCCCACAGCGAACTGGTTTTCACTCTGAAGGCGCGGGTCGACCGAACGGCGACGCCAGAAGAGTTCGACATTTCCCCCGCGCTGCCATCACTTGCCAGGGAAGTGTCCGCAATCCAGTGCCTTGGCCCGAACGAACCCGTGCATTTCCTCTCCGCCTCACCGAGATTACCATCCGATCCCGCTTTCGCAGTCTATGCCGAGGAACATGTTTCATCCGACATGAGCGTCATCGCAGCTGTCGAGACAATCGGCCGGGCGCTGCACGAGGACCTGACCTTCGACCCCGATGCGACAACGGTCGACACGCCGGCCATCGAGGCGTTCGAGCGACGTCAGGGCGTCTGCCAGGACTTCTCGCATATCATGATCGCCTGCCTCAGAAGCCTTGGCGTGCCCGCCGGATATGTCAGCGGGTTTCTGCGCACGATCCCCCCCAAGGGCCAGCCGCGGCTGGAAGGGGCCGATGCCATGCATGCCTGGGTAAGGGCCTGGTGCGGTATCGAGGTCGGCTGGATAGAATATGACCCGACCAATGCCCTGCGGGTCGGGCAGGACCACATCGTCGTTGCTCGTGGCCGCGACTACGGCGACGTTGCGCCCGTGAAAGGTGTCTTGCGCACGGCCGGAGGCCAGACGACGGGGCACAAGGTGGACGTCATTCCGCGGTAACCCGGTTTGCCCGGGAAAACTTCTCCAAGCTTATCAAGGGCCTGGAATTTTATCGCAAGATATCCCCCGCTGACCCGAACCGAACTGTTCCCTCATGCCCGCTTTTGCTAAACTCTGGAGCGCGATCAAGAGGTGTTTTTTCATGCTCTAGGGTGCGGGAGCTGGTGATGCGTTCGGTGTTATTTGCAGTCCTTGTCCTTCTTGTTTCGGCAGGCGCGAGCTTCGCCGACTACAATCGTTCGAAGGCCTGGTTCAACGATTTGACCTACCAGGAGCGCATTCGCACACAGTTCCTGCTTGTCTTCACCGGCGACTACGAAACGATCGTCGACGGCGCATTCGGCCCACAGACCTACAAGGCCCTGAAGAGCTTTCAGAAACACCGGGAGTTCGGCTCCGATGGCGTGCTGGACGCCGCGCAAACCCTGATCCTTCAAAGAGACGGACTGGATCTGGTCAAACGGGTCGGTTTTGAAACCCGAAACGAAGCCTTGACCGGCATTACCTTCGGAATTCCGGCCAAGCTGTTTGAGGCAAGTTCAAAATCGGAACGCGGACACCGCTGGCAGGCCTATGACAGCAGCATCGAACTGGAAACCCTGCGCATTGCAAAGGGTGACACGTCCTACAAGGAACTCTATCAGCGTCTGACCTCTTCAAGAAATGGCAGATCACTCGACACCAAGTTGTTTCGCAACGACTATTTTGTCGTCTCAGGCCAGCAGGACGGTCGGGATTTTTTTGTCAGAATCATGAAGACGCCGGAAGACAGCCGGGGGTTTTCCTTGTTCTGGGACAAGAAACACGCCGTCTTCATGAGACGTGTGGCTGTCGCCATGTCCAACAGCTTGCGTTACTATGACGGCGGTCCGGAGGCCGGAAAACTGGATGCCATGACTTCCGCGCCGGAGCTGAAGTCCCTGCCGCGGGCAAACGGTCCACAGGAGCAGGCAGACCCGTCAGGCCAGGTTTACAGGAAACCCGCCGGCTCCTCTTCCGGCTCGGGTTACGTCCTGACCAAAGAGGGTCATATCGGAACCAATGCGCATGTCGTCAGCGAGTGCAGCTATCTTGACGTTCCTGGATACGGTACTGCCACGCTGATCCAGGCCGATCTCGTCAACGATCTGGCCATCATCCAGCTCGACAGGAAACACGCCGACCACGTTGTCAAATTCCGGGCGAAACAGCCGATCCTGCGCGGTGAGGAAATCTTCGTCCTCGGCTATCCCTTCGCGCAGCTGCTCGACAACAATCTGAATTTCACCCATGGTATCGTGTCGTCGCTTGCCGGCGTACAAGGCGACATCCGCCACTTCATGGTGTCCGCCCCTGTCCAGCCCGGCAACTCGGGTGGCCCCGTTCTCGACCGGACCGGCGCGCTGATCGGCACCGTTGTCTCCCGGCTCGACAAGTTCAAGACACTTCGGGTTGCAGGCGACTTGCCCGAGAATATCAACTTTGCGATCCGGGGCCGGCTGATGGCAACCTTCATGGAAAGCCTCGGCCTGAGCCCGTCCTACAACACGATCACAAGCCTCAAGAGCCCGACCCAGATCGACGAGGAAGCCGCGCGCTACACGGTGCTGATCCTCTGCAAGAACTGAGCGCTCAAGCAGGAAATCAGCGCACTGCCTGGCCGCCTGCGTCAAAGAAATGCATGCGGCTCTCGTCAAACCTCAGACCGACGCGCGCCCCTTCTTCCACGGTTTCCGAGCCGCTGATGCGCACCAGGACAGTCTCCAGGCCATCCAGCGCGACATAAAGGAACGTGTCGGCCCCCAGATATTCGGCAACTTCAACCGTGCCAACACAATGTCCTTCGCCCGATCCGACGATGTGCATGTGCTCCGGGCGAATGCCGAGTTTCACCGGCAATTGCGCGGATCCGGCATGCGGGTAATGCCCGCCGCCGTGGCCCTGCAGGGAAAACTGATCACCCTCCACCGAGCAGGGCAGCACGTTCATTTTCGGAGAGCCGATGAACTGGGCGACAAACAGATTGTCCGGCCGTTCATAGAGCTCGCGCGGTGAGCCGACCTGTTCGATCTTGCCGCTTTGCAGCACCACGATCTTGTCGGCCAGCGTCATCGCCTCGACCTGATCATGGGTGACGTAGATCATGGTCGTGCCAAGGCTCTTGTGCAGACGCGCAACTTCGAAACGCATCTCGACACGCAGGGCGGCATCGAGGTTTGACAGCGGTTCGTCGAATAGGAAGGCGCTCGGTTCGCGCACAATCGCGCGGCCGATGGCAACCCGCTGACGCTGCCCGCCCGAGAGCGCCTTCGGCCGCCGGTCCAGGTAATCGCCAAGCTTCAGGACATCCGCCGCGTCATTGACCTTGCGTTCGATTTCTGCCTTGGGCACACCTGCCGTCTTCAAGCCGAACCCGACATTTTCTCGCACGGACATATGCGGATAAAGCGCATAGGACTGGAACACCATCGACAGTCCGCGCCCGGATGGCGGCAGAGCCGTGACGTCCTTGCCGTCAATGTCGATCGTTCCCCGGCTGGTTTCCTCCAGACCTGAGATCAGGCGCAACAAGGTGGACTTGCCGCATCCTGACGGTCCGACAAAAATCACGAATTCGCCATCCTGAATGTCCAGGTCGATCCCCTTGATCACCTGGAGACTACCGAACCATTTTTCGACCTTGTTGAGCTGGATCGCTCCCATTTTCCGCTCTCCTACTCTTAAGCTGCCTGTTGCGCATGTGTGGGTGAGGCCCAGGTGAGCCAGATCGCCGCCGTCCAGGAGAAGGACCCGCCACCGGCACCTGCTCCCGTTTCCGGGCTGAAATATTCGGCAAAGCCGCTCGTCTGGATGAGCGCTGCCGTATCCTGGCGCAGCCTGTCGGCCCGTGCCGTGTCACCGGCTTCGGCAAAGCCGCGCGCGATCATGTAGTTGATCATTGCCCAGACCGGCCCGCGCCAGTAGCGCAGATGTTCAAAACACCGGTGGTCGGGATCATAGGAGGGCATCATGTAGCGAACCTTCGACGCGATCCGGTCGAAATGATCTTGCAAGGCCCCCAGCGTGTCAGCGTCCCGCAGACCGGCATAGGGCGCCAGGAACGAAGCACTGGAAATGCCGTCGGTCATCTGCCCGGACCGCTGATCAACGGCGACATGCGCCTTGAGATCCGCATTCCAGAGCGTCTCGGCACCGGCCTTCATTAGGCCAATCCAGCCGCGGATTTCCGCTGCCTCCTCGGCCTTGCCGAGCCGTTCGGCAAGGTCCAGCAGATCGCGGTTGGCTCTCAGGAAAATGAAGGTGATGCCGGGATCGGCCACAAAGAAGGGACACGTCTCGGCCACCTTCGCCGGGTCCCAGCCGACTTTCCGGCAGGCCGCGACAATGCTCAGGTAACGGTCATAGTCTTCCTTGTGCGGGCGCATTGCCGGATCGACATGGGACGTGTCCTTGCGCTCATAGGGTGCAATGTCCTTCACCTCGACGGCGCGCAGAGCCTCGTCCCAGTCTGGCAGGTTGTCGCGGCCGGATTCCCAGGGATGAATCACCGCCATGACGCCTTTGCCCTTCGGATCGCGGTAGATCAGGTACCAGCGGTGCCAGGCCATCAGTTGAGGCAACAGCGTTGCAGCCCGCTCAAGTCCCTTTCCGGTTCGGTCGCTCTTGACCAGATCCAGGATGATGGAAGCGGCAACCGGCGGCTGGGAGTGGCCCGAACTCGGGATCGGGCCGCCATCCGTGCCCCAGACGCTCGGCCCCGGGAAATAGCTCGGATCGTCCTTGCGGAAAAGGATGTGCGGCACCATGCCGTCACGCCACTGCCCCTGAAACAGCATTTCGATTTCCCGCCAGGCACGATCCTGGTCGAACTCCGCAAATCCCAAAGCGACAAAGACGGAATCCCAGTTCCACTGGTAGGGATAAAGCCCCTTGGTCGGGATGGTGTAGCCGCCCTGATCGTTTTCGATCAGAATGGTTTTGGCCGTTTGGTCCAGATCTGTGTGTGCCACAGTCAACTCCTTGGGCGTTTCGCCGCCCTTCACTTTTGAAAATTCAACCCTTGACGCTGCCGGCCGTCAGGCCCTGGACAAGGAAACGTTCGAACCACAGGAAGATCACGAGCACCGGAACCGTTGCGATCACGGCCCCCGCCATCAGATGCTGTCGCGGCACCTCGGAGGAATTCAGTGAAACGACACCGCGTGACAGGGTGAAGATGTCCGGATCGTCCAGGAACATGAAAGCAAACAGGAACTCGTTCCAGGCAATCATGAAGACATAGAGCGAGACGGAGGCCAGCGCCGGCAGAGACAGCGGCAACGTGATCTTCAGGATCACGCCGATCCGCGACAAGCCGTCCATCAGACCGGCTTCTTCAAGCTCGGACGGCAGCCCGCGGAAATAGCCCTGCAACATGTAGAGCGCCACGGGAATGGTCGTCGCCGGATAAACGATCAAAAGACCGGTCAGCGTGTTGCGCAAGCCAAGCTGCGAGAAGACCGCGTAGAGCGGGATTACCAGCACGATGGCAGGCACCATGTAGATCAGCAGCACGGACCGGGCGAGCATGGCCTGCCCCGGGAACCGCAGCCGCGACACCGCATAGGCGCCGGGCACGGAGAACAGCAAGGTCAGCACGACGGTGGCGACCGAAACAAAGGCGGACACCAGCAGGTAGCGGCCGAAATTGAACTGGGTGAAGAGTTCCACATAGGAGCGGAACAGACCGCTCAGGCCCTGGCTGACATCGATCGAGAGATCGAGCGGATTGGCCAGCAGCGCCTGCTGGCTTTTCAGCGACGTCATGACCATCACGTAGAAGGGCAGCGCCACAATGATGGTGAAAACCACAAATCCGACGCCTTTCGCGATACGGATATAGATGACCTCGCGCTCGTAACGGGACATGGCCCCGAGCCGGGCGCCCGTCAGCGTGACCCGGTTGGCCCCGGTGACGCAGACAACAAAGGCGATCAGACCCAGGCCCTGCCAGACCGGCGCCTTGCCGAGCGGCAGGCTGAACGGCGCCGCAAAACTGGCGACCATCAGAACCAGAAAGAGCACAAGGGCCGACAGCGCCCAGTCCGGCAGTCCGCCCTTGGTCTCGGACGAATGGCGCCAGACAAAGGTGAGCGCGGCGAGCAGGCCGGCGAGGCCGCCGGCCGTTGCCTGCGGTAAAGCAACTTCCCCGGTGATCAGCGTCAGCGTGACAGCAATCACGAGAATGGCGGTGACGCCCCAGACAAGGCCGGTCAGGGCTGTCAGCAGGATACTGCCCGGTCTCATAGGCCTTCCTCCTTCGGCGAGAAGCGGATGAAGATTGTGGCGAAAGTGACGAGCACGACGAAGACGACCACCGCGACGGCGGCCCCTGCCCCGAGATTGGAGAGCGCAAAGCCCTGCTCATAGACATCGACGGTCAGCGTGCGCGTGCCCGCATTGCCGCCGGTCAGCAGGAAGATGTCGTCGAACTTGTTGAAGGTCCAGATGAAGCGGAGCAAGAACAGCACCGACAGGATGCCCATCAATTGCGGCAGGGACAGATACCAGAACTGCTGCAGCGGTGTGGCACCATCCATCTCGGCAGCTTCATACATATCGGTGTTGATCGACTGCATGCGCGCCAGGATGAACAGGAAGGACAGAGGAAAGTAGCGCCAGGCCTCGAAGGCAATGACAGTGGTCAGCGCCAGCGGAAACTCCATGGGAATGCCGAAGAACGAGAACTCGATTGCCCGTTGACCGAAGAAATTGATCGGGTCGGAGACCACGCCCATCTTGGTCAGAAGCGCGTTGAGCGTTCCCGAAAACGGATCAAACAGAACCACCCAGGTAAACGCGACCGCGATCACAGGCGAGACATAGGGAAACAGGAACAGGCCGCGCATCAACCCGCGCCCGGGAAAGACCGTGTGCAACAGCTGCGCTGCAAACAGACCAAGCACCAGGGCACCGCCGGTGCCGAAGATCGTGTAGTAGAACGTGACCCGCAGCACCGACCAGAACTCGTCGGCGCTGAAGATCCGCTGAAAGTTCTCGAAGGTGAAATCGAGATTGGTCAGGACGTTGTTGGCCTCCCCGCTCACCTGCGGCGTGCTGGCACGTTCCGGACGGTTGGCAGCAAGAAACGCCTCCGTCACGGTTCCTTCCAGCCGAAGCCGGTCGCGCCATCCGGGCTCAACCGTCCCGAGGGTACAGGTCAGCGCTGTGCCTTGAAGACTGCAGATATCCGGAACGGTGACAGCATCGAAACCGGCCGGGATCTGGTCTGTCAGAACCACGTTGCGGATCTCTTCCTCCTGCGAGGAGTTGCGCACGCGATATTCCAGGGTCGCGGTGTCGCCGGGCGCTTCCGGCCGGCCGCGCACACGCTCGTTGACCAGCACGGTCGGCGGGCGAAGATCGGCGAGCTGCACCGGTTTCACACTGATCCAGAAATTGGCCAGGAGCGGCCCGGCAACGATCATCAGGATGATGGCAAATGTCGGTGCCAGCATCATGTAGGCCAGCCACATTTCCCGCCGTTGCATGGGACCGACGCCCTTTGGCGGGCCTAAAGAAGCGGTGTCCTGATCTTGCGAGCTCATCGTTCCGGCCCTGTCGTTCGTGCGTGGTGTTCAGGTCTTGATGCGCCCTGCCCCGGCAATGAGGGACAAAGCTTCCCCGATCTCCCGCGCATCGCGCAGGATCCATTCGAGGTGGACAGGCCGGCCTTGGCTGCAGGCAGCGCCTGTCCCTTGGTTTGTCTTGATGGTGATGGGACCCGTCCCGCCTTTTACAGAAGGCGGGACGGTGCAGCGTTACTGGACCTTGGCCAGTTCTTCGTTGAGCTTGGCAACCGTTGCCGCTGCATCGCGTTCGCCGTCGATATATTCGCGAACGTACCGGTTGATCACCTGGCTGTTGATGATCTTGGAGGCAAGCGACAGCTGACCTTCGGTCACGCCCCAGCGGCTGGCGGTATCCAGACCGGATACGATCACGTTGATGGTCTCAGCGTCATAGAGATCCGTCAGCGGCGCCTTGCGGTCGACACCAACCGGCAGCTTGGCCCAGCCATCGACAAAGGCGGTGGCATTGTCCTTGTTGCCGCGGCGCACCGGGAACTTGCCTTCCGGAGCGATCGACAGGGTCGACATGTAGCCGTCGTCCACGGAGAACTCGACAAACTGCATCGCCGCTTCCGTGTCCGCATCGTTGGTGATACCGAAGTAGCGAATGTCACCCCAGGCTGCCCCGTCCGGGTTAGACGGACCCTTGAGGGTCGTCACGATGCCGGTCTTGGAGGCGAGCTCCTTGGAGGTCGGGTCGTCGGTGATGGTCGGCGGGGCGCTGTCACGCAGGCCGGCCAGTTCGTCCAGAATGAAGGGCGACCAGATGATCATCGCTGCTTTGCCGGCAAAATAAAGTTCGCGCGACTGTTTCCAGTAAAGGTCACCGGGAGGAGACGCTTCTGCGATGGCCTTGTAGAATTCCAGCGCCTCGATGGTCTTCTTTTCATCCAGCGCCTTGAACCCGTTGTCGTCGACCGGCGTCACGCCATTGGCCAGAAGCACATGCTCCAGCACCTGGCTCATGAAGTTTTCGTCGATCTTGGTCGCCGCGACAAAGGCGAACATTTCCGGCGGATTGTGCAGTTTTTCAACGGCTGCCAGGATCGCCTCGTAGCTGTCGGGCGCCGCCAGGCCGTTCGCATCGAACAGGTCCTTGCGGTAGACGACCATCTGCGTCCAGCCGTCCACCGGAACGGACGCAATACCGTCTTCCACGGCCGCCATGGCAACAGCCCCCGGTGCAAACGTGTCGGCACCGAGATTTTCAAGAACTTCCGTCGCAGCTTCCGTGTCCAGGATGCCGGCTTCAGCCCAGGGCAGGGCATATTGCAGCGTGTGATAGATCACGTCCGGCAAGTCGCCGGCTGCGAAAGCGGCCGTCGCACGCGTGCCGAGATCGGATTCAGACACCGGAATGACTTCAACCTCGATGCCGGTCTTGTCCTTGAAGGCCGCCGCCATTTCTTCCTGCTTGGCCAGACGCTCAGGCTGCTCTTCCGTTGTCCAGAACCGCAGCGTGTCCGCCTGAGCCGACGTCAGACCAAGTGCGAGCACACCCGCGATGGTCGAGGCCAGGAACTTACTCCTCCCAAACATATTACTCTCCCTTCCTGCCAGAATGTGGCTGTTGGTTCAGCCGGTCCCGGAGCGCATCAGCAAGCGCCTCCGGTGTCTTGCTTGGCGCACCGTCAGACGCGCGCCGGATCAGGTCAGCCTTTGCAAGCGCCTGCAAACTCGACGGATCCTTGCCGTCCAGAACATCGATCAGCATGCGCGCCACTCGGCCACCGGCCTCCTGCGCGCTCTGAGAAAACGTGGTCAGCGGCGGATCGAGATATTCGCCGACCGGCAGGCCGTCATAGCCGATCACGGTGACGTCCGAGCCGACCTTCAGACCGAACTTGCGACAGAACTGCACCGCACCGATCGCCAGCGCATCCGTGACACACAGAAGCGCGGTTGGCGGCGTGTCCTGCGACAGCAATTCCTGGGCACCGGCAAAACCGCCCTTTTCGCCAACGCTTTGCAAGCTCTCCAGACCTGGGTCATGCGCGAGCCCAAGAGCCTCCAGACCCTGGCGATAGCCGTTGCGGCGTTGCAGCGCGAAATTCAGGTCCAGCGAACCACCGATCAACCCGATGCGCTCATGACCCAGGCTGTAGAGGTGGCGCACGCCGTCGGCAAAGGCGGCTTCATTGTCGATATCGAACCAGGCATATCCGGAGGGATCCCGGGTGCGGCCGTGGGCGACGAAGGCGAAATTCTGCTCTTTCAGATAGGCGATGCGCGGATCGTCGACTTCGGTGCGCGTCACGATGAAACCGTCCACTTTGCGCCGCGCGATCAGGCGCTGCATTGTTTCGATCATGTGGCTGCGCGAATGCGCCGTTGTCACCAGCAGGTCCAGTCCCAGCTCGTCCAGGGCCCGGGCAATGCCGTCGATGAATTCCGACAGGAAGGGATCTGCCCCGCTGCCATGACCGACCGGAATAACGATACCAAGCGTATCCTGACGTCCGCGCTTCAGGTTTCGCGCTGTCGCAGACGGCTGGTAGCCAAGATCCTGAACCGCTTTCAGAATACGTTTGCGGGTCTCTTCCGAAATGTCTGTGTAGTTGTTCAGAACACGCGACACGGTGCCCTTGGCGACACCCACGTGCCGGGCCACGTCGTCGATCGTGACGGAACCGCGTATCCGCGACATCTTTCCTCCCCGGATTCTCTCGACCCGACCCTGCCGCAGTCTTGCGCCGCTGCGGCTTTTGTTGAATAAAGTGTTACAAAACCGATTTTGTAAGTCAACAAAATCGGTTTTGGTGCCATGCACTATTTTTTTCGCAGAGCGGGAAGACCCTGTCCCTGCAACAAAACTACGTAGCGGAAAGTTTCGGAACGCAGTTACGGAAAAGAATGCCACCTGCATTGTTGAGAAAGCAGGTGGCCTCTTTTTCAGAGGCAGGCTCGTCCCGTTGGCTAGAAGGGAATGCCCGAAACCAGAATGAGATTGGCGTAAGGCGTGCATTCGCCCGTCCTGATGACGGCTCGCGCCTTGCCGGTCCGGCCTTTGAAGGCTTCGTGCGGAACCCGGACATGTTCGATGGGTTTGCCGATTTCAGCCGCCCAGTGCGCCAGGCGAACCTCGATTTCCGTCGTGAGCTCCGGCGAGGCCTCATCGGCAAAGACGGCCTGCTCAACAACCATTTCGTCAATCAGTGCATCAAGGACATCGAAAAAGCCCGGCACACCCGGACTGACAGCCAGATCGATGACACCGACATTCGGCGGAACCGGTAGTCCGGCATCGGCAACAACGATCTCGTCCAGATGTCCGAGCGAGGCCACAAGCTTGCTCAGATGCCGGTTCAATAGCTTGGTGCGTTTCATGGCCTCTTCCTTTCCTTATGCTGGTCTCTCATGTCAGCGACACAAGAGCTTCGCAGAGCGGCACCGGATCATAATAGGGAGCGGACGCCCGGCTGACGAGGTTCAACCGCACGACGCTGATGCCCCTGGCCCGGATTTCCTGTGCTTCCTCTTCCGGAACACTTTCGTCGACAATGACAAAATTCAACAACTTGTGCACCGGGCAATTGGAACCGGCATCCCGCAACAGATAGGTCAGCAACGTGTGCACCTTGTCCGGCAGGGTCAGCTCGCCCGTTTCCGGATCCGGCCCCAGGCTGGGCACATAGACCTTCGGCACCGTGCGCGAGGCAACCGCCTGACCAACCCCCGCCGGCAACAGATTTGCGACCAGGCTGGTATAGAAACTGCCAGGCGCGTAACAGATCAGATCGGCCGATTGCACCAGTGACCGGTTCCGCTCCGGGAAAACAGCTTCCGCCCGGTCTTTGGCCTTGAGACCCTGGTTGAGAAAGAAGTCCTTGATCGGCGAGGTCAGCGGCGCATGTTCCTTGCCGGTCAGCAGATGCTGGCCGATGACCGTCTCACCATTCGCCAGCTCCGCACCAAGATGCAGATTGTCGTCGGCAACCGCCCGGACGGTTCCCTGCACGCCAACCAGTTTGGACACAAGGAAGATGATCGGTTCAAGCTGTTGGTTCTGATTGAGATAACCACCGGCCAGGATCAGATTGCCGATGCTGGCACCACGAAGGTCGAAACTCTTCGGACAGGCAGCCCGGAATGTGCCGAGCTGGTTCTGAATGAGCGTACGCATCGGTTGCTCGATCGCCTCGACCAGCGGATGGCTCCCGGAAATCATGGCATCCAGTTCGCCAGCCAGATCGGCCTGATCCGCCGTCCTGGCATAGCGATGCGTGAACAACCGGAAGACATCCGGGTGTCCAAGAACCGTTTCGTCGGCCAGCGCCATCAGCCGGCTTCTGAGATCGCCGATGGCCGGCATGTCGAAGGCAAGGCGCAGGCCCTGCGAGCTACCACCGCTGTCGAAAGGTGTAACCAGATGAATGGAATTATGCGTATAGCGTTTCAGTTGCTGTGACACGCCATTGAGGGCTGAACCGCCACTGAAGAACAGCAGCCTTGGCCCCAGTTTGGGGTTGGACAGGAACCGCTCGATCCGGAACGCATCCGGTATGCGCACCGCGCGTGTAATGGTGAGTTCGCTCACGTCGGGCCTTTCGACACTAGCCTTTGCCAGCAAGGCCACCGGCTACCGAAACCCGGAGCGACCTCGAGACAGCGTGTTATCCGATCCAGATAGCACGGAAATCATTGACATTTGTTAGTGTCGGTCCTGTGACCACCTGATCGTCGATTTTTTCAAAGAAACCATGGGCGTTGTTGGCACCAAGCGCTTCCTGAAGGTTCTCACCCGCGTTCCTGGCCTTGGCGGGCGTTTCCGGACCGATAACGGCACCAGCGACTTCTGCCGCTCCGTCGACGCCATCCGTGTCACAGGCAATCGCATGGATACCGGGTGCGCCATCAAGAGCATGCGCGAGCGCCAGCGCATATTCCGCATTGGGCCCACCGACCCCGTTTCCACGCCGCGTTACAGTCAGTTCGCCGCCCGACAGCAGCACCAGCGGCTTGCTGTCCGCCGGGCGCTCGGCCTGCAGCCGAAGGGCGAGGGCTGCATGCTCCGCAGCCACCTCCCGTGCCTCTCCTTCCAGGGCATCACCCAGTATCCGGATCTCACAGCCCTCGGCTTCTGCCAGTGCCCCGGCCGCCTCCAGCGACTGGGAGGGCGCTGCGAAAATCGTGTTCGTTACATTGGCAAGCCTTGGATCGTCCGGCCGCAGCACGCCGGTTGGTGCGGCCAGAACCTCGCTCACGGCAGTCGGCACTTCAATTTTCCATTGCTCGATGATCGCCCTGGCGTCTGCCGCTGTTGTGCTGTCGCCTACAGTGGGTCCGGAGCCAATTTCGGCCGGATCATCCCCCGGCACATCAGACAGGAGCAAGGCAAGCAGTCGCGCCGGAGAGACCGCGCCCGCCAGCTGACCACCTTTCACGCGGCTCAGATGTTTGCGAACAACATTCATCTGGCCAATCGGCGCACCGGAAGCAAGCAGGCTCTGGTTGACCTGCTGTTTCTCCGCCAGGGTGATATTGCCTGCCGGAGCCGTCAGCAGGGCAGACGCACCGCCGGAGATCAGGGCCAGCACAAATGTGTCTTCGTCCAGGGACCCGAGATAATCCAGCAGGCGCTGTGTCGCCTCCTGGCCGGCGGCATCCGGCACCGGATGGGCCGCTTCGACGATCTCGATGCCTTCACAGGGACGCGCATAGCCATAGCGTGTGAGGACCAGACCTTCGCACGGCCCCCATTCGGCTTCGACCGCTTCTGCCATGCGCGCCGATGCCTTGCCTGCGCCGATCACGACCACACGGCCGGACGGTTTTTCCGGTAGAAACGCGGCAAGGCTTTTCATCGGATCTGCGACTTCGACGGCACGCTGAAACAGTTTTCTCAAGAAGTCGTTTTGTGTGCCGTTCATAGGTCGATTTTCCTGCTTTGAAACCAGAGGCTCTGTTTGAGCGCAGGTCACAGGCGAATTTCAAGGTCAAATTGGCGGCGTTCGGTTCCCGGACCGATCCGTTGCGGACGAAATCTGCACAGCTGCCGTTCGCCGGTTGCGTCTTTTTGCACCTGAACCATATCAGTTTAAGCTGAAGGAGACAGAGATGACCGCAACGGCTTTGCAGGCTTTCAACGACGCGATCCGAAACCCGGGCAATCCCGATCATCTCATGGTGATCAAGGATGTGCCCCGCCGGATACGGATCTACCACGGCGCAACACTGATTGCGGACAGCACCAGCGCGCTTCGTGTTCTGGAAATCGGCAAATCCTTTTACGATCCGGTCTTCTATCTTCCCGAAGCGGATCTGAAAACCGGCCTGGTGCCGGTCGACCGGTCAACGCACTGCCCGATCAAGGGAGACGCCAGCTATGTTGCCGTTGACGGCACCGAAATCGGCTGGGTCTACCGCACCCCGATCCCGATGGCCGACAGGTTGACTGCGCATTACGCCTTCTGGCCGGCCAAGGTGCGTGTCGTCGAGGGAGAGTGACCTTGATGGACACAGAGATCAGTCCTTGCCGACATCCTCGACATAAACCAGCGCCCGGCCCTCACAGACCCTCGTGCCATCCGAGGTCTGACAGACGGTTTCCAGATCAACAAGATGCTTTTCAGGCCTCAAGCGTGTGATCGTGACCGAGGCCGTCAGCGGTTCACCAACGGGCGCAGGGGCAAGAAACTCCAGGCTCTGCTTCAGATAATTCGTGCCCCGGCCCGGAAGTTTCACCCCGAGCAGATAGGAGAACAGTCCGCCGATCAGCGGACCCGGAACGCTTTCCGGCACACTTGTGTCTTCACCGGCCAAAAGTGCGAAGTCCTTCATGTCCTGAACCGTATAGCTGCGGGTCAGTTCCGAACGATTGCCGAGTTCCAGGGTCATGCCGCGCCTCCAAGCTTGCAGCTTCCGGAAAGGGTCACGGCTCCGTCGGCGCTGCGCTTGATCTCGATATCGATCATCCCGGGCTTATCATCCCTTTCGAGAAAGGAAAAGGTCAGTTCCTCGTCGGCATAGGACGGGTTCGGAAACATCAGGTTCTGAACCGCGTGGGTCCGGCCGGGAAAAAGCGCCTTCAGATGCGCAAAGACCCGCGTGTAGAGCAGCATGCCATGCGAGACAGTCCGTCCGAACCGGGTTCTGGCCGAAAACTCGGGATCGACATGGATCGGGTTGTCATCACCGGAGAGTCTTGCAAAGGCATCAAAATCGGCCTGTCGCGGGATCCAGGTGAATGTTGCGCTCAAGGGCGCGTCTGCGGTGAGGCTCATGACTCACGCATCCTCCGGTGTTTTTTCGGTCTGAAAACTGTCTTTGAGCACGTTCTTGCGCACCTTGCCGGCCGCCGTCCGAGGCAGATCTTCCACCACCTCGAAGCTTCTCGGGATCTTGTAGGGCGCAAGATGGGTGCGGCACCAGGCGGGCAGAGCGGCGGTATCGATCTCCATGCCCGGTCGGGCGATCAGATAGGCGGCACCGACCTCGCCCCATTTTTCATTTGGCACGCCGATCACCACCGCCTCAAGCACCGACGGGTGGGTGAGCAACACCTTTTCGACTTCGGCGGGGTAAACGTTCTCGCCCCCTGAAATGAACATGTCCTTGATCCGGTCGACGATAAAGTAATAGCCGTCCTCGTCGCGCCGGCCGATATCGCCGGATTTCAACCACCCATCGACCGTAAATGTGCCAAAGGTCGCGTCCGGATTGTCCATGTAACCCGGTGTGATATTCGGACCGCGGAACTGGAGCTCGCCTTCACCTGGCCCTTCGACAATTCCGCCGTCACCATCGATCAGCCTGACATCCGTCAGCAGCTGTGGTTTACCGACAGAACCGATTTTTCTGGCCGCATGCGCCTTGTCCATCAGGAAGACGGTTGGTCCGGTTTCCGTCATGCCCATGCCATTGCAGATGGTAACGCCCCTGCCCTGGAATTCGGTCAGAAGGTGCTTGGGCACCGGCGCCCCACCGCACCCAAGTGACCTGACCGCGTCAAAGCGGGCGGCACCGATCTTGGAAGACAGGGAAAGCGCCTGATAAATGGCGGGCACGCCGAAGAAACAGGTCACCTCGCCGGAATCGATCAGGCCGAGAACGGTGTCCGGGTCGAACTTGCGCATCACCGTCGAAGACCCGCCATTCAGAAAAATCGGCAAGGTCGGCAGGTTGATGCCGGCCGTGTGGAACAGCGGCAGAAAATTGACCCCCTTCTCGCCGATAGAAAGCCCGCTCGCCTGGCTGTAGTTGATCATGTTTGCATAGGCCATTCCGGCCGTCTGAATGACAGCTTTTGGCAGCCCCGTGGTGCCCGACGTATAGAGCAGATACCAGGGGGCGTTCGCCTTGATGCGTCCACATCCGATCGCCGCCGGACTGGCCTCCTCCAACAGCTCATCCAGAAGGCTGCTGCTGTCCGCAGAGGCGCCGAGCGGCAGAAGGTCCATACCGGCGCCATCAGCCAGCTCGTTTGCTGTCTCGGCAAAGGCCTCGTCATGGAACAGCAGCTTTGCGCCAGAGGCTGCCAGGATGGGCCGGAGTTCACCTGCAGGCTGGCGCCAGTTGAGCGGCACCAGCAGAATGCCTGTCTTCTGGGCCGCAAACAGCAGCACAAAGAAGTCGGGATGATTGAGACACAGCGCAGCCACCCGGTCGCCCCTGGCGAGCCCCTTGTTCAGGAGCAGATTTCCGAGACGGCTGGCCCGGGTATTGATGTCGCAAAACGTGAATCGCCGACCTGTTTCATGATCGATAAAGGCGATGGCGTCCGGCGTCAGCTCGGCGCGTTTCGCAGCCATATCGGTAACAAAGTCCATGCATCCTCCCAAACACCCGGCGCTCCAGCGATAGAAGCGGTGCGTCTCAGGCGCGTTTCCTCGTGAAGTCCTTCATGCCTTCCAGGGTGCCTTGCCGGCCGATCAGGTCGAGAAACCTGGTTTTTTCCTGGTCGAGCCGTCGCCGGACCTCTTCGCGGCGCGAAACGTCCCAGACATTCTGACGCGTCACCTGATGGGTCTGCGCATAGCCCTTGCCGAGGTCTTCCACCCAACTGTCAATCGTTGCCGGCAGGTCCGGAACTGGCCCCAAGGCTGCCGCCAACCCCAGTTCAACAGCCTCTCCCGCGCTGATCCGGGTGTTGCGGTACTGGATTGCCAGCGCACGGGAAGTGCCGATCCGGTCGGGCAACAGCGCTGTCCAGCCACCATCCGGCCCGAACCCGACCTGGCTGTAATAGGGCTGGATGAAAGCAGTTTCTGCAATCGCAACCAAGTCGGTTGCCAGCATCAGGCCGGTCGACCCGCCCGTCACCGGACCATTGACCGCTGCCATGACCGGTGCGGGAAACGCAAGCAGATCCAGAATGGCATCATGCAGCCCGCCGACCAGAAGATCGGCATAGGCCCTGAGTTCGATCTGCGAACGGGCATGATCGAGAAACCCGCCGAGATCGCCGCCGGTCGAAAAACTGCTGCCCCGCCCGGACAGGACAAGCGCGACCGGGTCCTTGTCCGCAGCCTCGGCAATTGCTGTTCGCAGGTCGAAAATCAAGGCCGGGATCAACGCATTGTGACGGTCGGGCCGGCTTAGCCAGAGCCAGATGGCGCCATTGCGGCACTCGGTTTCAACGAAGCTCATTGCCGCAACCTCACGGCTTGATACCGTTTTCAATGAGGTCATAGGCGCTTGCGACAAGGTCGGAGATCGGTTTGTCCGACTTGAACACAACGAGCTGTTCCCCCAGCGATCGGGCAATGCCCATGAGCGCCCAGGCCCGGGTTTCACTGTCGCCACTGGAAATCTGGCCGGCCGCTTCGGCCGCCTCAAGCCCCGTGCGATATCCGGAGGCAAAGGCCTTGTAGTATTCTTCATAGGCGTCCGGATCGACGAACAGCGCCTCCTGGACGATCCGGTAAAGATCCGGATGGGCCTGCACGAAATCCAGGAAGGCGTAAAGACCGGCCTTCTCCGCTTCCAGCCGGTTGTCGATACCCTGGGTTGCTTCGGCGATCGTGTGACGCACCAGACGGCCCATTTCCAGCACAAGCTCGGAAAAGACCTGCTCTTTTGTCGTGAAATAGATGTAGAAAGTTCCTTGGGCGACCCCGGCCTCGCTGGTAATATGACCGATGGAAGCGTCATTGTAGCCCTTGGCGCCGATGACTTTCTCGGCCGCAGCCAGAATCGCTCGTCGCGTGGCCTCTCCCCGCGCCGTCTTGGGTTGGTTGGCTGCCACCTTGCTTGGCATGTCCGCCGCTTCGGCCGGTTTGCGCACGTCCGAGGTCCTCCCAAATTCCTGAAACATGAATCAGTATTCATGTTTGTTGTCTGAAAGCAAGAAACTTCTTCAATAAACGGCCGATTTTGCGGATTTTCTAGGCTTTCAGGACACTTGCCGGAGCGATTGGGACACATCCCGGATGGATTTAAACTCCAAAACATGCAAAAATTCATATATGACGTATGGACGCAGGCACGCAATTGACCTTGATCAAGGCCAAAACTTTGCTAAGCAGTTTTGAATGGCTATAACGTAGCCGCTGGTCTTGGTCAGGACGGATTGGACTGAGGCTGGAATGAGGCGCAGGCAAAGGGGCCTGCGAAGAGAGGATCCCGAAGATGGACGTGAACGCGTATCTGGAAGAGCGCCTGGGCAAACTGCATGACAACGGTAATTACCGTGTTTTTGCCGATCTCGAACGCCAGGCCGGCAATTTTCCGCGCGCCAAACGTTATCGTGAGGACGGCAGCATCCAGGACGTGACCGTCTGGTGCTCCAATGACTATCTCGGCATGGGCCAGAACGACAAGGTTGTCGGTGCCATGCAGGACGTGCTGTCGAAATGCGGCGCCGGTGCCGGTGGCACCCGCAACATATCCGGCACCAATCACTACCATGTGCTCCTGGAAAACGAGCTGGCCGACCTGCATGGCAAGGAAGCCGCACTGATCTTTACGTCCGGCTACGTGTCCAACTGGGCCGCGCTTGGCACTCTGGCCTCCCAGGTTCCGGGCATGATCGTCTATTCCGACGCGCTGAACCACGCCTCGATGATCGAGGGCATCCGCCATGCCCGCTGCGAGAAGCGCATCTTCAAGCACAATGACGTCGAGGATCTGGAGCGCCTGATGGCAGCTGACGATCCGGACGCGCCGAAAATGGTTGCCTTTGAAAGCGTCTATTCCATGGATGGCGACATCGCGCCGATCAAGGAACTGTGCGACGTCGCAGAAAAATACGGCGCGCTGACCTATCTCGACGAAGTGCACGCGGTCGGCATGTACGGCCCGCGCGGCGGCGGCGTTGCCGAACGCGAAGGCCTGATGGATCGCCTGACGATCATTGAAGGCACGCTCGGCAAGGCCTTCGGCGTCATGGGCGGCTACATCACCGGGTCGAAGACGGTGATCGACTTCATCCGTTCCTTCGCCTCCGGCTTCATCTTTACCACGGCATTGCCGCCGGCACTGGCCGCAGGCGCAACCGCCTCGATCCGCCACCTGAAGGAAAGCCCGTTCGAGCGCAAGGCGCACAAGGACCGGGTCGCCCAACTGCGTGCGGCACTCGACAAGCGCGGCATTCCGCATATGGAAAACCCGAGCCACATCGTGCCGGTGATGGTGGGCGATGCCAAGAAGTGCAAGTGGATCTCCGACATCCTGCTCGACACCTATGGCGTTTATGTGCAGCCGATCAATTACCCGACCGTGCCGGTCGGCACCGAGCGCCTGCGCTTCACCCCGACCCCATTGCACACGGCCGCCGACATCGAGCAATTGGCGGATGCGATCAACGATCTCTGGTCGCAATGTGCCCTGGCCCGGGCCGTGGCGTAACTGCGGGTAAAGTTTTCTGTTCATTTGGAGCCGCACTTCTTTGAAGGGCGGCTTCTTCTTTTTTCTGCCTGTGCCATCAGGCAAACCAACCGCATTTTTCTCGTCATCCCATGGCTTGACCATGGGATCCATGCCTCGCATTTTCCACGCGAACGAAATCGACAATGAAGCTCAAGGGCACGGATTTCAGGGTCAAGCCCACTGCTGTCCGGTTAAACAGATGCATCTGACCGTATATAGGCTTCGCTGCTTGTTCCAGTCTCCCCCCTGGAGGGGGAGATGTCTCCGTCAGGAGACAGAGGGGGAGCTCGACCTCCCCGCATACAAGGCCTTCTCCGAATTCGAGGAACCGCTGTGCCCCCCTCTGTCCGGTTCCCGGACATCTCCCCCTCCAGGGGGGAGACTGGAACAAGCGGTAAGGCGCTGCGTATCCAGGATTGGGAGAAGCGTAAATATCGACGATGAATCAATGATCTGTTGAAACTGGGCCGACTTATACCGGACAGCAGTGGGTCAAGCCCTGCAATGACGAACCTTGTGCGGCCAGGCTGGTTCGACCAGACAATCGCCCTGTTCCCTTTGCCAGCCCCCCTCCCTGCCCTAGCTACATCTTGGCGTGCCTAGCCCGGAGCGATGCCTATGCGGATCCTGTTTGCCCTTCTTGCCTGGAGCCTTTGGGCCACCGCGCCCGTCGTTTCGGAGGAACTCGACCTCGAACTGGTGCTGCTCGCCGATGCAACAGGTTCGATTGACGACGCCGAAATCCGCTTTCAGCGTCAGGGTTATGCCGACGCGATCACGGACCCGTCAGTGCTGAATGCCATTGCCAGCAACGCCTATGGCAAGATCGCCGTCACCTATGTCGAATGGGCCGACATGTTCTCCCAGGACGTGGTTGTCGACTGGATGGTGATCGACGGCCCGGCTTCTGCCCAGGACTTCGCCACACGCCTGATGGAGCCACCAAGACGGGCGTATGGGCGCAATGCCATTGGAGCAGCACTGCTGAAGGGCAAGGAACTCATCGACACCAATGCCTATACCGGGCTGCGCCGGGTGATCGATCTGTCCGCCGACAGCGCCAACAACTGGAATGGGCCAACCATTTCGGAGGCCCGCGAAGCGGTGGTCTCGTCCGGCATTGTCATCAACGGGTTGGCGGTGCTGTGCCGCCATTGTTCAGGTCGTCCGGTCGCCTATGACCTGGAAGACCGGTTCTTCCGCAACATCATTGGCGGACCGGCCGCCTTTGTTGTCACCGCCGACAGTCCGGAAACCTTCGCTGATGCCGTGCGCAAGAAACTGATTCTCGAAATAGCCGCCCGTCCGGACGACGCCGATGCCATTCTCCGCCAGACTGCCCGGCTTGATACCGGCTTGTCACGTGTTGCCCCCGCCCGGTTCCTCCTGGTTCCGAACTGAAAACTTCCCCTGCGGAATTTCACGATTGCCACACAGGAGTGTCATCTGCTTATGATTTGAGATGACAAAGCAGACCTGCCCTAATGACGCCGTGGGCTTTGGGAGAGAGATGATTAGATGACCACCGGTCTTCTGATGCTGGCGATGTTTACGGTCTGCTACACGCTGCTGGCAAAAACCCTGTCCAATGGCATTCTTACTGCCCCGATCCTGTTTATCGGTTTCGGCGTCCTGATGGCGCAGACCGGACTGTTTCCCTTTGCCGAGGCGGAACATCTCCTGCATATCGTTGCGGAAGTCGCCCTGATCATCCTGCTGTTTCTGGACGCTGCCCAGATCAATCTGAAAGCGCTCCGCGCCCGCCATCAATGGCCCTTGCGCATGTTGATCATCGGCCTGCCGCTCGCCGTCGTCATCGGCACGGCCGTGGCTGCCCCTCTCCTGTCACCGATGCCGCTGCTGGTGGCAGCGCTCGCTGCAGCCCTGCTGGCCCCAACCGATGCCGCCCTCGGCCAAGCCGTTGTCACCAATGAAGCCGTGCCGGAACGGGTGCGCCGGGCCCTCACCCTGGAAAGCGGTCTCAATGACGGCATGGCCCTGCCGATCATTCTCCTGTTCGCAAGCCTTGTCGGCGAAATGATGCAGCCGGAAGCAACCGACTGGCTGCTCTTCGGTGCCAAGCAGCTTGTTTTCGGCCCGCTGGTCGGCGGTGTGATCGGCGCGGTTGGCGGTGTCATGTTCCTCGCCGCCAAGCGCCGCCAGATGACCTCGGTGACCATTGAAGGCATCGGCGCCCTTGCCATGGCGGGCGGCGCCTATCTGGCCGCCGGCATGGTCGACGGCAACGGCTTCATCTCCGCTTTCGTCGCCGGGCTCTTCTTCGGCAATTTCATCAAGGGGCAATGCGCCTTCATCTTCGAATTCACCGAAAGCGAAGGCCAGATGCTGGCCTGGGGCGCCTTCTTCCTGATCGGACTGGCGCTCGTACCAAATGCGATCGTCCACCTGGACGCGACCACGCTCGCGATCATTCTGACCAGCCTCTTCATCGTGCGCCCGCTGGCCGTCTGGCTGTCGCTCGCCGGAACCGACGCGGCGCCTCTCACGAAACTCTTCTTCGGCTGGTTCGGCCCGCGCGGATTGGCAACCGCCCTGTTTGCGCTGCTGATTGTCGACCAGCTCGATCACGACATCGGCGAATATCTTCTGAACCTTGCCGTCAACGCCGTGTGGATCAGCGCGGTGCTGCATGGCGTCACCGCCGTGCCCTTTGCCAAATGGTACGGCGCACGCATGTCCGCCAATGAAGGTGCAGCGGAGATGAAGGCTTCGCCACCGATGAGACCCGACATTTCCACTGACAAGATTTGACCGAAACAGCCAGGGCGAAAACGCCGTTAGCCGGGGGACAAGATGAAAAAACAAGCCGTTGCCAAACTCAGTACATTGCCGGACAGAGAGCCCCAATATGCGCTGGTCGCCGATGTCGATCTGGTCGTCGTGCGCTTCGATGATGACGTCTCGGTGTTCTACGGCCGATGCCTCCACCGCGGCGCGCTGATGTCGGATGGTTATGTCCAGGGCGACAACCTGATTTGCGGTCTGCACTACTGGGACTACCGCCTCGACAGCGGCGTCTCGGAATACAACAATTCCGAGGCCCTGCCCAAGTTCCAGAGCTGGGTCGAGGGTGACGACGTTCTTGTCGATGAAGAGGAAATCGCGGCCTGGGCAAAAGATCATCCGCAACCGTTTCAGCGCGATCAGTATCTCGGCCTTTATGCCGATACCAGCCACGGCACCGAGGAAGAACCTTACACTGGCCTCATCCAGCAATATGCCCGCGACGGCCTCACCAAGACCGGCCATCACGGACGTGTCGACGCCATGGGCGTGCCGCGCACGCAGCTGCCCGACTGGGACGATATCCAGATCCTGACCGCCCAGCTGCAGCGCTTTCCCCTGCTTGACGGCGACCCCGTCGGCACCGATGTCGTTATCGGCCCGAACGCCCAGAAGCCGCTGCGCCTGAAGATCCCGCTCTTTGTCTCCGACATGAGTTTCGGCGCGCTTTCGGAGCCGGCGAAGATCGCGCTTGCCCGCGGCGCCGAGCTTGCCGGCACCGGCATCTGTTCCGGCGAAGGCGGCATGCTGCCGGAAGAGCAGGAAGCCAATTCCCGTTACTTTTACGAACTTGCCTCGGCGCGGTTCGGCTTTGACTGGCCGAAGCTCAACAAGGTCCAGGCTTTCCATTTCAAGGGAGGTCAAGGCGCGAAGACCGGCACCGGCGGGCATCTGCCCGGCGCGAAGGTCAAAGGCAAGATCGCCGAGGTGCGGGGGCTAGAAGAAGGTACGGATGCCATCTCGCCGCCGCGCTTCCCGGACTGGACGGAGTGTTCTGAGGTGAAGGATTTTGCCGACGAGGTGCGCAGCCGCACGGGCGGCATCCCGATCGGCTACAAGCTCTCCGCCCAGCATATCGAAAAGGACATCGACGCCGCGCTTGAGATCGGCGTGGACTACATCATTCTGGACGGCCGCGGCGGTGGCACCGGGGCGGCCCCGATCATCTTCCGGGACAACATATCCGTGCCGACCATCCCGGCGCTTGCCCGCGCGCGGCGCCATCTCGACAGAAGCGGTCGCAGCGATGTGTCACTGGTCATCACGGGCGGCCTCAGGAAACCGGCCGATTTCGTGAAGGCCATGGCTCTTGGTGCCGACGCAATTGCCGTTTCCAACTCTGCAATGCAGGCGATTGGCTGCATTGCCATGCGCGCCTGCCACACCAACAACTGTCCGGTCGGGATTGCCACCCAGAAACCCCATCTGGTCAACCGCCTGCAGATCGAAAAATCCGCCCGCCAGCTGACGAATTTCTTCGAAGCGTCCGTGGAGCTGATGCAGGTGATGGCGCGTGCCTGCGGCTATTCGCATCTGAACCAGTTCAACCCGGACGACCTGACAACCTGGAAACGGGAAATGGCCGATCTGTCCGGTGTCGCCTATGGCGGCGTTGCCTGACCTGACACGACTTTGAGGGAGAGAGACTTATGGACACGGAAAATCTCGACTGGATCAAGGTCGGCACCACTGACGATCTGCCCGAAGGCCGGGTCAAGACGGTCACGGCCCGCACCACCTCGATCTGCCTGTCCCATTTCGACGGCCAGTGGGCGGCCATGGACAATCACTGCCCGCATCAGCGCGGTCCTCTGGGCGAAGGCTCCATCGAAAAGGGCACGGACGGCAAATGCTGGATCCGCTGCCCCTGGCATGGTTGGGATTTCGACCCGCTGACGGGTGCCCCTCCCGGTGGCCACGAGGATTCGGGCCAGAAGATCTTCCCTCTCAAGATCGAGGACGGCGAGATCTTTGTCGGCCTGGAAGCCGAACCGCCGCATGAGCGCACGGTGACCGACGTCATGGCCGAGACCATGGTCAACTGGGGCGTGAAACGCATCTTCGGCATGGTCGGCCATTCCAATCTCGGCCTTGCGGATGCCATTCGCCTGCAGGTCAACAAGGGTAATCTCGGTTATGTCGGTATTCGTCATGAGGGCGCAGCCGCCTTTGCGGCCTCCGCCTATGGCAAGCTGACCGGCAAACCCGCTGGCTGCCTGACAATTGCCGGACCGGGGGCCACCAATCTCCTGACCGGGCTCTGGGATGCCAAGGTCGACAGGGCGCCCGTCCTGGCCCTGACCGGCCAGGTACAGACCCAGGTGTTCGGGCCGGGTGCCTTTCAGGATATCGATCTGAAATCGGCGTTCGAGGCCGTCGCCCGGTTTTCGCAGCCCGTCCTGTCCTCATCCAACCATGCGGAACTGATGACGCTCGCGCTGAAGACCGCCACACTGGAGCAGGACGTCAGCCACCTGATTTTCCCGGACGACGTCCAGACCATCGCGAGCGACCAGGCTCCGTCCGGGCCCGAAGGACGGGTCTCCCGTTCCGAAATCAGCCCGCCGCCGGAGGACCTGCAAAAGGCCCGCGAGATGTTGCAGGAGGCCAAACGGCCCGTGATCATCATGGGCTACGGTGCGTTGCAGGCCCGTGAGAAGGTCATCGAACTGGCCGAACATCTGGGCGCACCGGTGCTGACGACCTTCAAGGGCAAGGGCCTGATACCGGACAATCATCCGAACGCCGCCGGTGTACTCGGGCGGTCCGGCACGCCGATCGCAAGCTGGCTGATGAACGAGGCCGATCTGATCCTGGCGCTCGGCAGTTCCTTCTCCAACCACACGGGCATTGCGTCTTACAAGACTATCATCCAGGTCGACTACGAGCGCATGCAGCTCGGCAAGTTCCATCCCGTTTCACTTCCCATCTGGGGCGAGATCGGCGCCTTCTGTGACGCAATCCGGCCGAAGCTGGAAAAGTCTGCGCATGCGGCCTATCAGCTCGCCGAACTTTTCGAACGCTGGCAAATCTGGCGCGATGAAAAGGAAACCCGTCTGACGGAAGACCGTGGCCAGGGCATTCACTCGGCTGCAATCTTCAAGGTCCTGACGGAGCTTTGCCCGGAAGACGCGATCATTCCGGTCGATGTCGGCAACAACACCTATTCCTTCGGCCGCTATTTCGAACCGCGCGGTCAGCGCATCCTGATGTCCGGCTATCTGGGCTCCATCGGCTTCGGTCTGCCGGCGGCGATCGGCGCCTGGTGCGCCACGCAGGATTTCGAGGAATACCGGGGCCGCAAGGTGATCTCGATTTCGGGTGACGGTGGCTTCGGCCAATACGCGATGGAGTTTACCACCGCCGTGAAATACGGCATGAACATCACCCATATCCTCCTGAACAATTCCGAACTCGGCAAGATTTCCAAGGAACAGCGTTCCGGTGAATGGCCAGTCTGGGAAACCACCCTCACGAACCCGTCCTTCGCCGCCTTCGCCCGGCTTTGCGGCGGGCATGGCCACCGGGTCACGGACGCCTCAGAGCTAGGGGATGCCATCGGCGCGGCAATCGCCCTTGACGGGCCGTCGCTGGTGGAAATCGTCACGGATGCGGATCTGGTGTGATGGCGGTCCACTCTCCCACTTTGTCATCCCGGCCGAAGCGAAGCGCAGAGCCGGGACCCAGGACTCCCCGGAAACCCCGGTGCCATCGACCGTCTGATGATGAAAGGTCCTTGGTCCCCGCTGTCGCGGGGATGACAGGTTGGGGCAACACCTTCTTCACGTCGTCATCCCATGGCTTGACCATGGGATCCACACCGTTTCCCATCCGCTTGAATGCTCGTTTCGGGGGCATGGTTGGGTTACGGACGACGAGGTCGAGCCCCGCAATAACGCAAACAGATGGCTTTTCAGCTCTTGGCAACGCAGCCGTCTCGGCTAGTCTGTTGTCAGGGCATTCCGAGCTGAGGGAGGGGAGCACGCAGTGCAGACAGCATCCTTGTTGCTAGAGATCGGCCGCTATTACCTGATGGCCGGCGGCGTGGTCGCCGCCGCCTTCCTGGTGATCGGCATTGACCGGGTCGAGCCCTCCGCGCGCGGCTCATACGTCTTCCGGCCCTTGCTCATTCCCGGCATCTGCCTGATCTGGCCCCTTGTGCTCTACCGCTGGCTCAAGCTTGAACGCGGCGAGGAGGACGCAAGATGAAACGTGCCCACCGAACCGCCCATGCCCGGATCTGGACCGTTCTCGGCATCCTGTTGCCGCTGGTCTTCTTCACGATCCTGGCCCTGAGGCAGACACCACCGGCCGACCGTCCTGCCGTCCTGATCGAGGCTCCTGCCGCTACCTCCGCCGGAGAGACCGCACAATGAGTGTTCAATACACCCCGGTCATCTGGAACCGGAACAAGATCTTCTACGACGCGGTCCTTCTGATTGCCGTTGCGCTCTATCTCTATGTCTTCATCCGCGTCGGCCCGTCTTATGAGGATGTCAGCAAGCCGATCGACGGCGCCATCCTGCGCATGCGGGCCTTCGGCAGCTGCGCCTTCCTGATGTTGACCGTGATCCTGTGCATCGGACCGCTTGCCCGGCTTGACCGGCGCTTCCTGCCGCTCCTGTACAATCGCCGGCATTTTGGCGTGATGACTGCCGGCATCGCGGCCGTGCACGCCAACTACGTCCTGACCTGGTATTTCAACTTCTCGCCGACGGATCGCTATGTCGCGCTTCTTTCTTCCAACACCAGCTATGGTCAGCTTCTCGGATTTCCGTTCGAGACCCTGGGGATCGTCGCGCTTCTGATCCTGTTCGTCCTGGCAGCCACCAGCCATGATTTCTGGCTGAGTTTCCTGGGCGCACCGATCTGGAAGGCGCTGCATATGTCCATTTACGTGGCCTATGCCTGTGTCGTCCTGCATGTGGCGCTTGGAGCCTTGCAGGGCCCGGCCGATCCGATCTTCACCAGTGTCGTGGCTGCGAGCGTCGTACTTGTCTCCGGCCTTCATTTTGCGACCGGTCGCATGGAAGCGAGGCGCGAACGCGGTGAACGCACCGCTCAAGCCTCGCTGGAGCAGCAGGGCTGGGTCGTTGCCGGTGACCTCGACGAGATCGATGACGACTGCGCGAAGGTCGTCACCCTCGCCGAAGACGAACGGGTCGCCATCTTCAAGTATGACGGCAAGCTGTCGGCGATCACCAATGCCTGCGCCCACCAGAATGGTCCGCTCGGTGAGGGCAAGGTGCTCTGGGGCTGCATCACCTGTCCCTGGCATGGTTACCAGTACAATCTGGCTGACGGGCGCGCCCCGGCACCGTTTACCGAAAAGATCTCCACCTACCGGCTGCAGCTGATCGGCTCGACCATCCTGCTGGATCCGAACGCCCTTCCCCCCGGAACCCATGTGGACCCAGTCGAGATCGGAGACGCGGCATGAGCTGGAGACAGACAAAAGATGCACCGTTTTTCGTCGGCTACCTGAACGCAGTGCCAAAACCCCTTGTGATGTTCCTGGCCGTCTTCTCGGTCTGCTTTGCCGCTGGCCTCGGACTGGCGGCGCTGGCGCTGTCCTCCACCCAGAACGACCCGGGCAGCGGCGGCTTTCAGTGGGGCAACCGCTTTGAAAATGTCGGCATCCTGGAACTCCGCCCCTACCCCGTTTTGCGCGTCCCTTCGGACGGCGAGACACCTGCGCGGACCTACATGCTGACCGGACAGGGCAAACGCGGCGCATTTGACCAGGCCGAAACCAACAGGGGCGAATCCGTGACCCTGCGCGGTGTCCCGGTCGCACGGGGCGACCTCACGATGATCCAGGTCGGCCGTGTTGAAGCCGTTGAAGGTGAAGTTGCCGGATTTACTCCATCAGAACCTGTCCCCCTCGGTCGCTGGAAACTGACCGGCGAGATCTGCGACGGCAAATGCTACGCCGGAGCCATGCGTCCGGGCCGGGGCCTCGCCCACAAGGCCTGTGCCGATTTGTGCCTCACCGGCGGTATCCCGCCCGTCTTCGTCTCCTCAGGCGACGTCAACGGCCGCAACTTTTTCCTGATGGCCGACAGCGACGGCAATCTCCTGGGCGACGAGATCGATCCGCTGCTGGCCCTTTTCATCGAGGTGGAAGGCGATGTCGAACAGCTTGACGATCTCCTGGTCTTCAAGGTGGATCTGGCAAGTGCGAGGATCCTGAAATGAGCGACACCCCGCAAAAACCCGCCTGGCAGACCATCCTGGTGGCACTGATCGCAACCGCGATCTTTGTCACCGCCGCCTACTACGTCTGGATCTACGCCAATATCGGTGTCAGAACGTTCGACCTCACCAAAGGCACACTGTTCACCGATCTCAGGTTCTTCATCGGTCTGCTCGCGGTGTTTCTGGTCCTGTCAGTGCTCGACAGGATCATCGAATTCGTGAAATCGAAAAGCGGCGGCGGACACTAGGCCTTATCTCTCCCTGTCATCCCCGCAAAAGCGGGGACCCAGGAAGCTTCAAAACTAGCAGCTTCAATCAAGTTGTTGTGGGGATCAGGGCCCCGGATCTCCGATACGCTCCGTCCAGGATGGCTATCGGTCTCCACCTTTTCACCTCATCCTGAGGAGGGTCGAAGGCCCGTCTCGAAGGGGGGGCAGCAAACACTGGAACAAGCGACCACTCCTTCGAGACGCGCGCAAGCGCGCTCCTCAGGATGAGGTTTCACAGGGAGCTGGCTAGTTAACCGCGCACCAGGTCCCGCAGCAACGCGTTGAACTTATCCAGCTCTTCCATGTGCGGCGCATGGCCGGAGTTTTCGAAGCCGTGGAAATGATAATCCGGTACGTTCGCGGCGTGCCAGGCATGCACGCCTTCACCATAAAGCTGGCTCTTGAGGCCCGCCGCCAGATGGAACGGCACCGGGAAGTCTTTCAGGAGCGGCCGAAAGTCCTGTGCCGTCAGCGACGCCCACATCGGGCGCAGCATTTCCGGGTCTGCCGCAGCAATTTCCTTGCGGGCGGCAGCCAGTTGCCCCGGAGCAGGTTCAATCCCTTCCGCGAACAGCCGCAACGCAATCCGGCCGGGCAGTTTTGGCCAGTCGGCCACCATGGCCTCCAGAACATGCCGGTTCAGGTCCGCATTCAGGCCGTTCAGGGTGCCGTTCGTCCAGTCTGCCGTGTTCAGCACCTTCGGCGACATGTCGATGGCCACGAATTCTGCAATCCGGTCGGCGCCGTAACGCTCGATGAGGGCGTAGGAAACCAGCGCTCCCATCGACCAGCCAACCAGAATGATGTTCTCAAGCTCCCGCTCGACCAGGGCGGCATAGACCGCATCGGCCGCCGAAGCGATGGAGAGCGGCAAGCGCCCCGCCGTTATGCCATGGCCGGGAAGATCTGGAACAATGCACCGCGCGTGTGATTTCAGCGCATCGATCTGGCCTTGAAAGAACTGCCCGGGACAGGACCAGCCATGGATCAGGACCAGCGGCCGGCCCGTGCCTTCATCCCGGATATGCAGCAAATTGTCGTTCACGCACGCCCTGCCCGTAATCGCCCGACAATGCCTGACGGGAAGAAATAAACCGACAAAATAAACAGGACACCCAGCCAGAGCAGCCAGCGTTCGGGCGCCACCAGTGTCGACAGAAACGGTACGGCACTGGTCGCGTCGGCCGCCACGCCCATCAGGTTCTGCAGATAGGTCTGCGCCAGGATGAACAAGGTGGCCCCGAGCACGGCTCCATAGAGCGTCCCCATGCCCCCTATCACGACCATGAGCAGTATGTCGATCATGATTTCCATCGAAAGTGTAGTTGCCGGACCCGTGTAGCGCAGCCAGATGGCCAGCAGCGACCCGGCCAGGGCAGCCATGACGGCGGACAGAACCGTTGCCGTCGTCCGGTACCAGACCACCCGATAGCCGATCGCCTCGGCACGGAAGGCATTGTCCCTCACCGCCTTCAGCGTTCGGCCGAAGGGCGAGTTGACGATGCGCAGCATGACCAGGAACAGGATCGCGGAACCGAAGAACACCAGGTAATAGGCCAGCAGCTTGCCATTGATCCAGACCCCGAACACCTTCTCCTTCACCAGCTTGAAGGCAGGCGTCAGCTCTCGCGGGATCTTGTAGTTGAGCCCGTCCTCGCCGCCGGTGAGCCAGGACATCTGCGAGATGAAAACGGCAAAGGCGCTCGCGACCGCCAACGTTACCATGGCAAAGAAGATGGCCTTCACGCGCAGGGAGAACAGTCCGATAGCCAGCGCGAAGAGGGCCGCCACCAGCGCGCCGGCAGCCGTGCCCCAGATGAGTGACGTGTAGGAGGGTCCGGTGGAGGACAGCGCAAGCGCTGTTCCATAGGCGCCGATCCCGAAAAACATCGTATGGGCAAAGGACACGATCCCGGCATAGCCGAGCAGCAGGTCATAACTGGCCACCAGCACGATGAAGATGCAGATGCGCGCCGCCGTCTCCAGCGACTTGGTGCCCGGAAACAGAAAGGGGGCGAAAGCAAGCGAGATCAGTACGATCAGCAAGAGCGCGGTCAGGAGGCCGCTGCGCGGTGTGTCGCCCGAAAGAAGTCTTGTCAGCATGTCTCTTTCCGCCCCTTACTTCGCCTTGACCACGGGGTAGAGCCCCTGCGGCCGCCACATCAGGATCACCACCATCAATGCAATCGTTGAAATCAGCGCCACCTTTGGCGCCAGGAACGCCGTGTAATTGGCCAGGAGCCCGACCAGCATCGCGCCGATAAAGCAGCCCTCGACCGAGCCGAGCCCGCCAATGATCACCACGATGAAGACCAGCACCATGATCTCCGAGCCCATATGGGCCGTGATCGTTTCCTGGTAGAGCCCCCACATGACACCGCCGAGCCCGGCCAGCGCCGAACCGGTCATGAAGACGATCAGGAACAGGCGGCGGATGCGGTAGCCGAGCGACTCGACCATCTCGCCGTTTTCCACGCCGGCCCGCACCAGCAATCCGATCTTGGTGTTCTTGAGAATGTGGCGCATGGCCAGAAACAGTGCGACCCCAATGCCGACGGCGACCAGCCGGTATTTCTCGATGGCGGCTTCTCCGAGCACCCAGGACCCCTGAAGGGCTTCGGGTCGTGAAATGTGCAGCTCATCGGGGCCCCAGACCACGTAGATCATCTGCTGGGCAACGATCAGTCCGCCCATGGTCACCAGGATCTGTTTCAGGTGCTCCCCATAGACGGGCATCACAATCACCCGTTCAAAGGCATAACCAAGCAGCCCGGTGACCAGCATCGCCGCCAGTATGGCGATCAGGACGGCGACGAGGTTCATCATCACGCTTGGCGAGGCCGTCCAGCCGGCGAGCCAGGCGAGCACAGTGAAACCGACAAAGGCGCCGACCGCCACAAAGGCCCCGTGGCCGAAATTGATCACGTCCATCAGGCCGAAGACCACCGTCAGGCCGGATGCCATGATGAAGATCATCATGCCCATGGCAAGACCGGCGACCGTCAGTGTCAGCCAGCTCGCCGGATTGCCGATCGCGACAAGGCCGGCGACCGCCAGCAGCGGCACGAGCAGAAGCGGCAGCTTCTGGAAAAACTGCTCGCTGATCGGCACTTTCTCGATGCGGGGTTTGATCGAAGTTTCGCTCATTGATGTGCCTCCAGGCTCAGTCCCATCAGCTTTTCCTGCAAGCCGGCGTCGTTCGATAGCTCCTGCATGCAGCCGGAATGAATGATGCGGCCGTCATCCATGACGGCGACCGTGTCGCCGATCGAAGAGGCCATCGCGAAGTTCTGCTCCACCAGCAGAATCGTGGTGTCGGTTTCCTTCAGCTCCCGCAGCGCATCGGTCATCGCGCGGATGATCGCCGGTGCGAGCCCCTTGGTCGGTTCGTCGATCAGGATCAGGCGCCGCGGCTCGATGATCGCCCTTGCAACCGACAGCATCTGTTTCTGGCCGCCGGACAGGGTTCCGGCAGAAGAATTCCAGAACGTGCCGATCGGCGGGAACAGTTCCTTGATCCAGGCGAGCCGCTTGGTGTCCAGGGGTCCGCTGGCCGCGGCCAGGATCATGTTCTCCGCCACGGTCAGGTCTGTGAAGATACCCATGTCTTCCGGGACAAAAGCGATGCCCCGGCGGGAAATCTCCGGCGTCGACAGCCGTGTGATGACATGGTCCTCGAAACGGATATCGCCCTGGCTGGCCGTCCAGAGCCCCATGATCGTGCGCAAGGTGGTGGTCTTTCCGGCACCATTGCGGCCCAGAAGCACCGTGACACCGCCCACAGGTACCGTCAGGTCCACGCCCTGGAGAATGTGATAGGGGCCGATATGGGTGTGCACACCGGAGAGTGTCAGAAGATTGTCGGCCATCAAGCTGCCTCCCCGGCCGCGTCCGGCGCCTTGCCGAGATAGGCCTCCTGCACCACCGGCAGGGCAATCACCTCGGCCGGTTCGCCGTCGGCAACGAGTTCGCCGTTATGCAGGACAATGATCCTGTCCGCGAGCGTGCGGATGACGTCCATCTTGTGTTCGACCAGCAAGATGGTGCGGTCCATGTCGGCCTTCAGCTTCTGGATCAGTTCCAGGATCACCGGCACTTCATCGACACTCATGCCGGCGGTCGGCTCGTCGAACATCAGCACCTGCGGCCCGAGCGCGATCAGCAGCGCCACTTCCAACTTGCGTTGATCGCCATGAGGCAAGGCCGAGACTGTCTGGTCGGCCTGATCGATCAGCCGGACTTCGGACAGAACATGGTCGGCCCGCTCCAGAAGCTCGACATGGCTTTCGGCAATGGAGAAGAGATCGAAGCCCTTGCGTGCCTTGGCCTGAGCCACCAGCCGCACGTTCTCGCGCACGCTCAAGGTCGGAAAGAGATTGGTGAGCTGAAATGCCCGCCCGATGCCGCGATCCGTACGGTCCGGCACGGACATCTTCGTGATGACTTCCCCATTCAGGAGCACTGTGCCGCTGGTCGCGGTCAGCTGGCCGGAGATGAGATTGAAATAGGTGGTCTTGCCGGCCCCGTTCGGTCCGACAATCGCCGTCAGCGTGCCCCGGTCGAAAGCGCAGGAGACATGATCGACCGCCACGTGACCGCCAAAGCGGATCGTGAGGTCCTTGGTTTCAAGAATCGGGTGTTCCTTGGCCACGGTAAGTGTTCCCAGGTTGCAACGAAGACGAAACTGTATCGGATGAGACACCGGCTGCACAGGCAAGCGAATGCCGGTCGAAATCTGACCTGAAGGTCAATGGCGCGGGCCACGAAGGCCCGCGCCAAGAAAATTTTTACTGGTTGCGGATCGGGATGTTCATGTCCTCGATCTTGAGTTCGCGCACCAGCTCCGGGATGCCCCACTCGACGTCCGGATCAACCCGGATCTTGAAGTGATACATCGGCTGCAGGGCCTGGTGGTCTTCGGCGCGGAACATCATCTTGCCCTTCGGGCTGTCGAATTCCATGCCTTCCATCGCCGTGATCAGCTCTTCGGTGTCGGTGGACCCGGCCTTGCGGATGGCCTCAACGATCGCGATCCCCGCAGACATGCCACCTGCGGTGAAGAAGTCCGGCGGCGCATCGAAACGCTTCTGGTGTTCCGACACCAGCCAGTCATTCACCGGGTTCTTCGGAATCTCGTAGTAGTAATAGGTCGCCCCTTCCATGCCCGGCAGTTCCTTGTAGGCCTTCATCGCCGCCAGGATATTGCCACCGGTCGCAATCTCGACACCGAAGCGCTCCGGCTCCATTGCCTTGATCTTGCTGATCGGGTTGCCGCCACCGGCCCAGATCACGAAAAGGAACTTGCGGCCCGGCTCGTCCTTGAGCGCATCAAAGACACGCTGCGCATTGGCCGTGAAATCCTTGGTATCGGTCGGCGCATATTCCTCGAACACCAGCTTGGCACCCGTGCCTTCCAGCGCTTCCTTGAAGGCGGCTACACCATCACGGCCAAAGGCATAGTCCTGAGCCAGTGTCGCGATGGAAACACCTTCCTGACCAAGCGCGACGGCATTGGCGATTGCGTCCTGCGAGGAGTTGCGCGACGTGCGGAAAACGTAGCGGTTCCAGTTGGCACCCGTGATGGAGTCTGCCACAGCCGGCTCGACGATCAGAAGTTTTTCATATTCCTCGGCGACCGGCAGCATGGCCAGTGCAACACCGGAGGAAACCGGTCCCACCGCAACATCGACTTCATCGTCGCCATAGGCTTCGGCCAGCGCCGCCTTGCCGATATCCGGCTTCAGCTGCGTGTCCTTTTCGATCACCACGATCTTGCGGCCATCGATCTCCATCGTGCCGTCAGTGGCATATTCCAGCCCCATGAGAAGGCCGGTATGCGATTGCTTGGCATAGGCTTCAAACGGCCCGGTCTTGCCGTAGACATGCGCGATCTTGATATCTTCTGCCATGGCACCTGCCGCAGAAGCCGCCGCGAAGCCGAGACCGGCCAGAACCGGCACTGCCCAGCGGAATACGCGTTTCGTCATGAATTCTCCTCCCGTTGCGCGCGAGGCTCGCGTATTGACGAAGCCGCTCCCACAGCCCGCCAACGCCCGAATTGCCGCCTGACGCTGCAACATATGACACATGAATCAGTATTCATGTCAAGAAAGAAAACGAAGGATTTGCAGGCAGTTTGGTGAAGTTGCCGCTGTTCACCGTGCGATTTCGAAGCGGTGGTGAGCAGGTCAAACGCTGCAATCACACCGAGAGATCAACCCGATAACGTGTCGCTGACACGTCATGATGACAGAGCCTGCGCGAGACCCGCAACCTGTAAGTTCAACAGTTGCAGCTGATGAAGCTTCGCCGCTGCTCCGGCTAAGAACAATGCCGCGGAACGGAAGACAAAGCGTTTTGACAGGCCCGTCCGGCGGTACATTCCCTCAAAAACATCAGCGCAATGATGGCGAGGTCAGCCTTAGCAGCCACAAAGGCCCGAAAACACCAAGACAACGGCATCCACTCCACCTATGATCGTCAAAAATGACAATTAACCGGGGGAACATCATGCCAAAGACCATCAAGGGACGTTTGTTATCACTGCTGCTGGCAGCATCTGGAGCCATTGTTGCCGTTCCGGCGCTCGGCACCGCAGACGAGGTCAGCGCTGTCGACTTCACGAGCGCCACCACGCCACCGAGCAAATTCAAGATCAAGCAGGCCAAGGCCAAGGGCATCGAGCTGAAGCCAAAGCCGGGTTTTCCGATATCCGGCAAGCTTGGCTTTCCCGATGGCGAAGGCCCCTTTCCGGCCCTGGTGCTGCTGCATGACTGCCAGGGACCTCAGGACTTCCAGGACAGCTGGGCCGAAATCTTTCGCCGGTCCGGCTACGCCACACTCCAGGTCGACAGTTTTTCTTCCCGCGATGTCTCGGGCACCTGTGAAGACGTGCTGGGGGAAGGCGTCAGCGGTCTCGGCGGGGAGCGTGTCATGGACGCCTTTGGCGCCCTGGCCTACCTGAAAGCACACCAGAAGATCGATCCGGACCGGATCGGAGCCGTTGGCTGGTCGAGGAGCTCGACCACGGGCAGCGCTCTCAGGGACGGTTCGCGCCAGTTTTTCGGGGCGGGTTTCAAAGCGGTCGTCTCGTTCTATCCCAACTGCAAATCGGTGGCGTCGGCCGTTTTTGCCGATCCGATCCTGATCCTGAACGCCGGCAGGAATGACTGGACCCAGCCGGAGCTCTGCTCCTCCCTTGCCGCAGCGGATGCAAATGTCGAGATCGTCGAATTCCCCGAAGTCCTTCAAGGGTTTGATGATCCGAAATGGGGCACGGAAACCGTGATGACGGACTATCAGAACACGCTGAAAAGCCCGACCTACGGCGTCACCTTCGGATTTGACGAAGCAGCGCGCGCCAAGGCCGAAACGTCTGCCCTGGAGTTTCTGAAGGAAAAAATCTAGGCGGGTCAAATGCAGTGCCCGACCAGCCCAACCGCCCTCACCGCGAATGCGGAGAGGGCGGAAATCCCAATTCAATTGCCACAGGCTCAATTGGCAGCTACTGGGAGGCTGATCACGCGAAAGAACTCGGATTCGGACCTGAAATGAAGATTTCAATTGCAGCTTTGAGCCTGGCCCTGATTGTTGCTGGCTGCTCTTCCGATCCGGCTCCCACCTCCTCCGACGTCGTTGCCTTTCTTGAAGCCAATACCCAGGGCGCTGATCAGGCGAAGATTTCGCTGGATGCCTGCCACCTCAAGATATCCTTTGAGAGTGATGTAAAGGGACCGAACGCGATTGCGCTCCTGAGCAAGGCTGTGCTCATGGCCGACCTTTCGAAATTCGATTTTCAAACGGTCGGGATCCGGCCACTGCCGGACGGTGGTTCCGTGCTCATCGCTAAATGGCTCGAAACTGCGGAATACCCGACGCCACTGGCAAGCAAGCTGCTCGAATTCTCAACGCAGAGCCACAAGGATTTTCAGCCTGGAGAGCTGACACTCAAGGCGTCAGATGGCTCAGTCAGTGAAGAAAAACGCATGACACCGAGCGATCTTCAGGGGGCAGACGCGCAGGATCTCGTAGACCTCTTTCAAAAGCCCGGCGGAACAGTCAGTTTTCGCCTGACCAGCCTCATGACCGGGGACGCAAACGGCGTCACCCAATTGCCAACGCCGCACGAGGACGGTCCGGCGTTTCATGCATTTGCCGAAAATGCACTTACCCTGGAAAAACCGGAGGCGCTGCTGGTCAACCTTACCTTTCTCGGTGACACCGCAGCCCCGGACCAGCTGTTTGGCGGCCTGGTGACGATCCCGAGACAGTTGACCTTCAGTGTCGGTTCCGACGAGAAGGCAAAGGAGCTGACAGGACTGTTTTATCACTATGTCCAAGGCTCCTGCCGCACCTGAGTCACGCCATTGACGCTCTGTCAGCGAGCCGGTTTGTCATGTCATCCGCGCTGCAGAACATGATCAGCCCGCAGAATTGCAGTGGCGCCTGCCCACGGTTCCGGGCAGGCACATCACCAGCAAACTCTTGCAGATAACTCCGGCAGGCGGGAGATTTCTAACGCAACCTCTGTTCCGTCCTGGCATCGAAGAACAGCGCCGAGGCCGGGTCGAAGTTGATGGAGACCCTCCCGTCGGAAACAGGCGCATCTTCGCCCTTGGTTTCGACGATCACACGTTCTCCGGTCGGGCAGATGAGATAGGAATAGGCAACACCGCCAAGCTGCTCGCACAGGTCCACCTTGGCCCCTTCGCTTGCGGCTGAGACCTGCAGATGCTGCGGACGCAGGCCGACCAGCACCTTTTCTCCCTTGGCTGGCAAGGTGACGGAAGTCGGTACGGAGACGTCGCCAAAGGCGGCAATGCTGACAGCCCCCTCACCGGCGACACCCTCGACGAAATTCATGCTCGGGCTGCCGATGAAGCCGGCGACGAACTTGTTGTCGGGATCGGAGTAGAGCTGCATCGGCGAGCCGACCTGCTCGATATTGCCGCCACGCAGCACCACGATCTTGTCGGCGAGCGTCATCGCCTCGACCTGGTCGTGGGTGACGTAGATCATGGTCGCGCCGATGTCCTTGTGCAGGCGGGCGATTTCCACGCGCATGTCGACACGCAGCTCGGCATCGAGGTTGGAAAGCGGCTCGTCGAACAGGAACACTTCCGGCCCGCGCACGATCGCGCGGCCGATGGCGACCCGCTGGCGCTGGCCGCCGGACAGGGCCTTCGGCTTGCGTTTCAGATAGGGATCGAGCTTCAGGATCCGGCTGGCTTCGGCGACCTTCTCCTGGATCTCGGCCTTGGGATGGCCGTTCATCTTCAGGCCGAAGCCCATGTTTTCCTCGACACTCATGTGCGGATAGAGCGCATAGGTCTGGAACACCATGGCAACCCCGCGTTCCGCCGGATCCGTCCTGGTGACGTCGCGCCCGCCGATCTCGATCTTGCCCGCTGTGGTCTCCTCCAGGCCGGCGATCATGCGCAGAAGCGTTGACTTGCCGCAGCCGGACGGACCGACAAACACACAGAACTCGCCGTGCTCGATCTCAAGGTCCACTCCGTGAATGACTTCCAGATCGCCATATTGCTTGACGGCTTTTGTCAGGGTGACGCCAGACATGAAATTCTCTCTCCCAGGATCAGGTTCAGGCGGGGAACTGCCAGTCCTCGACTGCCGCGGCAATCTTGGAGGCGGTGTCGAGCAGAACCGGGCGCACGTCCATCAGTTGCTCCAGGCTCTTCCGCTGCGTGGATGTGGTCACGGACAGCGCCCCGATGGGCCTGCCCTTTGAATTCAGGATCGGCGCGGCAATGCAGATGATGCCCGGCTCGTGCTCCTCCCGGTCGAAGGCGACGCCCTCCCGGCGGATCCTCTCCAGGTCGGCGCGCAGGGCGGCCTCGGTGCTGAGCGTCGCCGGCGTATAGGCATAGAAGGACTGCTTGCGCAGGACGTGATCGAGTTCGCCCGGCTCAAGAAAGGCCATCAGCGCCTTGCCGACACCGGTGCAGTAGGCCGGCCCGACCTTGCCGGCCTGCGAGAACATGTCGATGGCATTGAGCGGATTGCGCTTGTCGACATAAAGCACCTGGCCGCTGTCGAGCTGCGCCAGGTGAACGGTCTCGCCGGCGGCTTCGGACAGCGCGCTGACAAATGGCCGGGCGATCGGCGCGATCGAGCTCTGGCGCCAGGCGGCATGGGCAAGACGCACGAGACGGATGCCGAGCGAATAGGTCTGCTGGCTGTCGTCATAGGCCAGCATGCCCTGGCTCACCAGGGTCTGCAGCAACCGGTAGAGCGTTGCCTTGGGATGTGTGCTGTCGGCCAGAAGCTCCGAGAAGCGCACGGGCCGGCCGACGGCCGCCACCCTGTCCAGCACTTCCAACGCCTTTCCGACCGTGCCATCGCCGGTCGCCGGACCCGCCTGTTTGTTCATCCATTCCTCCATCGGCCCGTTTCTTGACGTCGAACCTGTTGACAACTTAACCCGACGGGATCAAAGTATCAATATACAAAACCAAGTTTCACATAATGGAACCGAAAGGGAGGACACCATGCGTTCCATGCTGAAAACGTCCGTAGCGGCATTTGCCATGTTGGCAACCGCGATGGGCGCAGCCAATGCTGACGGCCTGACAGGCAATCTGAAAATCTTCCTCGACACGTCGAACCCGGCGCCCCGCGCGACCATGGAAGAGATGATCGCCCAGTTTCAGGAAAAGAACCCGGACCTGACCATCGAGACCACGGTGATCGACCGGGAAGCCTACAAGACCCAGATCCGCAACTTCCTGACCGCCAATGCGCCGGATGTTGCCACCTGGTATGCAGCGAACCGCATGCGTCCTTACGTGGAAGCCGGCCTGTTTGAAGACGTGTCCGACCTGTGGGACGGCACCGACCTCGGCGAGAACCTGGCCTCGACGAAAGGCGCAATGACCATTGACGGCAAACAGTGGGGCGTGCCCTACACCTACTATCAGTGGGGCGTTTACTACCGGAAAGACATCTTCGACGAGCTCGGCCTGTCCGAACCCACCACCTGGGAAGAAGAAAAGGCCAACTGCCAGAAGATCATCGATGCCGGCAAGAAATGCTACACGATCGGCACCAAGTTCCTCTGGACCGCCGGCGGCTGGTTCGACTACCTGAACATGCGCACCAACGGTTTCGACTTCCACATGGACCTGCTGACCGGCAAGGCCAAGTGGACGTCCGATGAAGTCCGTCAGACGTTTGCCAACTGGCGCGAGCTGATCGACATGGGCGCCTTCATCGACAACCACCAGACCTATTCCTGGCAGGAAGCGCTGCCGTTCATGGTCAAGGGCGATGCCGCCGCCTACCTGATGGGCAACTTTGCCGTCGCCCCGCTGCGTGAGGCAGGCCTTTCCGACGACCAGATCGATTTCTACCAGTTCGTTGAAATCAACCCGGACGTCGAACTGGCGGAAGACGCGCCGACGGACACGTTCCACATCCCGGCCAATGCCGAGAACAAGGAAAACGCCCGCGAATTCCTGAAGTTCGTGGCCTCCGCCGACGTCCAGACCTGGATCAACGACGGCAAGCACCTCGGCCAGCTGCCGGTGAACTCCAAGTCCTCCGTCGACAACGACAAGTTCCTGGAGCAGGGCTTCGAGATGCTGTCCTCGAACTCCCCGGGCGGCGTTGCCCAGTTCTTCGACCGGGACGCCCCGGCCGAGATGGCCAAGGTGGCCATGGAAGGCCTGCAGGAATTCATGGTCAAGCCTGACAACCTGGACAAGATCCTGGCCCGCCTGGATCGCGCCCAGGAGCGCATCTACAAGTAAGCTGCGCAATGCGTAGCCGGACGGGGAGCCCTGCTCCCCGTCCTCCGACCCGTTCCAGCCGCCGCGCCCAAGAGTTCACGACATGGCCCAAGCGTCCGTTACCGAGGCCCGCCAGAGTTCCTGGTGGCACCGCAACCAGCAGCAACTGACCCCATGGCTGTTCCTGGCGCCCGGGATCCTGTTTTTCCTGTTCTACGTGATCTTTCCGATCTTCCAGTCGTTCAACCTGTCGCTCTACGAGTGGGACGGGCTCGGCCAGGCGGAATATGTCGGTCTTTACAACTACGAGGAACTCTACTGGGACGATGCGTTCTACACCTCGCTGAAGAACAACGTCATCTGGCTTCTGCTCTATCTGGCCGCCATTCCGGCGGGCCTGTTCATCGCGCTGTTCCTGAACCAGACAGTGACCGGCATACGGCTCTACAAGTCCCTGTTCTTCTTTCCCTTCGTGATCTCCCAGGTCGTTGTCGGCCTTGTGTTCACCTGGTTCTACGACCCGACCTTCGGCATCCTGAACGTGCTGCTCGGCGCCGTCGGCCTGCCGCCGATCAACGTGCTCGGCGACGAGAACTGGGTCACCGTCGGCATCATCGTCGCGGGCCTGTGGCCGCAGACCGCCTATTGCATGATCCTCTATCTCACCGGTCTGAACGCCGTAGATCCGGAGCAGATCGAGGCCGGCCGCCTCGACGGTGCCAAGGGCTGGCGCATGCTCTGGTACATCATCGTGCCGCAACTGCGCCCGGCGACCTTCATCGCCTTCGTCGTCACCATCATCGGCGCGCTGCGCTCCTTCGACCTGATCTCGGTCATGACCAATGGCGGGCCGTTCGGCGCCAGCCGGGTGCTCTCGTTCTACATGTTCGAGGTCGCGCTGTCCGAATACGGCTTCCGCATGGGCTATGGCGCCGCCATCGCGGTTGTCCTGTTCCTGATCATGCTGGCCTTCATCGCCTATTTCCTCTGGTCGATGTACAAAGAAGAAAGGGCGCGCTGAGATGTTTCCGACACCGATCGAACGCACCTCCCGGTCCTGGCAGGTCACCTACCAGGCCCTCCTGCCGCTGGCCCTGATCCTCTGGCTGCTGCCGCTGATCGCCGTCGCGATCTTTTCCGTCAAGCCGGACGCGGACTTCGCCAACGCCAACTACTGGGGCTGGCCCTCCTCCTTCGAGGGCTTCACCAATTACGCGCTGGTCTTCACCGGCTCGGACATGCCGCAATATCTCTTGAACTCGTTCAAGATCACCATTCCCACGGTGATCGGCGCCGTTGCCCTGTCCTGCATGACCGGGTTTGCGCTCGGCATCTACAAGTTCAAGGCCAATATCTGGATCTTCTTCATGTTCGTGGCCGGCAACTTCGTGCCGTTCCAGATCCTGATGGTGCCGGTGCGCGATCTCACCCTGCAGATGGGCCTCTACAACACCATCACCGGGCTGGTGCTGTTCCACATCGCCTTCCAGACCGGCTTCTGCACCCTGTTCATGCGCAACTTCATCCGCGCCCTGCCGTTCGAGCTGATCGAGGCCGCACGGGTCGAGGGCATCGCCGAATGGAAGATCTTCTGGTACGTGGTGCTGCCGCTTATGAAGCCGGCCATCGCCGCCCTGTCCGTTCTGATCTTCACCTTTATCTGGAACGACTATTTCTGGGCGGTCGTGCTGACCCAGGGCGTCGAGAGCCAGCCCGTCACCGCCGGCATCACCTCGTTCAACGCCCAGTACCGGGCCGCCTACCACCTGATGAGCGCCGGCTCCATCGTCGCCGCGCTGCCGCCGGTCGCCATGTTCTTCCTGATGCAGCGGCATTTCATTGCCGGCCTGACCCTGGGAGCCGTGAAGTGATCTGCCAGCCCGTGAAAACCTGGCATCTGGGGGATCAGCACCAGAGCCTGGTGCTGGCCAGCTTTGACAACAGGTTGCCGGAAGCCGTCTATTGGGGCCCAGCCCTTCCCACAGGCGAGTCCCACAAGACGCTTTCGGCAGCCTCGCTCATGGATGTCACCGGCGGCATGGTCGATAAAAATGCAGCCATCAGCCTGTGCCCGGAAGCCTCACAGACCTTTCCGGGACAGACCGGCCTGACGGTCCGGAGCCGCGACGGCAACCCGCTGGCGCCGGCCTTCCGATATGAAAGCGAGGCTGCATCGGAGCACGGCCTGTCCCTTGTCTTTGCCGACAAGGCGCTCGACCTCACTCTTGTTCTCGACCTGACGCTGACGCCGGAAACGTCGCTCCTGAAACTGCAGACCAGGCTGGAAAGCGCGGACATCGTCCAGGTTGACTGGCTTGCGGCGCCCGTTCTGCCGGTCCCTGCCCATACCGGGGAGATGATCGAGTTTTCCGGCCGCTGGTGCGCGGAATTCCTGACCCGCCGCCTGCCGTTTGCGCCGGGCGCACGTCTGCGTGACAATCGCAGCGGACGCACGGACCATGCCCATTTCCCGGGTCTGATCGTCTGCACCCCCGGCACATCCAACACGCAAGGCGAGGCTTTGGCCTTTCATTATGGCTGGTCCGGCGGACACAGGATGGTCGCCGAAGAACTTGCCGACGGCCGCCGCCAGGTCCAGTTCGGCCATGCGGGCGGCTCTCAGGCCGCAGGGCGGCATTTCGTGACAGCGCCGCTTTATGCCACCTATTCGGCAGGCGGTTTCAACGGTGCTGCCATCCGTTTCCAGCGCCATGTCCGGGATGCGGTCGTCAAGGACATGCGCACGCCTCGGCCGGTGCACTACAATTGCTGGGAAGCGGTCTATTTCGATCACAAGCTCGATGAACTCAAAGCCATTGCCACGCATGCGGCGGGCCTGGGTGCCGAGCGCTTTGTACTGGACGACGGCTGGTTCGGCCTGAGAGACGACGACACGTCCTCTCTTGGCGACTGGGTCATTGACGGCCGGAAATATCCGGACGGCCTGACCCCGCTGATCGACCATGTCAAAGCGCTCGGCCTTGAATTCGGTCTCTGGTTCGAACCGGAAATGATCAACGAGGACAGCGACCTTTACCGCGCGCACCCCGACTGGGTGCTCGGCCCGTCCGACCAGACCCGGGGCCGGCAGCAGCTGGTGCTCGACATGGCACGCGAGGACGTCCGCACCCATCTGTACGGCCAGATCGCCACCATCCTGCGCGACAATGACATCGGCTACATCAAGTGGGACCATAACCGGGTCCTGCCGCTTGTCGATGCCGCCCAGACCGAAGGGGTTTATCAGCTGATCGATCGGCTGCGGGCCAACTTCCCGCAGGTCGAAATCGAAAGCTGCGCCTCCGGCGGCGGACGCATTGATTTCGGCATCCTGGAGCGCACCCAGCGGGTCTGGCTGTCAGACAGCAACGATGCCCTGGAACGCCAGCGCATCCAGCATGACGCGGCCCTTTATCTACCCGCCGCTGTCACCGGCTCCCATGTCGGACCGCGTCGCTGCCACACGTCCGGCCGAACGCTGGACATCCGGATCCGCGCCTGGACCGCCGCCCAAAGACACATGGGCTTCGAGATGGACCCGCGCGAACTGACGGAAGACGAAACCGATGTCCTGCGTGAGGTTACATCCTGGTGGAAAGCCAATCGGGACTGGATGATGCGTGCCGACATCTTGCGCCTCGACAGCTCCGACCCGGCTGTGATTGCCGAACAGCAGCTGGCCGAAAACGGCGACCGATTTGCAGTATTTGCGGCCCAGATACGTGCTTCCGACCAGATCCTGCCGCATCCGGTGCGGTTGACGGGGCTGGACCCGGCAAGCCTTTACAGGATATCTCTCGCCAATCGCGATCAGGCCCCGCAGCTTTCACGCGGATCGCCTTTCCTGAAAACAGAAGATCTTGAGGTCAGCGGACAGTATCTGATGTCCCATGGCCTGACGCTGCCCTGGCGGTTCCCGGAAACGATCTGGGTTCTGGAAGGCCAGCGGCTCTGAGTGCTGTTGCACTTCGAATATCAATAGAGCGGCGTTGCCGCCAAACCGAACAGAGGACCGTCCATGTACGCGAATTTTCCGGATCTCAAGGACGCTTCGGTTTTCATCACCGGCGGCGGCTCCGGCATTGGCGCAGCCCTGACCGACGGCTTTCTCGCCCAGGGGGCGAAGGTCGCCTTCGTGCAGCGCTCCGACGCCTCGGCGTTTTGCGACGAGATGGAACAGAAGCACGGCCGTCGGCCGCTTTATCTCCCGTGCGACATCACCGACATGACAGCCCTCAAGGCGTCTCTCGACAAGTCCGCGGCAGCACACGGTCCGGTGACCGTGCTGGTCAACAATGCGGCCAACGACAAGCGGCACACGACCGAGGAAGTCGACGAGGAATTCTGGGACTGGTCCCAGGCGATCAACCTGAAAGCCTATTTCTTTGCCTGTCAGCACGTGGTGCCGGGAATGCGGGCCGCCGGCGGCGGCTCGATCGTCAACTTCACCTCGATTTCCTACATGATGGGCAACGCCGGATATCCGGCCTACACGACCGCGAACTCCGGCATCAATGGCCTGACCCGCAGCCTGGCCCGCGAGTTCGGCCCGGACAACATCCGTGTCAATGCCATCGCGCCAGGCTGGGTCCTGACCCAGAAACAGAAGGACATGTGGGTGACGCCGGAAGGCCTCGCTGCTCACATCGGCCGCCAGTGTCTGAAGGAAGAACTGGCGCCGGAAGACATGATCGATCCGGTGCTGTTCCTGGCCTCCAGGGCCAGCAAGGCCATGACCGGCCAATCCATGGTGGTTGACGGTGGCGTCGTGGTGACGGGATGACAACGGGAACGGAAATTGCTTGGATCGCAGCGGATTGGGGTACGACCAATCTGCGTATCTGGGCGCTTGACGCTGCTGGTGACATACGCGCGCACCGCCAGTCGGACAGGGGCATGGGCAAGCTCAACAGGGATGGGTTCGAACCGGCCCTGCTGGACCTGATTTCCGACCTTCTTCCCGGAGAAGGCAGTCTGCCCGTCATCATCTGCGGCATGGCCGGTTCCCGTCAGGGCTGGGCAGAGGCCCCTTACAAGTCCGCGCCTTGTGCACCGCCAACAATTGACGACGCTACGATCTTATCATCCGACGACGCGCGGCTTGACGTACGCATACTGCCAGGCATCAAGCAGATGGCTCCGCCAGACGTCATGCGCGGCGAGGAAACCCAGATCGCGGGGTTTCTGGCCGACCACACCGCCTTTTCCGGAACCCTTTGCCTTCCAGGCACACATTCGAAATGGGTCGCCCTGAAGGATGGCCGGGTGGAACGCTTCCAGACCTTCATGACCGGCGAAAGCTTCGCCCTTTATTCCGAACACTCGGTCCTGCGTCACGGACTGGCCAGTGGCACTCTCAACATGGATACGTTCCGGGACGCCGTGGTCAGAACGGTCGAAACGCCCTCCGGGTTTGCGTCCGAGCTGTTCGCCGTACGTGCTGCCGGCCTGATCGCCGGCCAAACACCGGAAGAGGCCAGCGGCCGCCTGTCCGGGCTTTTGATCGGCGCCGAACTCGCAGCCGTGCGTGACAATTTCAATCTGGACGATGTCGTGCTGCTCGGAAGCGACAGGATCGCCACAAGCTATCGCAGCGCCCTTGGCTGTCTCGGCTATCAGGTGCAGATGCTGGATGCCGGCAGCATCACCTTGCGCGGCCTTGCGCTTGCCTATTCTTCTTTTTCCAAAGGATCATCATGAGCCGCAATCTGATCGCCATTTTGCGAGGTATTACACCGGACGAAGCACTTCCCGTCACCGAAGCGCTGATCGACACCGGCATCACCCGCATCGAGGTCCCGCTCAATTCGACCGACCCTCTGAAAAGCATTGGCTCCATGGCTGCGAGCTTCTCCGACCGCGCTGAAATCGGTGCAGGAACGGTCCTGGAACCTGACCAGGTGAACGACGTCAAGTCCGTTGGCGGCACGTTGATCGTCTCGCCGGACTGCAATCCCGATGTCATTCGCGCCACCAAGATTTGTGGCATGTCTTCGTTTCCAGGTGTCATGACGCCAACAGAATGCTTCACTGCCCTGCGCAACGGCGCCGACGGACTGAAGTTCTTCCCCGCGGCCCAGATCGGCCCCGACGGCCTCAAGGCCATGCTGGCGGTCTTGCCGAAGGGAACGCCGACCTACGCAGTCGGCGGTGCCGGCCCAGACAATTTTACCGACTGGATCCGTGCCGGCGCCGCCGGTTTCGGCATCGGCACCGCGCTCTACAAGCCCGGTTTCTCGGTCGCGGAGATCAGGAGCCGTGCGGAAACGATTGTTGCAGCCTATGATGCGGCGGTTTCTGACAACGGGTGACTTTCATGACCAGGGTATTTGATGACCGCCGGTGCACTCTTGGCGAGGGACCGCTTTGGCATCCCGAGCGCCAACAGATGTTCTGGTTCGACATTTTGAACCGGCAATTGCTGTCCCGTGAGGGTGACACACCGCTGGTCTGGCAGTTCGACGAATATGTGTCGGCCGCAGGCTGGGTGAACCGGTCCGAATTGATGATTGCCAGCCAAAGCAAGCTGTTCCTGTTCAATCTCGACACGGGTGCTTCGGAAAAGCTCTGCGACCTGGAAGCCGACAACCCGGTCACCCGATCAAATGATGGCCGGGCGGATCCGAAAGGGGGCTTCTGGATCGGCACCATGGGCATCAACGCCGAAAAGGGCGCCGGCGCGATCTACCGCTTCCAGCACGGCCAGCTCCACAAGCTGTTTGGAGACATCACCATTTCCAACGCCATCTGCTTTGCCCCGGACGGTGAGACCGCCTATTTCGCCGATACGGAAACGCAGGTCATCCAGAAGGTCGCGCTTGACGATGCCGGCTGGCCGACAGGCAGCCCCGAACCTTTCGTGGATCTGAGCGCAGAGAATCTCAATCCGGATGGGGCCGTTGTCGACGCAGACGGGTGTCTCTGGAACGCCCAGTGGGGTGCGAGCCGGGTCGCCCGCTACACCCCCGACGGCCGCTTTGTCGATGCCGTTTCCTTGCCGGGCAAACAGGCGACCTGCCCAGCCTTTGGCGGAAGTGACCTAACGTCGCTCTTTTCCACGACGGCCGCCGACGGCCTTTCCGGGGAGGAGGAAGGCAGGACCTATGTCGCAGAAGTCGGCGCCAAGGGCCAGAACGAGCACCGTGTGGCGCTTTAGGACCGACACCTTATCCCATACCATTGCCGTTCCGGACGGAGCGTAGCGAAGTTTCGGAACCCAGGCCTCCTGGACAACGGCAAAGGCAACAATTCAATGGCCCTGCAAAGGGTTTTCTTTCCCTGTCTTCGCAGGGAAGACACCGAATGTCTGGCGACGCATCCACACTCGGATGAGCGTCGCAGCACGAAGCATCAGTGAGCAATCGTCATGAAACGCACCCTTGGCACCTGTTACTATCCGGAGCACTGGCCGGAAGAGATGTGGGAGGCGGATGCCCGCCGCATGGCAGAAACCGGCCTGACCTGGGTCAGGATCGGCGAGTTTGCCTGGTCACGGCTTGAACCGGCTCCGGGCGATCTGCAATTCGACTGGCTGGATCGTGCCATCGACACGCTCGGCCAGGCGGGTCTGAAGGTCGTGCTCGGCACACCGACGGCAACACCGCCGCGCTGGATGATCGACAGACATCCCGACATGGTCGCCGTCGACGCCAATGGTCACCCGCGCAAGTTCGGCTCCCGCAGACATTACTGCTTTTCCCACGAGGGCTTTCGGGAAGAGAGTGACCGGATCGTCCGGTTGATCGCCGAGCGCTATGGCAGGAACCCGCATGTGGCGGCCTGGCAGACAGACAATGAATATGGTTGCCACGACACGGTCATCTCCTATTCAGGAGCAGCCCGCCGGGGCTTCCGGATCTGGCTCCAGAACCGATACGGTTCGATAGAGGCCCTCAACCGCGCCTGGGGCAATGTGTTCTGGTCGATGGACTACGCGTCCTTTGACGAGATCGATCTGCCCAACCTGACGGTGACCGAACCGAACCCGTCGCACACGCTTGCGTTTCGGCGGTTTTCCTCCGATCAGGTCGCCGTCTTCAACAAGCGCCAGGTCGACATCATCCGGGCGCATTCAGATGCCCCGATCAGCCACAACTACATGGGCCGGATCACCGAATTCGATCATTTCAAGGTCGGTGATGATCTCGAAATCGCCACCTGGGACAGCTATCCGCTCGGCTTTCTGGAAGACCGGGTCGGCGCCGATGCCGGTCATCAACGGACCTATATGCGCCAGGGCGATCCGGATTTTCAGGCCTTCCACCACGATCTTTACCGCGCCGTCGGCAAAGGCCGCTGGTGGGTGATGGAACAGCAGCCAGGCCCGGTCAACTGGGCCCCATACAATCCGGCTCCCCTGCCCGGCATGATGCGGCTCTGGGCCTGGGAGGCCTATGCCCACGGTGCCGAGGCGGTCTGCTATTTCCGTTGGCGCCAGGCTCCCTTTGCCCAGGAACAGATGCATGCCGGCATGCTGCGGCCGGACAATGCCGATGCGCCCGCGCTGATCGAGGCCCGGAAGGTGGCAGATGAACTGCGCAAGGCCCCGGACGTTTCCGCGCCGCAGGCACCCGTTGCCCTTCTCTTCGATTATGACGCCGATTTTGCCTGGGCGACCCAGCCGCATGGGGCAGGCCTCTCCTATTTCCAATGTGTCTTCGACACATACAAGGCGCTGCGCAAACTCGGTCTTTCCGTGGATATCCTGCGCGGTGAGACCCGGGACTTCACTGGCTACAAGATCGTGGCCGCCCCCGGCCTGATCTACATGCCCCAGGACCTGAAACAGGCTCTGGCGGAAGCCGATGCGGACGTCGTGCTGGGCCCGCGTTCCGCCGCCCGCAATGCCGATATGGTCATTCCCGTTCCATTGCCACCCGACATGCCCGGCCTGGAGCTCGCCGTGTCGCGCGTGGAAAGCCTGCGCCCGGATATGCCGATGCCGCTGAAAGGCGGAGGGGCTTTTGTCGGCTATCGCGAGGAGCTGGAAACCGCCGCAGAAACAATTCTGGAACTGGAAACCGGTGAGCCGGCCGTTATCCGTCAGGAGAACCTGACCTATGTCGGCGGCTGGGGTGATGAACATGCCCTCAAGCGGATCTATGAACAACTCTGCGAGGAAGCCGGTATCGGAACCACTGAACTTTCGGGTGGTGTTCGTTGCCGCGATACAGACGATCTCAGGATCTGGGTCAATTATGGCGCCGACGCTGCCGAGACACCCGCAGGTAGAATTGAGGCGGCTGGTGTCTTGTTTGAGCCGAAATAAGCGAAAGGGCCGGAAAACCCCGGCCCTCTTGCTCTTGTCGCATTGTCCGCGCTCCTGTCAGCTGACAGTTCGCCTCTCGGCCTTGCGGGCGGTCTTCATGCACAATGCTGCCGCAGACAAGGCTGCAATCCCGACAGGCTTGTAGTGGCTCGCCAGACCGAGTTTTGTGGTCGGGAATTTTCTCAAGCCGGTATGCTGACAAGGTCTGTTCTGGCGCTTGTTGTTTTTCACCGTGTCGGAAAGATAGAGCGTCATGTCATTGCCTCCAGTTAGAGTGTCCTGGAATACAAGTGGCAAACCGGAAGCCAGTCCTTCATGACAAATTTTCAGCATTAATTTCAATGCGTTAAATGAGTTGCAAGGTTAACTATATTGCCCGGGATTCGCGAAACAGAAAAGAAGCTTCCTGTTTTCGGCAAATTCCGCCGGACCTTCCCGAGCGTCGTGCGAGCGAAATGAATCTCGAAAGGCAGCGGGTCGGAACACCTGCTGCGTCCCGACGGCTGTTCAACTCGGACGACGAACAGGCCTGCAGCGGATCTATGGGCAGCTCTGTGAGGAAGCCGATATCGTATCCACTGAACCGTCGGGCAATGTTCGCTGCCACAATAGGGAAGCTCTCAGGATCTAGGTCAATTGCGGCGCCGAGGTTGCGGACACGCCGGCAGGGCGGGTCGAAGCGGCAGGCGTGTTGTTCGAGAAGCTGTGAAGACAGAAAAGCGCGCCACAGCGCGCTCCTTTTAATTGTCATCCCGGGCGAAGCGCAGCGAAGACCCGGGACCCAGGAGTCCTGGGCGCTCACTTGCGGGCACTACGTCAAAGGATGAAGGGTCCGGGATCCCCGCTTTCGCGGGGATGACATCGTGTACAGGCGGCCGCTTCCTATGCCGCCTCGCCGTCCACCAGCTGTCGGATAATCGACGCATAATTGTCAGCGCCCTGCGCCCCGGTGATCAGGTGCCGCCGTTCGAAAATGACAGCCGGAACACCCTGAATGCCGTTTCCGGTCCAGAAGGCTTCTTCCTGGCGGACGGTGTCGGCGAAGCGCCCATCCTCCAGCACCTTGAGCGCTTCAGCCCGGTCAAGCCCGACCGTCGCAGCGACGTCGGCCAGGACGGCATCATCATTCAGATCCTTGCGATCTTTGAAATAGGCCTCGAACAGCGCCATCTTCAGCGGGTGTTCCTTGCCGTCTGGTCCGGCCCAGTGGATCAGCTGATGCGCCTTGAACGTGTTGACCATGCGCATGTCATCGGTAAAGCGGAACTCGAACCCGAGATCCGCACCCACCGCAGTCAGACGGTCACGGGCGGCCGCGGATTGCTCTGCGGTGGACCCGTATTTGCGCATGATATGCTCTCGAAGGTTCTCGCCCTCGTCCGCCATGTCCGGATTGAGCTCGAACGGGTGCCACTTGATCGCCGCCGAAATGCCGGTGTCTGCAATGGCCTGTTCAAGCTGCTTGAAACCGACAATGCACCAGGGGCAGACCACATCGGAAACGATGTCGATCTGCAGGACATCATCGAGGGATTGGTCGGTCGTCTCAGTCATGAGTTTCTCCTTGTATTCCGCCCTCAGAGCGTCGCATCGCCTTTGGGTGGCGGGTTCCAGCCCCGCTCCGTCCGTTCATGCCGGTCCTCGCCGCGATCCGCCCGCATGATTTCGAACATCGTCTCGGAATGGGCGCGCATCGCGTCGATATAGGACTTGTCGACACCGCCGTCATTGTAGTTCGTGCGCAGATCGTCGAGCATCGCGAGATCGTGATGCCGGAACTCCTGCGCCTTGCTGCGCGCCCTATAAGGATGGCGGCCGAGTTCAACGAGCGCTTGCCGTCCGAGAGACAGCGCCCCTTCGAACACCTCGCGCTCGGCATAATGTGCACCGGCATTCTCCAGCTCATAGACATGGTGCCGGTCGCGGGCGCGCGCCAGGATCTTCACCTTCGGATAGGTCTTGGCGACATGCTCGACCATCAGCGTCTGCTTGTCCCGGTCGTCGACGGCCGCGATGAAAACATCCGCATCGTCGAGACCGGTTCCATGCAGCAGGTCCGGCCGCGTGGCATCGCCATAGAAGGTGCGGATGCCGATGCGGTGCAGGTTATCAATGGTCTGCGGATCGTGGTCCAGAATGACCACGTCATAGCCGCTGGTCATGAGCATGCGCGAGACGATCTGGCCATAGCGGCCCATGCCCGCAACAACGACACGCCCGCGGCTGTCGATCGCGTCAGGCTCGCGGTCGGACGAGGCCACCGCTCGCGGTGCAACGACCTTTTCGTAGAAGATGAAGAGCGCCGGTGTCAGCAGCATCGATATCGCCACGACCAGCGTCATGGTCTGGAGCAGATCCCGTTCGAAAACGCCACTGCCAGAGGCAATGCCGAAGAGGACAAAGGCGAATTCACCGGCCTGCGCCAGACCCAGCGCAAACAGCCAGCGGTCCGCCCCCTGCAGCTTGAACAGCATGCCGAGCCCGAAAAGCACCGCGAATTTCACAGCCATCAGGCCAAGGGCCAGACCGACGATGACAAGCGGCGCACCGAAGAGCAGGTTGAAATCGATACCGGCCCCGACGGTCAGGAAGAACAGGCCGAGCAGTAGTCCCTTGAAAGGCTCGATATCGGCTTCCAGCTCGTGCCGGTAGTCGCTGTCCGACAGGACAACACCAGCCAGAAAGGTGCCGAGCGCGGGCGACAGGCCGACAAAATCCATCAGGAGGGCAATGCCGATCACCAGCAACAGAGCCGTCGCGGTGAAGATTTCCCGCAGCCGTGCTTCGGCGATGAATCGGAAGATCGGGCGCAACAGATGGCGGCCGGCAATGATGATTGCGGCAATCACCGCCAGGATGACCAGCATCTGGACCCAGCCAGGCAGGGAGGCCAGCGCTTCGCCGCCATGACCTCCTCCGTGGCCATCGCCGTGGCTGTCCGCCCCGTGACTGCCACCGAGCGCCAACAGCGGCAGCACCGCCAGCATCGGGATCACGGCAATGTCCTGCGTCAGCAGGACGGAGAAGGAGCTCTGCCCGCCTTGCGTCTTCAGCCAGCCCTTCTCGTTCAGCGTCTGCAGCACGATGGCAGTGGAGGAAAGCGCCAGGATCATGCCAAGCGCCAGCGCGCTCTGCCAGGCCAGACCGAAGGCGATGCCGAACCCGGCCAGCACTGCCGTCGTGCCGACCACCTGCAGGCCGCCGAGCCCGATCAGTTGCTGACGCATTTTCCAGAGCATGGCCGGCTTCAATTCCAGCCCGACCAGGAACAGCATCATCACCACACCGAATTCGGCGAAATGCTGCACATCCGTTGTTTCGGATCCGACCAGGCCAATAACAGGCCCGATCACCACACCGGCAATCAGGTAGCCCAGAACCGAGCCGAGGCCGAGGCGATTGGCAATCGGCACCGCGATCACCGCGGCACAGAGATAGACGAAGGCTGCGCTCAAAAGCTCCATCAGACAGCCTCCCCTTTCAGAATGAAGTCATCGAGCACGTCCGTCAGGACGGCTGCGCTGGACGCTTTTTCCAGATCGAACCGGTCCGCCACCAGGGCTTTCAGGAGATCGTCATAGGCATTGCGGTGAATGTTCAGCCGGTTCTCCTCGTCCGCCCGGCCTGCGCCAAACATCACGAAGGGCGCCAGGTAGCGCATGCCGCACAGGTCCGCCGTCTTTTCAAACGGGGCCAGCAGGCTGCGCAGATCCGCATGGTTCATGCCATCAGCGGAATAGGCCTCCGGCTTGGCACCGGTCGTCAACGCGTTGAACAGGGTCTTGCCGCGCAGCGCCTTGCCGTGCAGCCCATAGGCAAATCCGTGTTCCAGAACCAGGTCCTGCCACTCCTTGAGGATGGACGGGGTCGAATACCAGTAGAGCGGATGCTGAAAGACAATCACGTCATGCGCGACCAGCAGGGCCTGTTCCCTGTCGACGTCGATGCCGAAATCCGGATATTCGGCATAAAGATCCTTCGCAGTCACGCCCTGCACGGATTGCGCGGTCTGAAAGAGCGGCAGATTCACCTCGGACCGGTCAGGTCGCGGGTGGGCAAATAGAACAAGAACTTTGGCCAATGGAGCCCCCGATATGCGGACAGAAAGGACCAGCCGGTCGGGCTGGCCCTCAACGTTTCCTTGAAGGTAGAGCGTCGGCGCCTCGCCGACAAATTCCGGTGTCGTCGCTTCAGTCTGTTTTCACGTCACTGGCGAAACGGGCAGCGTTTTCCTTCAGGAATTCACTTTCATCCGCGTCTCCCCAGAAGGCAGGTTGCGCCTTCGGAATGGTCAAAGCCTTCTGGACCGCCGGTCGGGCATCGATCCGGTCGAACCAGGCTTTCAGATTGTCCAGCCCGTCGACCGACACTTTGGCCCAGACATAAGCCCGCGCCCAGGGATAGGTTGCCATATCGGCAATCGTGTATTGATCCCCGGCGAGCCAGTCGCGCCCGTCAAGGCGTGTGTCGAGCACTTCAAGGAGCCGGCGGGTTTCATCGACATAGCGCTTGATGGAAAAAGGCTCTTCATGACCGTTGGGGGCCGCGATGCGCTGGAAATACATGGCCTGGCCCATCATCGGCCCGATGCCGCCCATCTGGAACATCAGCCATTGCAGTGTTTCCGATCTGGCTTTCTGGTCCTCGGGAAGAAACCGGCCATATTTCTCCGCCAGATACCAGAGGATGGCCCCACTCTCGAATACCGGGAAATCACCATTGCTCCGGTCGACTATCGTCGGGATGCGCCCGTTCGGATTGAGCTGCATGTAGTCCGGTGCCTTCTGTTCCTTCTTCGAGAAGTCGATGAAGGTCAGGTCGTAGGGCACCCCGGCCTCCTCCAGAAAGATCACCGGTTTGTAACCGTTCATCGTGGCGGCTGTATAAAGATGAATGTCAGGCCTCGACATGACCGGCCTCCCTGCAGAAATCGGTTTTCGCCCCGCTGTCGGCACTCAATTCAGCCGGCTGCCGGTTGATGATCAGACCATGCGCCATGTGCAACTCCCTCCGCTGGGTTCGGCGCTTCAGACTGTGCGCCGTCTTGATCTCGCTGCACAGATGAGAGATAAGGAAACAAATATCAACCAGTATACTTTTGGTAACCTAGTTGAGGACACGATCTTGGATGCACATTTGAAGACGGAAGGCCGCCGCAGGGTGGTCAGCGACGCCTGTGCAGGCCCCTGCCCGATCGAACGTGGCATGCGCATTCTGGGCGGCAAATGGACCGGCTCGATCCTGTGGCACCTGAAGGATGGCCCGGTGCGTTTCAACGACCTGGCGCGCATGCTGGGTGGTGCCAGCAAGAAGATGGTTGCCGAGCGTCTGCGTCAGCTGGACGAGCGCGGCCTTGTCTCGCGCACGGTTCTGCAGACCGCTCCGGTCTCGGTCGAATACGAGATCACGGAATTCGGGCAAACCGCCCTGTCCTTCCTGGATGCGCTCAGGATCTGGTCCGAGTCCTTGCCCCGGGACCAGATAGACCTGGCTTAACGGACGCTGACCCGTGCGCAGCTCGCCCCGCTTTCGGCAATCGCGTGGATGACAGCCTCGAAATGCAGAGCTTCCTTGAAGGACGGTACCGCCTGGCGGTTCTCGGCAATGGCGCGCAGGAATTCGTGCACCTCGATCACCTTCAGATCGTTGAAGCCGAGCTGGTGGCCGGCCGCTGGAACGAACTGGCCATAGGGCGGATGGGCCGGTCCGGTCAGCAGGGTTTTGAAGCCCTGCTCGGCCAGCGGCCCGCGGTTCTGGTAAAGGCGCAACTCGTTCATGCGTTCCTGATCGAAGGTGAGCATGCCCTTCGTGCCATGAACCTCGAAACCGATGTAACTCTTGCGGCCCCAGGCGCTGCGCGACGTGGAGATCACGCCATGGACGCCGTTCTGAAACGTCAGGAGCGCTGAGGCAATGTCCTCGTTTTCGACAGGACGCCGTTCGCTGGAACCATCGCCCATCGGCCGGGTCTCGTGCACCGTTTTCGTTTCGGCGATCAGGCTTTCGACCGGCCCGACCATGGCTGTTGCCAGCGAGACCAGATGGCAGCCGAGGTCGCCAAGCGTGCCGAGCCCTGCATCCGCCTTGGTGGCGCGCCAGGTCCAGGCCAGCTCCGGGTCGGCCTGGTAGTCCTCGTCGACCATGCCGCGGAAATGCACGATCCGGCCAATGGCGCCCTCGGCAATCAGCTTGCGCGCATGTGCGATGGCGGGATTGTGCAGGTAATTGTAGCCAACGATGGTCTTGGCGCCTGTCTTCTCCGCAAGCGCCAGCATCTCGCGCGCATCCTCCAGCGTCAGCGCCATCGGCTTTTCCAGATGGACGTGCTTGCCTGCCTCCAGCGCGGCCATGGCCATGTCCCGGTGGACCTTGTTCGGCGTGGTGATGCAGACGATGTCGACTTTCGGGTCGGCAATCAGATCCGTCCAGTCACTTGTGCCGCGCGCAAAACCGAATTGATCCGCAAAGGCGTCGGCCTTCTCGGACGGCACATCACACAACACTTCCAGCCTGGTCGGCGGAACGTCGCCAAAAACGGCTTTCACCGAGCCATAGGCCAATGCGTGGCACTTGCCCATGAAGCCGGTGCCGATCAATCCAATGCCGAGGCTGTCCATGTCCCGGATCTCCTGTAGCTTCTTTGCCACCCAGGTGAAGACGTCATCCCGAGGAGGACCGACAGGTCCGTCTCGAAGGGGCGGCAGCAAGTTCACGTGTCCGCGGCCCGTCCTTTAGGACAGCGCCACGCTTTTGTCTTCGATACTTTTTTTGTTCGTCACTACCGGGCCTGACCCGGTAATCCCTTCCGTGACCGCCCCACAAGCAATCGTTGACAACTGGGACCGCACCGGTATGGATCCCATGGTCAAGCCATGGGATGACAAACAAACGGGGTTAAGTTTCCTTCGATCAGATCTCGTCGACAGCAACGGCCCGACGTTCGGCGACCGACTTCAGCGCCGCTTCGGCCAGTGCCAGCGCCTTCAACCCGTCCTCGCCGCTCGGCGAGGGTTTGACGCCTTTTTCCATCGCCTCGACAAAGGCGGTGATCTCGGCCGCATAGGCTTCGGTGTAACGGGTCATGAAGAAGTCGTGCAGCGGTGGACGCAGATAGCCCTCCGCGGTCGCCACCTCGATGGAGACAGGCCGCTGGTTTTCAGCAGATACGCTGCCCTTGGAACCGTGCACCTCGATGCGCTGGTCATAGCCATAGGTTGCCCGGCGCGAATTCGAGATCGAGCACTGCTTGCCGGACGCCGTGGTCAGAACGACGCTGGCGCTGTCATAGTCACCAAGCTTGCCGATTTCCGGATCGACCAGAACGGACGCCGTTGCATAGACGGTGGTGACCTCTTCGCCCAGCAGGAAACGGGCAATGTCGAAATCATGGATGGTCATGTCCCGGAAGATGCCGCCGGAGACCTGGATATAGGAGGGCGGCGGCGCGCCCGGATCGCGCGAGGTGATCTGAACCATCTCCACGTCACCGATGCGGCCTTCATCGATCGCGGCGCGGACCGCACTGAAATGCGGGTCGAAACGGCGATTGAACCCCATCATCAAGGTGGCATCGAGATCTTCGACGGTCTTGAGGCAGGCCTTGACCCGGTCCAGCGACAGATCGATCGGTTTCTCGCAGAAGACGGCCTTGCCGGCATGTGCGAACTGTTCGATCAGGTCGGCATGGGTATCGGTCGGCGTGCAGATGACCACCGCATCGACATCACCGGCCGCCGCGATCTCGTCGATGCTGCCGACACGTGCGTCATAGGCGGCAGCCAGCGTTTCGGCGGCTTCCGGGAAGGTGTCTGCAACGGCAACGAGTTTTGCTCCAGCGGTCGCATCGATGGCCTTGGCGTGGACCTTGCCGATACGCCCGGCGCCGAGCAGCGCAACATTGACGGCCATGTGTATTCCTCCCGGGTGTTGGCGCGGCGTCATGACCGGACCATCTTGCAAATATAGAATAAAAATTCCAAAATCACTTTCCACGGAATGTGTCAAGTCGGAAAAGAAGAAACGGATGCCCGAAACCGAACCGGAAGCCCCTCTCCCCTCCTCGCCGCCCGAGACCATCGACGCGTTTTTCAAGCGTCTCGGCGCCACGGCCGAAAGGCTGCCAAAACGGCTCAAGCAGTTTGCCGACTTCATCGCCGCCAACCCCGACCGCGTCGCGGTCTCCACCGTCGCGGAGCTCGCCGAAGGCGCGGACGTGCAACCCTCTGCCGTCATGCGCTTCTGCCAGGAAATGGGGTTTTCCGGCTTTTCGCAAATGCAGAAACTGTTCCGCTCCAATTATTCCCAGAAGTGGCCGGACTATGCAACGCGCCTGGCGAAGCTCAGGGAACACGGCACCGAATCGCCGTCCGCGCTTCTGGCCGAATTTGTTGAGGTGGGACGCTCGTCCCTTGAGAACCTGCTGACCACGGTCGACCCGACGTCGCTTCAGCAGGCGGTCGACGTGCTGGCGCGTGCCGAAACCATTCACATGATCGGTTTCCGCCGGGCTTTTCCGGTGACCTCCTACCTCGCCTATGCCTTTGAAAAAATGGATGTACCGGCTGTCCTGCATTCCGGCATCGCCAGCATCAACATGGAGCATCTGATCCGGCCGAACGATGCCGTCATTGCCGTCACCTTTGCACCCTACACCGAGATGACCATCGACATGGCCACCAGGGCCCGCGCTGTCGGGGCCGATATTGTCGCGATCACGGACGTGGTCACCAGCCCGCTCGCGCGGCTCAAGGCGATCCAGTTGCTGGTCTCGGAACTGGATGTCGGCGCGTTCCGTGCGCTCTCTGCAAGTCTTTCTCTGGCCATCGCTTTGGCCGTTTCGGTGGGGGCGCAGCGCAACCGCTCCTGACGATTTTGGAAAAAATCTGTTGCAATAAACAAAAAATAGAATTTAAATTCCAAAAGTGGTTTCGGCAGACCGGGACCACCCACGACTTCTGAACCGCGGGCGGGACACATTGAGGCCCGCGAAGTAACGTTCTGGGAGGAACACGATGAAAAAGACACTGATCGCAATGGCAGCTGCCGCCGTTGCCTTTACCGGCCTGACGGCTCCGGCATCCGCAGAGGGCGAGCGTTTCGTGCTTGTCAGCCATGCGCCGGACAGTGACAGCTGGTGGAACACCATCAAGAACGCGATTGCAGTTGCCGGCGACCAGATGGGCGTCGAGGTGGAATACCGCAACCCGCCGACCGGTGACCTGGCCGACATGGCCCGCATCATCGAACAGGCTTCCGCGTCCAACCCGGACGGCATCATCGCAACCATCGCCGACTACGACGTCCTCTCCGGCCCGCTGTCCAACGCGGTTGCCAAGGGCATTCCGGTGATCACCATCAACTCCGGCACCCAGGACCAGTCCCGGGAACTCGGCGCGCTGATGCATGTCGGCCAGCCGGAATATGACGCCGGCAAGGGGGCAGGCGAAAAGGCCAAGGCGGCCGGGGTCACCAGCTTCCTCTGTGTCAATCACTACATCACCAACCCGGCCTCCGTTGAGCGCTGCCAGGGCTATGCAGATGCACTCGGCGTGGAACTCGGCGGCCAGATGATCGACAGCGGCCAGGACCCGGCCGAAATCAAGTCCAAGGTCATGGCCTACCTGCAGGGCAACCCGGACACCAACGGCGTCCTGACGCTTGGCCCGACCTCCGCGCACCCGACGCTGGCCGCGCTTGAGGAAATGGGCAAGTCCGGTTCGATCCACTTCGGCACCTTCGACCTGTCCGGTGAAATCGCCGAAGGCATCAAGTCCGACGTGATTGCCTTTGCCATCGACCAGCAGCCTTACCTGCAAGGCTACCTGCCGGTGGTCATCCTGACGAACCTCTCCCGCTACGGCGTGGTTCCGGGCAACTCCATCAACTCCGGCCCGGGCTTCGTCACCAAAGGCAACATTGCCCTCGTGGAGAAATACGCAGGCGAATACCGCTAAGGGCTGTTTCTGCCCACATCCGACAGCCTTTGCGGCCAACTGGAGAGGCGGCTTGCTGCCTCTCCACTTTGAAACGACCCGCGCTCCTTTGGGCAGATGCCCGCGGTCGAGCGCCCCTATCCGGAACACACCAAGCGGCCGGGCCGCAGCAGTCAAGGCGGCCGGCTGACCGGACCGCAGGAGGAACCTCATGTCTGAGACACAGACGCCATCAGCGCCAGATCCGGCCGCGCCCGAAAAGGACGAACGTGTCCGCGAGATGTCGGCGCTCCGCAAGGCGTTGATCCGACCCGAACTCGGTGCCATCTGCGGCACCATCCTGGTCTTCATGTTCTTCGTCGCCATCGCCCGCGACAGCGGCATGTTCGCCCCCGAAGGCATCATCAACTGGGGCACCGTCGCCGCCCAGTTCGCCATCATCGCCGTCGGCGCCTGTCTTCTCATGATCGCCGGCGAGTTCGACCTCTCCGTCGGCTCCATGATCGGCTTTTCCGGCATCGTCATTGCCCTCATCTCCGTGCAATGGGGCTACCCCGTCTGGTTCGCCATCGTCGTCGCCTTCCTCCTGGCGCTCACCATCGGCGCCCTCAACGGTTACCTCGTCATCAAGACCGGCCTGCCCTCCTTCATCGTCACCCTCGCCTTTCTCTACATCCTGCGCGGCCTGACCATCTTCACCGCCATCGCCACCACCCGCAAAACCATCATCGGCGGCGTCAAGGATGCGGCCGAGGGCGATCCCATCGCCTGGCTCTTCGGTGGCAAGGTCTTCAACGGCCTCTTTGTCTGGCTCGCCGATCTGGGCGTCGTCGGCAAGTTCGTGGCCGGGCCGAAGGCCGGTCAGCCCGTGGTCGAGGGCATCCCGATGCTCATGATCTGGGCCATCATCCTGATCATCTTCGGTCACTTCCTCCTCACCCGCACCCGCTTCGGCAACTGGATCTTCGCCTCCGGCGGTGATGCCCAGGCCGCCCGCTATGTCGGCGTTCCGGTCAACCGGGTGAAGGTTCTGATGTTCATGTTCTCCGCCTTCTGCGCCACCGTCTTTGCCACCTGCCAGGTGATGGAGTTCGGCTCGGCGGCGGCCGACCGCGGTCTTCTGAAGGAGTTCGAGGCGATCATCTCCGTGGTCATTGGCGGGGCGCTTCTGACCGGAGGCTACGGCTCGGTCATCGGGGCCGCCCTCGGCGCTCTCGTCTTCGGCGTCGTCCAGCAGGGCCTGTTCTTTGCAGGCGTTGAAAGCTCTCTCTTCCGCGTTTTCCTCGGTGTGATCCTGCTGCTCGCCGTGATCCTCAACACTTACATTCGCCGCATGATCACGGGAGAACGCTAAGATGTCCGATGCATTGATCGAACTCGTCGATATCGAAAAGCACTTCGGCCCGGTGATTGCGCTCAACGGCGTCACCGTGTCCGTCAAGCCGGGGGAATGCCACTGCCTTCTGGGCGACAACGGCGCCGGCAAGTCCACCTTCATCAAGACCATGTCCGGCGTTCACAAGCCGACGAAAGGCAAGATCCTGATCGAGGGCAAGGAGGTCAACTTCTCCAGCCCGCGCGATGCCATGAATGCCGGCATTGCCACCGTCTATCAGGATCTGGCCATGATCCCGCTGATGTCGGTGACGCGGAATTTCTGGATGGGGCGCGAGCCGCAGAAGAGCATCGGCCCGTTCAAGTTCTTCGACTTTGCCAAAGCAAACGAGGTCACCATGAGCGAGATGGCCAGGATGGGCATTCATCTGCGCTCGCCCGACCAGGCGGTCGGCACGCTGTCGGGCGGCGAGCGCCAGACGGTGGCCATCTCCCGGGCGGTCTATTTCGGGGCCAAGGTGCTGATCCTCGATGAGCCGACTTCTGCCCTTGGTGTCCGCCAGACCTCCAACGTCCTGGCGACCGTCGACAAGGTGCGCAAGAAGGGCATCGGCGTGGTCTTCATCACCCACAATGTCCGCCATGCCATGGCTGTCGGCGACCGCTTCACCGTGCTAAACCGCGGCAAGACCCTCGGCACCGCCACCCGCGGCGAGATCAAGGCCGAGGAACTTCAGGACCTCATGGCCGGCGGACAGGAACTCGCAGAACTCGAAGGTTCCCTCGGCGGGACAATCTGACGGGAAAGATCCAAACGGACGGAATGTGCACGTGACCAAACTCGATGTCATCACCATCGGCCGCTCGTCGGTCGACCTCTATGGCGCGCAGGTGGGCGGCCGCCTGGAGGACATGGCCAGCTTCAACAAGTATATCGGCGGCTCCCCCACCAACATGGCCACCGGCACGGCGCGTCTTGGCCTGAAGTCCGGCCTGATCACCCGTGTCGGCGACGAACATATGGGCCGCTTCATCCGTGAGGAACTGGAACGGCACGGGGTCGATACCAAAGGCGTCGTCACGGACAAGGAGCGGCTGACGGCGCTGGTGCTTCTCGGCATTCGCGACCAGGAACAGTTCCCGCTGATTTTCTACCGCGAGAACTGCGCCGACATGGCGCTTTGTGAAGACGACATCGACCCGGCCTTCATCGCCTCGGCCAAGGCGGTGGTGGCCACGGGAACCCATCTCAGCCATCCACAAACGGAAGCCGCCGTTCTGAAGGCGCTCCGGCTCGCCCGCGGCAATGGCAGCAAGACGGCGCTCGACATCGATTACCGGCCCAATCTCTGGGGCCTGTCGGGCCACGGCGACGGTGAGAACCGCTTTATCGCCTCCGACAAGGTCACGGCGAAATTACAATCGACGCTGCATCTCTTCGACCTGATCGTCGGCACGGAAGAAGAGTTCCATATCGCCGGTGGAACCACCGACACGATCGAGGCGCTCCGGAACGTGCGCAAGGTGTCTGGCGCTACCCTCGTCTGCAAACGCGGACCGATGGGGGCCACCGCTTTTGAAGGCGCCATTCCGGACAGTCTCGACGACGGTGTCTCCGGCCCGGGTTTTCCGATTGACGTGTTCAACGTGCTTGGCGCTGGCGACGGCTTCATGTCCGGTCTGCTGAAGGGCTGGATCACAGGCGAGGACTGGGTCAAGTCCCTCACCTATGCCAATGCCTGTGGCGCCTTTGCGGTCTCCCGCCATGGCTGCACCCCCGCCTATCCGAGCTGGGAGGAACTGCAATTTTTCCTGAAGCGCGGCGTCAGGGACAAGGCCCTCCGCAAGGATCCGGACCTGGAGCAGATCCACTGGTCGACCAACCGCCGGTTCACCCATGGCGGCGACTGGTCGACCATGCGGGTCTTCGCCTTCGATCATCGCATCCAGCTGGAGCAGATGGCGGACGAGGCCGGCGCGGCCCACGACCGGATCGGCTCGTTCAAGGCACTGTGTCTTGATGCGGCAAAGAACGTCGCCGGCGGCCAGCCCGGCTATGGCATCCTCTGCGACAGCCGCCTCGGCCGAGAGGCCCTTTATCAGGCCGCCGGAACGGGTCTTTGGATCGGTCATCCGGTGGAGTGGCCAGCCTCCCGGCCACTGACGCTTGAACCGGAAATCGGACCCGATTTCGGCGGCCTGGCCGAATGGCCTGCGGAGCATGTGGTCAAGGTGCTCTGCTTCTATCATCCGGAAGACACGGACACCATGAAGGCGCAACAGGAAGACGTGCTCAAGCGCCTCTTCGCGGCCTGCCGGCGCAACCGCCTGGAAATGCTTCTGGAGGTCATTCCCTCCAAGGTGGGCCCCGTCAACGACGACACCACGGCCGACGTCATCCGGCGGATCTACGAGATCGGCATCTATCCGGACTGGTGGAAACTGGAACCCATGACGTCCAAAACCGCCTGGGCCAGGGCCTGCGCCGCCATCACCGAGAATGATCCCTATACGCGCGGAATTGTCGTTCTGGGTCTGGACGCCCCGGAAGACCAGCTGGCCGCAAGTTTTGCCGAAGCCGCTCAGTTCAGTCTGGTCAAGGGCTTCGCCGTTGGACGCACGATCTTCGCCGATGCGGCCCGAAAGTGGCTGGCCGGTGACCTTTCCGATGAAGACGCTGTTGCCGACATGAGCACCCGATTTGAACGCCTCTGCAGCCTCTGGGACGAGGCCCGCGCACAGGCCCGTTTCAACGACACCCAAGGAACCCCTGCATGAGCACCCTTCGACTGACCGCGGCCCAGGCGATGGTCCGCTACCTGTCGGCGCAAATGACCGAAGACGGCGAGCGCTTCATTGACGGGATCTGGGCGATCTTCGGCCACGGCAATGTGGCCGGGCTGGGCGAGGCGCTGGAGCAGGCCGGCAACGCCCTGCCGACCTGGCGCGGCCAGAATGAACAGACCATGGCCCACACGGCCATTGCCTATGCCAAGGCGAAGAAACGCACGCGTGCCATGGCGGTGACTTCCTCCATCGGGCCGGGCGCCACCAACATGGTCACGGCTGCGGCGCTTGCCCATGTGAACCGCCTGCCGCTGCTGCTGATCCCGGGCGATGTCTTCGCAAACCGCGCGCCCGACCCGGTCCTGCAGCAGGTCGAGGATTTCGACGACGGCACGGTCTCGGCCAATGACTGCTTCCGGCCGGTCTCGCGCTATTTCGACAGGATCAGCCGACCGGAACACTTGCTCACCGCGCTGCCCCGTGCCTTCCGCGTGATGACCGATCCGGCGCAGTGCGGCCCGGTGACCCTGTCCTTCTGCCAGGACACCCAGGCCGAGGCGTTCGATTATCCGGCAAGTTTCTTCGAACCGAAGGTGTGGCGTATCCGCCGGCCCGAGCCTGACAGACGCGACATTGCCGATGTCGCTGCCCTGATCAAGGAGGCAAAGCGGCCCGTCCTCGTCTGCGGTGGAGGTGTTGTCTATTCCCGGGCCGAAGAGACCTTGGGCGCTTTCGCTTCCACCCACGGCATTCCGGTGATCGAGACCCAGGCCGGCAAGTCAGCCCTCGCCCAGGCGCATCCGATGAACTTTGGGGCTGCCGGTGTCGATGGTGCTGCGAGCGCCAACGCGCTTGCCGAAGCCGCCGATCTCGTGATTGGCGTCGGCACCCGTTTCCAGGACTTCACCACCGGGTCCTGGGCGCTGTTCAAGGAGCCGGGCCGCAAGCTCGTCTCCCTCAACGTGCAGGGCTATGACGCCGACAAACACGGTGCAGTCGGTGTAGTCGGCGACGCCAAAGTGTCGCTGGAAAACCTGTCGGCTGTTCTCGGCGATTACCAGTCCGGCGCGTTCGATCCTGAAGCCCGCCTCGACTGGCTGGCAAGGGTCGACGCCCATTGCAGCGCCCGCACGGATGTGCCGGAGGGGTATCTGCCTCTCGATGCGGAGGTGATTGGAGCCGTCCAGCGGACCTCGACCGACAAGACCATCGCCATGTGTGCGGCAGGCACCATGCCCGGCGCGCTGAAGCTTCTGTGGCAGGCGCCGCAGGGCGGCTATCACATGGAATACGGCTTTTCCTGCATGGGATACGAGATTGCCGGCGCCATGGGTGTGAAGCTCGCGCAGCCGGAGCGGGATGTGGTCTGCTTTGTCGGCGACGGCTCCTACATGATGGCCAATTCGGAACTTGCCACCGCCGTCATGCGGCAGGTGCCGTTCACGGTGGTCCTGACCGACAACCGCGGCTTTGGCTGCATCAACCGGCTGCAGATGGGCACCGGCGGGGAGCAGTTCAACAATCTCTACAAGAACTGCAATGTCGAGGCCCAGCCGGAGATCGACTTCGTTGCCCATGCCGCCGCCATGGGCGCTCATGCGGTCAAGGCAAGGGACATTGCCGACCTGGAAGCGCAGATCCTGGCCTCAAGGGAGCGTGCGATCCCAACGGTGATCGTGATCGACACGGACCCGATGCACGGGCCCGGCGAAGCCGGTGGCGGCCACTGGTGGGACGTGGCTGTTCCGGAAGTCTCCGAAAGACCGCAGGTCCGGGCGGCGCGCGAAGGCTATGTCGCAGCGCTGAAGGATCAGAGCCTTGTGGAGTGAAGGGAGCAAAACAAGAAGCCTCCACTCCACACCTCGTCATCCCATGGCTTGACCATGGGCCTGCCCTCGACTGGATCGGGGGATCCATGCCGTTCACGAACCCAACACTTCCATGCCTTTGGCACGGAAACGGCGTGGATTGCAGGGTCAAGCCCTGCAATGACGAACTCGAAGTGAAGAACCGGCGCATTTCATGCGCTTCAACAAACTCTAACCTCATCCTGAGGAGGACACTCAGGTCCGTCTCGAAGGATGGGCGGCGAATTCCTAGCAAGCGGCCCATCCTTCGAGACAGCGCTGAAGCGCTTCCTCAGGATGAGGTCGGAGAAAAATGGCATCAACAACAGTCCCGTATTCGCGGACCAGGACACCAACATGATCCTTTACGGCACCAACCCGATTGCCTGGGCCAATGACGACGACCAGAGCCTTGGCGCACATATTCCGACGCAGCAGATCCTGGCGGAAGCCGCAGAGATCGGCTTTGACGGCATCGAGAATGGCCACCGCTGGCCGGACGAACCGGAGGCCCTGAAACAGCTGCTCGGCAGCCACGGTCTCAAGTTCATCTCCGGCTGGTACTCGCTCAACCTGCTGGCACAGTCCGTCGAGGACGAGAAAAAGGCAATCCAGCCGCATCTCGACAAGCTGAAACACAATGGCTGCAAGGTCTGCATTGCCTGCGAGACCTCCAACACCATTCAGGGGTCTGATGTTGACATCAACACCAGCCCGGTCCTGTCGGCGGAAGAGATGACCGCCTTTGGGGCAAAGGTGGAAGAGCTGGCCGCCTTCTGTGCAGAGCAAGGCATCGATCTTGTCTACCATCACCACATGGGCACGGTTGTTGAGACGCTGGAAGAGATCGACGCCTTCATGTCGGCAACAGGACCAGCCACGAAGCTGCTCTTCGATGCCGGTCATTGCTACTTCGGCGCCAGGGGCGCCGACCCGGCCCCGGTCCTGAAGAAATACGCCGACCGGATGAAACACTTCCATGCCAAGAACGTACGCCCCGCAGTCATGAAGGACATCCGCGACAACGGGAAATCCTTCATGGACGGCGTACGCGCCGGGGTCTTCACGGTGCCGGGAGATGAGGACGGCGGCATTGACTTCAGGCCGCTCATCCAGATCCTGAAGGACAATGGCTATCAGGGCTGGATCGTGATCGAGGCGGAACAGGACCCGGAGGTCCGCGAACCGTTCCAGTATCAGAGCCTGGGTCTCAGAACTCTGAAGGACATTGCAAAAGAGGTGGACCTTAAATGAGCGAGCTGCTCCGCAAACCCGATGGCACCAGCGGCAAGGTGCATGACATCACCGTCGACACCGCCAGGGGACCGAAGGCGCCGGACTGGGGCTACGTTGGCTTCGGCCTCTACCGCTTGAAAGCGGGCGAGACGGTCGCCGAGCAGACCGGCGACCGCGAGGTGATCCTGGTCATGGTCGAGGGCAAGGCCGGCATCTCCGCCGGCGGCGAGGACTTCGGCACCCAGGGCGAGCGCATGAGTGTCTTCGAACAGCTTCCGCCCCACAGTGTCTATGTGCCGAACGGCACGGACTGGTCGGCGGCGGCCGTGACCGACTGCACGATCGGTGTCTGCACGGCCCCGGGCAAGGGCGGCCACAAGGCACGGGTCCTGCCGACACCGGAAAAGGTCACGCGCGGCAAGGGCGCCAACACGCGCTACATCTTCCCGATCGCCATGGAAGAATCTGACGTTGCCGACAGTCTTCTGGTGACCGAAGTGTTCACACCGCAGGGCAACTGGTCGTCCTATCCGCCGCACCGGCATGACGAGGACAACTTCCCCGACATGACCTATCTGGAAGAGACCTATTACCACCGCCTGAACCCGGACCAGGGCTATGGCCACCAGCGGGTCTTCACCGAAGACGGCAGCCTGGACGAGACCATCTCCATGAACAGCCATGACGTGGTGCTGGTCCCCAGGGGCCACCATCCCTGCGGCGCGCCCTATGGCTACGAGATGTATTATCTCAACGTCATGGCCGGCCCAATGCGCAAGTGGCGCTTCCAGAACCATCCGGACCACGACTGGATCGCTCAAAGGGATGCCGGGTAAACGAAGGCCTTTTGCCTGCCCGCCGCATTTCAGGGCACGCCTCTCCCATCAACCTTATCCTGAGGAAGCGCGTCGCTCTGTCTTTAAGGATCGGCCGCTTGTTCCTTGAGACGTTGCCGATCTTCTTGAGGCGAACCTGACGGCCGCCTCAGGATGAGGTCACCAGAGCACTTGCCGGTTGGACTGGAAAAACACTGCTACTTTCCTCAAGCACCAACTGCGACTTTACGCAACAACAACTATAATTTTTGAAATAGCTTCAAAACAGGCAAGGCAATAAAGCGGCATTTGCGAATTTCTATTAATATTTCCTCAGAGGAAGAAACTCCACACTCCCAAGTCAGTCGATCACAACTCCCTTAAGAGGTGAACATGGCTTACAATATACTTACCCTCGCAAAGAAGTGCTCCAGACACACCGCACTCGCCGCCAGCCTGCTGCTGGTTCCGGGCTCTGCGCTCGCGGAGGACATTCTCATCGGCGTCGAGGATCTGACCTATTATCCGCACTACACGATGGAAGGTGGCGAATATGCCGGCTTCGGCCGCGCTGTGCTGGATGCCTGGGCCGCCGACAACGGACACACCGTGACCTACAAGGCCTTTCCGATCAAACGGCTGATGTCGATGCTGGTCGAAGGCCAGATCGACCTGAAATATCCGGACAATGCCTACTGGTCCTCCGACCTCAAGGACGGCAAGAACGTGACCTATTCGGAGGCCGTCGTTGAATATATCGACGGTGTCTCGGTCGCGCCGGACAATGTCGGCAAGGGCATGGGATCCGTCAAGAAACTCGGCACCGTGCGCGGCTTCACGCCCTGGGCCTGGCTGGACGAAATCAACGGCGGCTCCGTCGAACTGTCCGAGCTCGGAGCTCTCGACGGCCTGATCAAACAGGCCGCGGCTGGCCGCATCGACGCAGCTTATGCCAACGTCTCCGTGATCCAGCACCAGCTTGGCGAAATGGGTCAGAGCGGCAGCCTGAAATTCGACCCGGACCTGAAACACACCCGCGACTTCTACTATCTCAGCACGACAACCAAACCGGCGCTGATCGAGGATTTCAACGCGTGGATGGCCGAAAACACGGACAAGGTGGCTGCGCTCAAGGCAGAGTACAACGTGACGCTGGACTGAGCGCTCCTGATCCCCATTTCAATATGCCAAGGGCGCCGATCGGCGCCCTTTTTCATGAAGGTTCAGCTTTCTCAGGCGGCGATCAGGATGTGGTCCTCCGGCAGCCTTTCATCGAACTGCACACCGGATCCCGAGCCGGTCTCGCGCACCACCGTGCCATGCAGGCATGTGCCATCCAGGAAGTCGAGCGTCATCTTTTCGCCGATCGGAATGTCGTGCATGTCGAGGATCTGTGCCCCGGAGATGCTGACGTCTATCAGCTGCGCGACTCGCTTGCTCCCGTCCTTGAACGTGAGCGTGACATCTTCGGAAATCGCCTTGCGGACGCTGCGGCGCCGGTCTTCGACATCCCTTGTGACATCGGCCAGGAACTTCTCGACCTCGGTCGCCAGGCTGTCGCTGGCCTCCGAAACAAGATTGGACGCGTTGTTGACCGAACCGGCCTCATCGGAGGTCTGCATGACGGCACCAGACACGGTAGACATGCTGTTGGCCGCTTCACCGGTGCTGTCACTGGCCGACCGGGCCGACCGTGCGATTTCCTGGTTTGCTGCACGCTGCTCCTCGATTGCGCCGGCGACGGAACTGGTCAGATTTCTAATCTCGGACACCTTGTCGGCGATATGCTCAATGGCCCCGGCCGCGTCCTTGACCGACGTCTGAATTCCGGTGATGCGGCCGGAAATCTCATCCGTCGCCTTGGAGGTTTGCTCCGCCAGCTCCTTGACCTCGGACGCGACAACCGCAAATCCGCGACCCGCCTCCCCGGCCCGCGCAGCCTCGATGGTCGCGTTCAGGGCCAGAAGGTTGGTCTGTTCAGCAATATCGCGGATCAGGTTGACCACGCTGCCGATATGCTCTGCTGCTTCCGAGAGGGTCTGCACGTTGCGATTGGTCGCCTCGGCAGCTTCCACGGTTTCCGTGACAATGCGTGTGGTCGCTTCCGTCTGGTGGGCGATTTCCTGGACGGTCGCGGTCATCTCTTCCGTCGCCGCGGCAACGGCAGCAACGTTTTCAGACGCGCTGTTGGAGGCCTTCCCGGCCGTGTCGGATTCCGATTTGGCGTTGATGGCCAGTTCCTCAAGCGTATGAGCTGCTTCGCGCATGCGACCCATCTGGTCGCTGACGGTTGCCAGGCGGTCGGACATGACCGACTTGAAGTCCTTGATCAGGTTCTCCAGGAAGGTCTGGCGCTGACGCTCCTTGTCTCGTTCGCCGCGTGTCTGGGTTTCCAGATGCAGACGCTGAATGGCGTTTTCCCTGAAGACATCAACGGCCTTGTACATGTCGCCTATCTCGTCCTGCCGGTCGGCGCCACCCGTCTCCACCTTGGTGTCGCCACCGGCAAGTCGTTCCATAGCGTCAACGATCCGGCTGATCGGCAACGTCACTGTCCGCGCTGCAAAGAAGCCGGCAACGGCCGCGACCGCAAGGAGAACCATTCCCGCAAGCAGCATTCGATTGCGCATGGTCACAACGGGTGCAATCGCCTCGTCATAGGCCTGCATTGCCAACAGGATGTAGTGATTGCCCTGGTAGTCGAACTTGACGGCCTCGACATCAAGCAGTTCGCCGCGATGGAGCGTGTCATACCCGAAGGCGGCGCCAATTTCCTTGGCCTCCTCGACAATGGGGCTGGTGATACTCGTGGTCAGAATATCATTTACATCCGCCGTATTGGCCGAATCGTTGCGCATCAGGCCGTCTTCGCCGATCAGAACGAGTTCGCCGGTTTCCCCAAGGCCAAGATTATGGCGCATCAGCTCGTTGGTACGATCGACCGGCATCTGAAAGGCCAGCACGCCTACGGTCTCCCCGTCGCCATCGACCACCGGATGGGCCATGAAACTGGCCGGGGCGTCATAACTCGGTCCGTAAGGCGCAAAATCGGTGAACGCGACGTCGCTGTGGTCGGTAATCTTCAGCGCGGCCCGGTACACCTTGCCCAGATCGGTGTCCGCCCATTTGCCCCCGCCTTCCATGAAGTTGGTGGCATAATCCAGCTCCTTGAAGACGGAATAGACAAGGTTTCCCTCAGTGTCGAACAGGAACACATCATAATAGCCCTGGTCCTGTTGCAGCTTGTGAAACCACTTGTGGTATTTTTCGTGAGCGTCGTCATAGGCAGAGCCCGTATCAGCGCGATAAAGCTTGTCCTTTTCGCCGGTCGGATAGGAGTTTTCGGTGATGTAGGCTGCCTGCAGCGATGTCTTGGGGTCGCCTCCGGACATGCTCCAGAAGCTCCAGATATTTGCAAACTCCTTGACCGCCGTGACCGTACCGGGGTGTTCGGCCGTCAGCACCAGCTCTTTCTCGATAGTCGTCAGGTAAGTTTGCAGTTCGTCCGCACCGGTTTCGGCGGCCGCAAGCAATCGCTGCTTCGTCAGCTGCTCCAGACTGGCAACCGATGTCAGGTAACTGGCGACACCAATACCGACACCGACCAGGGCAGCGACCCCTACAACAAGCGCCGGAATTTTTTTTGACAAACGCATTCCCGAAAACATGAGCTTCCCCCAGGGACGTAACCATTCGGTCGAAAACACCCCAACGTAAGCTCAATTAGTAAAACGATGCGTTAACTATAATCTGGTGAAAAAATATAGTAAAAACCACCAATGGCACTTCGATGAAAAGAGAAAAATTCTTAGTTAGAAATACCTGTTATCTTAAGATCCGGTGACCGAATCAATTGCGACAAGCCCTCTCCGCGGGCCGTCACGCAGGCACCAGAGCCTCAACGAGGGCGCCGCGCTGCTGAATGACCCGTCCTGCGAGATTGGCCCCGGCATCGACACTGGCCGCAATATTTCCGGTGACGAGGTACTCCGCAAGAAAAGCGGCATTGAAGCTGTCCCCGGCCGCCGTGGTATCGACAATCTGCGTGACCGGTTGCGGCTGAAATTTCTCACGCTTCCCTTGGGTGGCACAGATGACGTCTTCCGATCCGTTCTTCACCACAACCATGGCAGCGCCTGCGGCCAGATACCGGTCGGCACTCACATCGGGCGTTTCATCTGAAAAATGTGCCAGCTCGTCTTCAAAGGACGGCATGACGAAGTCGCACACCCCGGCGGCTTCCGTGACAGAGGCCCGCATCGTGTCGGCATCCTCCCAGAGACGCGGCCGCAGATTGGGATCGAAGGCAACTTTGGCTCCATTCGCACGTGCTACCCGCAAGGCCTCCAGAAAGGCGGCACGGTCATCTGGCGGCAGAATGGCCAATGTAATGCCGCTGAAATAGATAAGACCGGCCTCCGCCAGCGACGCTTCAAGCTGCGCAGGGTCGGATGCCAGGCATCGGGCCGCCGCCTGTGAGCGCCAATAGGCAAAACTTCTTTCGCCCTCTTTCAACTGGATCAGATATAGCCCGACAGTGCGGTCATCCATCTGCTGGATGCGGTCAGTTTCAAGACCCGAGCCTTCCAGGAACCGCAGCATCTGCGCAGAGACCTGATCCTTGCCGACAGCGGTGACATAGCTCACATCCCAGCTTCGCGGCAGACATTTGCGTGCATACCAGGCGGTGTTCAGCGTATCGCCGGCAAACCCCATCTTGAACGTGCCGTCGGCGGTTGGAGCCATCTCCACCATGCATTCACCAACAGCCAGAAATCTTGTCGACACGAGGGGCTCCTGAAGCGCTTGAGAGCGGAAAAACTTAAGGCGAAAATCCCGCAGAAATCCGGGATTTAAATCCATTAGCATAGAATGCCTGAAACGCGAAACACGACCAAAGGCGCAAGGCAACGGCCAAAGCGGTTTGGCCGTCTGACCCACACGTTCAAACCCGCAGAAAGCCGCTCTTCCCGGTTGGTCAAAAAAATTTCGGACTACTTGATGCCGGCGCGCATGAAGCTCTGCACAAACTGGCGCTGGAAAAGCAGAAACGCGATCAGGAGCGGGCCGGATGTCATCAGAGTGGCCGCGTTGATCACCGACCACTCGATGCCACTGTCAATCGCGGAGAAGATGCTGAGCCCGACCGTGACGGGCCGCGTATCCACCGAATTGGTGACAATCAGCGGCCAGAGAAAATTGTTCCAGTGGTGACTGACCGAGACAAGGCCATAGGCAAGATAGGTGGGCTTGGCGAGCGGAATATAGACCTTCCAGAGCACCCCCAGAAAGGAAGCCCCTTCGATCCGGGCCGCTTCATCCAGCTCCCTGGGGATTGTCATGAAGGTCTGGCGCAACAGGAAGATCCCGAACCCGGACGCGATATAGGGCAATGCGATGGCTGGGATCGTGTCAACGAGATTCAGGAGCCGCATGGTCTGGTAGTTTTCCACCATCAGGATGTCCGGCATGACCAGCAGCTGCAGCAGCACCAGGGTGAAGAGGATAGTGCGCCCCGGAAACTGGAACCGGGCAAAGGCAAAGGCAGCCAGCGTACAGAGGAAGAACTGCCCGGCCAGGATCATGCTCACCAGGAGGAAGGTGTTGAGAAAGTACCGGGCAAACGGCGCCGCCTCCCAGGCCTTGGAAAAATTCTCCAGCGTCAGCGGAGCAAACAGATCAAACCGCGCCTCATAGGCGGCCGGATGAAATGCGGTCCAGACCGCATAGGCAAGCGGCAGCACCCACAGGAGCGCCAGCGCCCAGGCAGCCAGCGTGTTCAGCAGCTTGTCAAGATCAAGGCCGGCGCCGGTCATTTGTAATGCACCTTGCGGTCGAAGAAGAAGAACTGGCCGATCGCAAGCAGCGACAGCAGCACCAGCAGGGCCACGGTCAGCGTCGCCCCATAGGCCGTTTCCCAGAAGCGGAACGCGACTTCGTAGATGTAGAAGAGCAGCAGTGCGGAGGCATTGTCCGGCCCGCCGTCGGTCAGGATAAAGATATGGTCGACCAGGCGGAAGGAATTGATCACCGCATTGACGCAGACGAACAGGGTGGTCGGCATCAGCAGCGGAAAGGTGATCCGCCAGAAGATCGTCCAGCGCCCGGCGCCCTCGATCTGCGCCGCTTCCTTCAGTGACACGGGGATTGCCTGCAGGGCCGCCAGGTAGAAGATCATGAAGAAGCCCGCTTCCTTCCAGATGGTCACCACGATGATCGCATTCAGTGCCGTGTCCGGATTGCCGAGATAGTTGGAGGCCGGCCAGCCGAACAGGGCGCCGGTGATCTGGTCGAACAGGCCGAAGCCGGGCGTATAGAAGAACATCCAGATATTGGCGACCGCAATCAGCGGCAGCACCGTCGGCGTAAAATAGGCCATGCGCACGAAGCTGCGTCCGGCCAGCTTCTCGTTGACCCAGAGCGCCATGACGATCGCCAGGCCGACCGACAGCGGTATCGTGCCGAGGGCGTACCAGAGATTTTTCCAGAGCACCTTCCAGAACACCGGGTCGCCGATCATGCGCTCGTAATTGTCGATACCGATGAACTTGGCCGGGCGGCGTCCGCGCGGCGTTGAAAAGAAGCTGTTCAGAAAGGTCGTGACCGCAGGAATATGGGTGAAGGCAAACAGGAACACCAGCGCCGGCAACAGCAGCAGCCAGCCATAGATCCAGTCGCGTTTGAGTGTGAGGTCCCGCATCGGCGTCACGTGATCAACAATTGGAGAAAAAAAGGAAAAGGATGGGAGAGCAAAAAGACGGTGCGCCGGGGTGGGAAACCGGCGCACCGCCCTTTTCGGAGGTCCTAGCGGTATTCTGCCAGGATCTCGTCAGCCTGTTCCTGGGCTTCCTTCAGCGCCGTCGCCGGGTCTTTCTTGCCGGTGATGGCAGCAGCCAGGGCATCGTTGAAGAGGCCGGTGACACGCTGGTTCTGGTAGGTCGACAGCTCGGCCTTGGCGAATTCCAGCTGGTCACGGGCAACCAGGGCCGGAGCGAAGTCGGCGGTATAGGCCTTCATCGTTTCGGTTTCCCAGGTCTCGGCGCGCGGAGCGACATAACCGGTGGCAATGGTCCACTTGGCGGACTGTTCCGGAGCGGTGATCCACTTGACGAACTCGACAGCTGCCTTGTTCTGTTCATCAGATGCGCCCTTGAACAGGTAGAAGTTGCCGCCGCCCGTCGGAGCGCCGCGCTGTTCTTTCATCGGCAACATGGCGACGCCGAAGTCGAACGGAGCATTGGTGCGCACGTTGGTCAGGTTGCCGGTGGAAGTCCACATCATTGCGGTCTGGCCCTCGAAGAAAGCCTTCGGGGTTGCGCCCCATTCGATGATGCCCGGTGCCATGACGTCGTATTTGGTGGACAGGTCAACCAGATACTGCAGGGCCTCGACCACTTTCGGATCGTCAAAGTTGGTCTTGTTCCCTTCGGCATTGGCCAGGATCGCACCGTTTTCGATGGCCAGGCCCTGGAACAGCCAGTACGGGAAACCGGAAGACGGAATGCGCACGCCCCACTGGGTGACGTTGCCGCTGTCGTCTTTCTTCACCAGCTTCTTGCCGAATTCGACCATTTCTTCCCAGGTTGCCGGGGCAACATCCGGATCAAGGCCGGCAGCCTTGAAGGCTTCCTTGTTCCAGTAAAGAACCGGCGTGGAACGCTGGAACGGGATGCCGTAGGTCTTGCCACCGGTCTGGCTGTTTTCCATGAATGCCGGGTAGAAACCCTCGATCCATTTCTTGTCTTCCTCTGTGGAGAGGTAGTCGTCGAAAGGAACGATCAGGTCTTCATCGATCAGGGTGAACATGTCGACCGAGAGGATCACGGAAAGCTGCGGCGGGTTGCCACCACGGGACGCAGTGATCGCCTTGGCAACGGTGTCCTGGTAGGAGCCGGCATAGACGGCGTCAATGTTCACATCCGGGTTCTGGGCGACATATTCGGCCGTCAGCTCCTGGATGGTATCAGCGGCCTTGCCGCCAACGGCGACCGGGAAATAAAATTGCAGATCAACAGCTTGAGCAGAGGCCCAGGTGCTGAGGGAAAGCGCCGTTGCAGCAACGGCTTTCAGGAAAGTGGACTTCAACATCAGTTTGGTTCCTAAGATTTGAACATCCGCCCGGGGCGGTCGGTCTGCGCTGACACGCACAGCTGGTCAGGAGCGCAACAGCGCTCCAAATTCGGAAACAAGGTCGTCCCGGCGGCCGCCGGTATCGGCATCAAAAACGTGAAGGGCGTCTGGCGCGAAACCGAGCTCGATCCGGTCGCCAGGCGTCACGGATTTGCCGGTCGGCAGGCGCACCTGAAATGAAGTTTCGGCGATTGCGCAGTCCGCCAGAATGTCGGCGCCAAGATATTCAACGGTCCGGATCTCGGCACGCAGCGGCCCACCTTCTTGCGCATGCATGGCTTCCGGCCGCACACCCAGCTGGAAATCGGGCGCAGTACTCAGTTTCTTGAAGGCATTGGCCGGGAACAGGTTCATGGGCGGCGTACCGATAAAGCGGGCCGCAAACGGATTGGCGGGCTTTTCGTAAAGATCCCTAGGGCTTGCGACCTGCTCAAGCCGCCCCTTGTTCAGAAGAACAACCTGGTCCGCCATGGTGATCGCTTCCACCTGGTCATGGGTGACATAGACCATGGTAAACCCGAGCTGCTGCTGCAGTGCGCGGATCTCCACCCGCATTTCATGGCGCAGCTTGGCATCAAGGTTGGACAGCGGCTCGTCCATCAGGCAGATCGGCTTTTCGCCGATGATCGCCCGTCCCAGCGCAACCCTCTGCTGCTGACCGCCGGACAGCTGTCCCGGCTTGCGGTCAAGCAGCTGGCTGAGGCCAAGCAGATCGGCGACTTTCTTCAGGCGTTCATCGCGATCCGCGCGGCCAACCCTGCGCACCTTGAGACCAAAGATGATGTTTTCGGCAACGCTCAGATGCGGAAACAGGGCGTAGGACTGGAACACCATGGAAAGGTCCCGTTTCGACGACGGCCGTGCGGTCACGTCTTCGCCGCCAATCAGAATCTTGCCGCTGCTGACGTTTTCCAGGCCGGCAATCATGCGCAAGGTCGTCGACTTGCCGCAGCCGGACGGGCCGAGCAACGCCGTGAAGGATCCGGCCGGGATCTCGATCGACACGGCGTCCACGGCGACGGTCTCACCCCAGACACGCGAAACGGCGTCGAGTGTGATCGGCTTGCCCGAGCTTTCCTGGAAGACGTCGGCCTTCACCCCCTGCCCTCCTGTTCGGCCACGAAGACTTCCGTCTTCGATCCTTTCAGGTTTTCCAAAAAGCTGGCCGGAACCGGCCTGTCCGTGAAGATCGCGTCGACCTCTTCCAGACGTCCGCCGCGGACATGAGCGCTGCGGCCGAACTTGCTGTGGTCGAGCACCAGATAGGATTTTCTGCAATTGGCGAGGATCGACTGACGCGCGGCCACCTCGTCTTCATGAAAGTCGAGCAGCGTGCCGTCTTCATCGACACCCGCCACGCCGAAAATACCGACATCGACCTTGTAATTTGCAAAGAATGCCTGGGCTGCCGAGCCCAGGACGTCCCTGTCGCCATGACGCAGACGACCACCGGCGATCGTGACCTGAAAAGAGGGATTGGTGGACGCGGAGAAGGCAACGTTCAGATTGTTGGTAAAGACGGCAAGCTTGTCATGCCCGGTCAGCGCCTGCATGACGATTTCCGGCGTGGTGCCGATCGAAAATGCGACGGACTGATTGTTCTCGACATGCCCGGCAACCAGATTTGCAATCTGCTGCTTCTCGGCGAGATTGAGGATCTGCCGGGTGGAATAGTGGATGTTCGAGGCCGGCGCCGGCGGCTCCACGCCGCCATGGGTTCGGCGCAATATGCCGAGCTCGCACAGGCCATTCACATCCCGGCGGATGGTCTGGGTGGTTACATCGAACCGTTCGGCAAGCTCCTCGACGGAAGCAAACCCGGCCTTTTGCACCAGATCGGCAATCTCGGCCTGGCGTTTGGAAATATCTATCTGCCCAAGCATATTCTTTGGATCCGACATCGTCTCACCTGCTCCGGAAAACCCGAAGGCTGGTTGTTTTCAAGGGCCCGGTGTTGACTCGAAAGAGCCTGACTTCGAAGCCCGGTTAAATCATGTTCATATGAACGTTATTCGACGCTCATATGAACATGATGTGACAATAGTGGATTTGGTGGAAGAGGTTTTTCGGTAAACGTGTGCATCCGGAGAGAAAACACGTTTATCGCGAGTCCCGGTTTGCACACCTGAGACTGCTGACCGGACCGAAATCGGGTCTTTGCAATGCCTTCCAAAACAACGCACGCCGCATCAAGGCGACAGTTCCGTTGGCCCAAGACAAGGGCCGCAGCTGTCCCTCCAGCTATGCAGGCTGAAGGCCGGATGTCAAAGGATAGGCACAACCAAACTGGCTGATGGACAGGCCGACATCAATGGTAAGGCGTCCGCCCTCTTGCGAGAAGAGGGAGGACGCAGGATCTACTTTCCGAGACAGCCCCGGCCCACGCAGGACGTGCGCCTGGTTACCGGTACAGGAATGATTTCCCGTTGCCGTCGAAGAGGTGCAGTTTTTCCGGGGCCGCGGTCAGACGGATCGTGGTGCCACGGGAGATCTTGTGAATGCCCGGCAACTTGGCGATCAGCGGCGCGCCACCGTTTTGCGCCTTGAAGTAAAGCACGGTGGTTTCGCCAAGCGCCTCAATAATCTCCACTTCGGCAGACACCAGATAGTCGTCGCTTTCCGTCACCGTCAGGTCTTCCGGGCGCACGCCCAGCTTGACCGTCTGGTCCTTGTCGCTGTCCTGCGAGGCGATCGGCACATCTGCATGGCCGCCGTCGGACATGACGACCGACGTCTGGCTGCCCGTCGCCGTGACCTTGGCCTCGACCAGGTTCATCGCCGGTGAGCCGATGAACTGGGCAACGAACGTGTTGGCCGGGCGCTCGTAAAGATCCAGCGGGGCGCCGAACTGCTCGACATCGCCGCCGTGCAAGACAACGATCCGGCTGGCCAGCGTCATGGCCTCCACCTGGTCGTGGGTGACGTAGATCATCGTGCTGTCGGGCATGCTTTCCTTCAGCTGAGCGATCTCGATCCGGGTTGCGACACGCAGGGCCGCATCCAGGTTCGACAACGGCTCGTCGAAGAGGAACACCTTCGGGTCCCGCACGATCGACCGGCCGATGGCAACACGCTGGCGCTGACCGCCGGACAATGCCTTCGGCAGGCGGTCCAGATATTGCGTCAGCTGCAGCCGGTCCGCCGCCGCCCGCACGGCCGTGTCGATCTCGTCGCGGGACTTGCCGGCCAGCTTCAGCGCGAAAGCCATGTTGTCGTAGACCGTCATATGCGGATAGAGCGCGTAGGACTGGAACACCATGGCAATGCCGCGCTGCGCCGGCGGCACGTCATTGACGACCATGTCGTCGATTTCCAGCGTTCCGCCGGTGATCTTTTCCAGCCCTGCAATCATGCGCAGGAGCGTCGACTTTCCGCAGCCCGAGGGACCGACAAAGACGATCAGTTCGCCCGGTTCGATTTCCAGATTGATGTTCCGCAGAACCTCGACGGTGCCGTAGGACTTGCAGACGCCTTTCAGAGACAAGGAGGTCATGCCGGCTGCTCCCAATTCTTGATCTTGTTCATGTTATTTGACCGATCCTGCGAGGAGACCCCGCACCAGATAGCGCTGCATCAGGAAGAAGACGGCCAGCGGCACCGCGATCGAAACGAAGGCGGCCGTCGCCAGGATTTCCCAGTTGCCGCCGCGCGTTCCGAGCAGCTCGACGATCTGGTTGGTCATGACGGTGGTCGATCCGGTCGCGTCGATCAGGAACACCTTGGCCACCAGCAGGTCGTTCCAGGTCCACAGGAACTGGAAGATCGCAAAGGAGGCGAGTGCCGGGAAACTGAGCGGCAGGATGATCCGGGTGAAGATCTGGAAATCCGTCGCCCCATCGACCTTGGCATTCTCGATGATGTCCCGAGGCAGACCGACCATGTAGTTGCGCAAGAGATAGACCGCCAGCGGCATGCCGAAGGCCGTGTGTGCCAACCAGACCCCCATATAGCCCTTGCCGATGCCGATACCGAGATGCAGACGCAAGAGCGGGATCAGGGCGAGCTGAAGCGGCACAACCAGAAGCGCCACGACCGCGGCGATCAGCAGAGCCCTGCCCGGAAACTCCATCCAGGCCAGCGCATAGGCGGCAAAGGCCGCGATCACGATTGGGATGATCGTCGCCGGAATGGTCACGGTCAGCGTGTTGAAGAACGCCTTGGCCATGTTGTCCTGGCCCGATCCGGAGAAGAGGATTGTCTGGTAATTCTCCAGGGAGAATTCCGGCGGCACGGTCGCAGTGATGAAGATGCGCTGCCCCCGCCCGGAGATCTGCTTGTCGTTGCCGCTCCAGACATAGCTGCCGTCCGGCTGCAGCGTCACGGTTTCACCGTCCTTCATCTCGGCCGTATCGCCGGGCTGGAAGGCATCGATGTTCCGCGAGGACACACCCCAGGCGAGAATATCGCGCGGAGCGCCTTCGAAGATATTTCCGGTCACCACGAACCGGTCGCCTTCGGCAACGCGCGTGTCGTCCGGATCACTCGTGCGGTAAACCTCGTTCTGCTGCGACGGAAACAGGGCCGCCCACCAGCCCGAGCTGGAAATCTGGTCCGCGGAGCGGAAGGACGACACGAACAGGCCGACGGTCGGAAACAGCCATAAAAGCACCAGGGCGGCGACGGAGATGTGGACGGCCCAGGTCAGGCCCGATTTTTTACCGGCGATACTGGCCATTATTTCATCTCCTTCCGGGCGTTGTAGACGTTCCAGACGAGGATTGGTGTCACCAGCAGCATGATGATGATCGCGCTTGCCGAGCCGATGCCCCAGTCATTGGCGCGGAAGAGCTTGTCATACATATAGTTGGCCAGAACCTGGGTTTCCCACTGACCGTTGGTCATGGCAAAGACGATGTCGAAGACCTTCAGAACGGTGAGTGTGATCGTGGTCCAGACGACAACGATCGTGCCCATGATCTGCGGCACCTTGATCTTGAAGAAGATCTGAAACGGATTGGCGCCGTCGACGATGGCGGCTTCAACGGTTTCTTCCGGGATGCCGCGCAGGGCCGCGGAAAGAATGACCATGGCAAAGCCGGTCTGGATCCAGATCAGGACCACCATCAGGAAGAAGTTGTTCCAGAAGGGCAGCGTCAGCCAGGTCTGCGGCTCGCCATAGGGCAGCTCGACAATCCAGACGCCGACCGCGGAACTGACGGAAAGCCAGACCAGCCAGACGCCTGCGACCGCCACCAAAAGGCGAAGCGGCAACAGCCATGGCGAGCGGTCCTGGCCCTTGGCGATGATGTCCTTGGCAAACAACCAGGCGACATAGGCAACGATGCCGGCAAAGGCGAGATAGAGCAGCGTCGGCAGAACCTGCAGCATCAGGATTGACCCGACGCCGCCGTCAAACTTGAGCCAGACGTGATTGAGCACGCCGATCTGGTTCTGATCAGCCGGACGGGTGTCGTAGATCAGCTTGAAGATCACCGAGGCGCCGACAAAGGAAATCGCCATCGGCATGAAGATGAGAGACTTCGCCAGGTTGCCCCAGCGAATGCGGTCGGTAAGCTGCGCGACCAGAAGGCCGAAGGCGGTGGACGCCGCCGGCACAACGATCAGCCAAAGCATGTTGTTGCGCACCGCTTCCCAGAACTTCGACTCGTTCATCATCTTGCGATAGTTCTCGAACCCGACGAATGCCCCGTCCAGCGACCGGTCGGTCAGCGACAGGCGCAGGGTCTCGAACACCGGGTAGGCGAGATAGAGCGTCAGTGCGAAGATGGCCGGAAACAGGAACAACCAGGGACGCACCATGTTGGCGCGGTTGATGTTCTTCCCCGCATTCGGCCCCCTGGCAGGAAAGATCACCTTGTCGAGGATGACATTCGAAAAGAAAAAATACCCTAAGCATGCCCCAACGCCAAAGACGATGGTGAACAGACCCAACAAGGCCGGGTTGTCCGTGAACATGGCCGTTCCCTCCCGTTTGATTATCGGGCACGCCCGGCGGACCGGACACACCCCTGTCTTGAGGAACTTCAGATTTTGGACGTGATTTTGTTGTTTTACGGCGCCTGCGCCGGTCCTTCAGAAAAACGGCCGGCTCCCCGAAGAGAACCGGCCATCTGGAGGATTATTTCAGAGCGTCCCAGCTCTTCTGGATTTCCTCGGCCACGGCCTTGGCATCCTTGCCGCCGGTATAGTCGACCATGCCGGTCCAGAACGTGCCGGCACCGACACCGCCTGGCATCAGGTCGGATCCGTCGAAGCGGAAGGTGCTGGCATTGACCAGAATTTCACCCTGACCACGCAGCGTATCGTCCTTGTAGGCCTGCGGGTTGACCCCCTTGTGCGGCGTCAGGAAGCCGGTCTGCGCCATCATCACTTCATGCGAGATCGGCAGCTCGAAGAACTTCATCAGTTCGCTGGTCGCATCGGACGGGTTGGTGATCGCCATCAGCGTACCGCCGCCGAGAACCGGGCTACCAAGGTCTTTCTCGGCATAGGCCGGGAAGTAGAAGAAGTCGACATCCGTGCCGAATTCAACACCATCGGGGAAGAATGCCGGAACGAAGGACGCCTGGCGGTGCAGGTAGCACTGCGGCGGCGAGGAGAACATGCCTTTCGGGCTGTCGCGGAAGTCGGTGGATGCGACGGCGCCGGCACCACCGGCAACTTTGGCATCGTCCCGTGCGAACCAGCCGAATTCCTCGATGGCGGCAACAACGCGCTCGTCATCGAACGGAATTTCGTTCTTGGTCCACTGGTCGTAGACATCGGCCGGCTGGGTGCGCAGCATCAGGTCTTCCACCCAGTCGGTCGCCGGCCAGCCGGTGGCTGCCCCGGAACCAAGACCGATGCACCACGGCGTTTCACCGTCTGCGACGATCTGCTCGGTCAGCGCTTTCAGCTCTTCCATGGTGGTCGGCACTTCGTAGCCGGCATCCTCGAAGTTTTCCGGAACGTACCAGACAAGGCTCTTCACGTTGACATTGTAGAAAAAGCCGTAGAGCTGGTCCGCGCCGTCCTTGTCCTTGTAGGTCCCCAGGTTGACCCAGCTTTCGCCGGCGCCGTAATTGTCGGCCACCCAGTCGGCCATGCCGTCCGGAAGCGGCGTCAGCAGACCGCGGGCAGCCATGTCGGCGGCCAGACCCGGCTGCGGGAAGACGGCGATGTTCGGAGCTGCGCCGGCTTCGGCGTCGATCACGATCTGCTGCTCGAAGGAATCGGAGCCGGTATAGATCACTTCCGCGCCGGTGGCTTCGGAGAAATAGGCCAGAACATTTCGGAAATAGCCGTCTTCCGGCTGCAGCCACGGACCCGCGATGGTCACGGTCTGCCCCTTCAGGTCAGGCGCTTTCTCCGCCCATGCGTTGTAGCTGTCCCAGTTGAACGGGCCTTCGCCCGGCGTGAATTTCAGGTCGGCGGCCATGGCAGTGCTCATGCCAAAGCCCACAGACAGTGCCAGGCCTGCGGCACAGGCCATCAAACGTGTTTTCATGTCAGTCCTCCCAGATTGTCCCTATGCTGGGACACTCCATTTAAAGTGGCATACCTCACCACCTGGCAGCAATACCCATCCTCTAGGTATGATCAGCAATTCTGCCAGAACCGGTCATCCAAACCGCTTTGGATTTCGCCCTAACCATGTCGATCCAAAACGGACTTGTCAAGCATACAACTCGCCAATTATTGTTGCATTTCAATAACAGCCTATCGGGAGGAACGCTTTCAAAGCGTTTTGGGCAATATGAGCAATGGCATAAACCTGAAAGAACTGTCGCAGCGCCTCAAGCTGTCGCAGACAACCGTCAGCCGCGCGCTCAACGGCTACCCCGAAGTAAGCGAAGACACACGCAAGCGTGTCACCGAAATGGCCGAGCGCCTTGGCTATGCCCCCAACAGCCAGGCACGGCGCCTTGCCACCGGCCGCGCCATGGCCATCGGCCATGTGATACCCCGCTCAATTCACGAGATGATGAACCCGATCTTCCTGGAATTCATTGCCGGCGCCGGAGAGACCTATTCCGGGCACGGCTACGACATGATCATCTCCGTGGTCGAGGATGACAAGGAAGAAGACGCCTATCGCCAGATCGCCTCGCGCAAGAAGGCCGACGGCGTGATCATTCATGGCCCGGGCCATGACGAGCAACGCCACAAGCTGCTGCAGCAGCTCAATCTGCCCTTCGTCGTTCATGGACGCATTCCGGGCGCCGAGGAAGAAACCTCCTGGATCGACATGAACAACCGGCGCGCCTTCGAGCGTGCAGCCAACCTGCTGCTCGATCTCGGCCACAAGCGGATCGCGCTCCTGAACGGGCTGGAGCACATGGATTTCGCCCGGCGGCGCCGCAAGGGGTTCGAGGAAGCCTTGATTGCCCGGGGCCTGACACCCGACCCGCGGCTCATGCGCAGCGCAGACATGACCGAGCCCTTCGGCTGCGACAACGCGATGGACATGCTGAAAAGCGACAATCCACCGACCGCGTTCCTCGTCTCATCGATGATTTCGGCGATCGGCGTGGCCCGCGCGGTTGGCCAATGCGGCCTCAAGACCGGCAAGGAGATCTCGATCATCACCCATGATGACGCCCTGTCCTTCCTGCCGAACAGCGGCGAAGTGCCGATTTTCACCTGCACCCGGTCTTCGGTGCGCTATGCCGGCCAGAAGGCAGCCGAGCTGCTGCTCAACATGATTGCCGATCCGCTCGCCAAACCGGCCTCGCTTCATCTCGACGCAGAACTGATTATCGGCCAGTCAACCGGCCCGGCCCCGGCCTGACCGAAACGCAAGGCGCCTTTCTTCATCATCCACTCTTGCAAGCGGATCAGACCTGCGACAGACCGCAGGTCTCAAGAAGGATCTTCATCCGGCTGAGGCCGTTCAGACGATGGACACTTGCGGTTTCTGCCGCCAGCTCCGCATCTCCTGCCAGGATCGCCTCATAGATCTTGCGGTGGTCCGCCGCATTGGCGGCCGGCGCCTTGTTGAGCCGCAGCAGAACATTGTTCGCCCGATAGATCTGGTCCAGGAACCCGCCGATCTCGGCCTCCAGGCGCCTGTTGCCGCTGACGCTCGCCATCCACCGGTGAAACCGGTCGTCCAGTACGGCCCAGCCTTCGATGTCGCCCTTTTTCAGAACCTCATCCGACTGATCGAGCAGATCCCGGATCGCGCCGGTCGCCGAACTCTCGATCTTCTTGCCTGCGGCAGAGCGCACTGCGAGGGCCTCCAGCGCCGACAGGATCTGGTAGATCTCACAGATGTCCCTGCTGCAGATTGGCAGTACTTTGGCGCCGCGGCGCGGCACCAGACCGACCAGCCCATCGGCTTCCAGGCGGATCAGCGCCTCTCGTACGGGCGTTCGGCTCATGCCGAGTCGATTGGCGATATCCGGTTCCGGGGCCTGAAACCCGGGAGGCAGCTCCCCTTTCAGGATTTCCGATTTCAAACGATCATAAGCGTTGTCGACGCGTGTGGATTTGGCTTTCGATGACATCGCGGGATGCACCCAGTCTCCTGATGTGAATATGCAGATTGCATTGTCCCGCACGCTCCTAAGCGTAGCCGGCACCTTGTTTTGAGCGCAGGAAGTCATGCTCCCGACGCGGCCGGTCTGTTTTGAAGGTAAAATAAATGCCGTATCGCTAACAATATCTTTAGAATTTTATCAAAATCCCTTCCGCCACGGCAAGATGGACCGGCAATTTGCCCTGACAAACGTCTGAGACCTTGATTTTTCAGTCGAATTTCAGTTTCGCCTCATAGAAAAAATATTGTCAAAAATTACGGTATCGTTGCTGGACCCAACGTCAGATCTGCACCGGGAAATCAATCGAATGACTTCTTGCAAATCATTCTTAAAAGCATTATTGTTGCAACTCATTCGCAAAAGCAATCTCAACCAGGGTCGATTGTCAGCTCCATGTTTCACCGGATTTTCTCTGCTTCCCGCCGCCAGTTCTTGTCTGCCGCGGCAGGCGCCTTCGCCGCTGCAGCCCTTGCCGTCAGCTTGCCGCAGACCGCTGCAGCCGAAGACAAGCTACAGGTGGTTGCGACAACCGGCATGATTGCAGATGCCGCCAGGCAGATCGGCGGCGACACCGTCGACGTGCGTGCCCTGATGGGGCCGGGTGTCGATCCGCATGCCTATCGCCAGACGCGTTCCGACATTGTTGCAATGACCAAGGCGGACCTGATCCTCTGGCACGGCCTCTTCCTGGAAGCTCAGATGGAGGGCTTCTTCGAAAAGCTTGGCAAGACCCGCAATGTGGTCGCCGTTGCCGAAGCCATGCCGAAAGATCTGCTGATCAGCCATGACGACTACGCCGACAAGTTCGATCCGCATGTCTGGATGGATCCCGCCCGCTGGCAGCATGTTGTGATCGCCATCCGCGATGCCCTGATCGAGGTACGTCCGGACCAGCGCGCTGCGTTCGAAGCGAACACGGCTGCGTATCTGGAAGAAATCGAGGCACTGAATGCTTTTGCTGTCGAGGCTCTGGCAACGGTCCCCAAGGAAAGCCGCGTCCTTGTGTCCGCACATGATGCTTTCAACTATTTCGGCAAGGCCAATGATTTCGAAGTCATCGGCATTCAGGGTATCTCGACCCAGAGCGAGGCCGGCCTGCACCGCGTCGCCGAGCTGGTTGATCTGCTCGTGGATCGCAAGATCAACGCGGTCTTCGTTGAGTCTTCCGTTTCCGACCGCAGCATTCGCGCCCTGATCGAAGGGGCTGCGGCAAAGGGCCACGAGGTTGTGATCGGTGGATCACTTTACTCTGATGCAATGGGTGAACCGGGAACCTATGAAGGCACGTATCTGGGAATGATCGACCACAACGCCACGACGATTACCCGCGCCCTCGGCGGCGAGGCGCCCGAAAAAGGCCGTCTGGGCCAGCTGGCGGAGACGATGTAATGACCATGACGGCCCAGTCAGGCCCTGAGCTTGCTACCCTGGACGGCAGCCCGGCTGAGCCGGCGGCCGGTAAGGACAAGAGCGCCCTTCTGGTAAAGGGGCTGACGGTTTCCTATGGCACCAAGCCCGCAGTCTTCTCCGTCGATGCGACTGTTCCGAAGGCCAGCATGTCGGCCATTATCGGCCCCAACGGCGCCGGCAAGTCGACCTTCCTGAAGGCCGTGCTCGGAATTGTACCGCGCCTGTCCGGCTCGGCCTTTGTCAGTGGGAAACCGCTGGAAACCATGCGCAGCGCCATTGCCTATGTGCCGCAGCGGGCCTCTGTCGACTGGGATTTTCCGACCCGTGTCCACGATGTTGTCACGATGGGCCAGTTCCGCCAGCTCGGCCTGCTCGGCTGGCTGCGCCCCTCCCACAAACAGAAGACCCTGGACTGCCTGGAACGTGTGGGCATGGCCGATTTTGCGGACCGGCAGATCGGCCAGCTGTCCGGCGGACAGCAGCAACGCGTCTTTCTCGCCCGGGCCCTGGCCCAGGAGGCGGATCTCTACCTCCTGGACGAACCCTTCGCCGGCGTGGACGCCGCCACCGAAAAGGCGATCATCGATGTCCTGAAGTCGCTCAAGGCGGCGGGCAAGACAGTGGTCTGCGTGCATCACGACCTGGCGACCGTGACCGACTATTTCGATCATGTGCTCATGCTGAACATCCGCAAGATTGCGGAAGGACCTGTCGCAACGACCTTCACCGGTCCGGTTTTGCACGACACTTATGGCGGCCGGCTCGCGACAGCCCATATCGATCAGCTCAAACTGGACTGAGCCATGCTTCCCGATTTCCTGGCCGCGTTCCTGGGGGCCCTGACCTTTCAGGCCGGCTACAACGCCGCGCTTGTGGCGATCGGCGCCACGCTGCTTGGCATGGCCGGCGGCTGCGCCGGCTGTTTCATGTTCCTGCGCAAGCGCACGCTGGTCAGTGATGCGGTCGCCCACGCCACCCTGCCCGGCGTCTGCATCGCCTTCATGCTGATGGTGTTCCTGGGCAGTGACGGCCGCAATCTGCCGGGCCTTCTGCTTGGATCCGCCGTTACAGCCGGTCTGGGTCTTTTGACCGTCGACTGGATCACCCGCCGCACCCGCCTCAGCGAAGATGCCGCAATCGGCGCCGTTCTGTCGGTGTTTTTCGGATTTGGCGTTGTTCTGCTGACCGTCATCCAGACCCTGTCGAGCGGCAAGCAGGCCGGCCTGGAAGGATTTCTGCTTGGCTCAACCGCTGGCATGCTGTTTCAGGACGCGGTCATCATCGCGCTCGGCGGCGCACTCTCCACGGCCATCGTGGTGCTGCTCAGGCGCCCCATGACACTGGTGGCCTTCGACCCGGAACATGCCGGCGCCTCGGGCGTTCCGGTCCGGCTGATCGACCTTGCCATGATGACCGTGGTGATGATGGTGACCGTGGTCGGCCTCAAGCTTGTCGGCCTGATCCTGATCGTCTCCTCGCTGATCATCCCGTCGGTGTCCGCCAGGTTCTGGACGGATCGCTCGGACCGGCTGCTGGTCATCGCAGCTGTCGTGGGCGGTCTGGCCGGTTATGTCGGCACGGCGCTCTCCGCTGCCGCACCGAACGTACCGACCGGCCCGATCATCGTGCTGGTCAACTTCGCCTTCTTCGTCGTGTCTCTGCTGCTGTCCCCCAAGCGTGGCGTGCTGGCCGCCTATCTGCGCCACCGGAAATTCCAGGTCGATGTGCATTTGCACCAGGGGCTGAGCGCCCTTGCCCGGGGCGAGACCATACACGAACGCCTGACCCAGAAGATCATGCGCCGCGCCGGGTATCTGCGTGACGACCTCGTCGCCACCGACAAGGGGCGGGCTGCAGCAGCCAAAACCGTTCTCGACGAAGCCCGTTGGGCCAAGGCGCGGCAGATCATTCAGGATGAAGCGATCTTTGCCAGCTATGACGGCCTGACCCCGATTGAAGCCGTCCTGACGGCGGACCAGATCCGCGACATTGATACCGCCCTGGGCACCCCCGCCCCGGTCAAGGCCTGAGGAAACGCCATGGGCGCCGAATTTGTTCAATTGAGTCTCACCCCCATCCTGATCGGACTGCTCGCGGCCATCGCCTGCGCAGTCCCTGGCAACTTTCTGCTGTTGCGCAAACAGGCTTTGATCGGCGATGCCATTTCCCATGTGGTGCTGCCGGGTATCGTCGCCGCGTTCCTGCTCACCGGCACGATCTCGACCTGGCCGATGATGCTTGGCGCAGCCGGGGCCGCCGTCGTCGCTGTTGTCATGATTGAAGCGATCCGCCGCCTTGGCCGCATCGAGACCGGCGCCGCCATGGGCGTCACCTTCACCACGCTCTTTGCAGCCGGCGTGCTGCTTCTGGAGCAGACGGACACGAGCTCGGTTCATCTCGACGTCGAACATGCGCTCTACGGCAACCTCGAAAGCCTGATCTGGCTGTCGGCCACAGGCTGGGAGTCGCTGCTTGATCCGGTCGCGCTCGCCGATCTTCCCCCGGAACTGACGCGTATGGCATTGACCACGTTGGTCATTTTGATCCTGACCGCGCTCTTCTGGCGTGTTCTGAAGATCTCCACGTTCGATGAAGGTTACGCACGCACGCTTGGCGTCCCGGTAAAAACACTCGGGTTCGGCCTGGTGATCGTGTCGGCCGTTGCAGCGGTGGCCGCGTTCGATGCCGTTGGCTCCATCATCGTGATCGCCATGTTCATCTGCCCGCCTGCCGCCGCGCGCCTGATGACCAACAGGCTCGAGAGCCAGCTGGCCTGGAGCATCTTCTTTGGCGCCGGCTCCGCCATTGCGGGCTACGTGCTGGCAGGTTACGGCCCCCTTTGGCTGGGCAGCGAACATGCTGTCAGCGCCGCCGGAATGATTGCCACCATATCCGGCCTGATCCTGGGCCTTGCCTGCCTTTACGCACCAGCCAGGTCAAAATTGACAGTAACCGAGGCCTAGATCTCGAAGCAGAACATGTCATTTCCCACAATATTATTTAAAACACAAAGACATAGGCAAAAAATTCCCGTCTAAAATACTGTTTGTTATGTTTTTTACGCTTTGATGGAAGCATCCGTTGGCGGGGGCTTCTATGGAACGTGTTGCAGCAGGACTGAGTACTGAGCATAATTTTGCTCTTCTCCTGCTTTCCGTTGTGGTTTGCCTCGGCGGAAGCGCGTTTTCACTTTACCTTCTTTCCAAAGCGCACCGGGACGCCAGCAGGACACGATTGATCTGGCTGGTCTGGTCTGCGCTGATCGGCGCGTCCGCGATCTGGGCCGCACACATCATTGCCCTTGCCGCAATGGTTCTGCCCGCAGATGAAGGCTTCAGACTGCCCACGGCCCTGTTGGCACTGGCAGTCACGTTTGCCGGGGTGTTCGCCGGATTTGCACTTTCCACCAAACGGGACATTCGACTGGCGCCCGAATTCGGCGGCATCGTCCTCGGCCTGACCGTTGCGGTCATGGGCATGACCACTTCCGCTGCCCATGTGATTGCGGGCGCTGACAGCAATGGCGCCGGCTTCAGCTTGTGGTCCCTGCTGCTGAGCGCCTGTCTGGGGGCCATCGCCCTCAGTTTCGTGCCACAACTGCGATCAAGACGCGCCCTGTTGAGTGCAACACTGTTTCTGTTCCTGGCGGTGGTAACCCTGCATCTGTCCATGCCGGTGCCTGAAACCTTCGCCAGCCAGCTCGGCCTGTTGTCGCAAGCCGGCCTTCTCAGCGAAGGTCAGATGATCAGCGTGGCGTTGCTGATCTGCGCGCTCTGCGCCGCCCTTGCCGCAACAGGCTGTGAACTGGAAAAGGAACGAAAGGAAGCCGCGCGCCGGGCCTATCAGCATCTCTCGCTGCAGGACTCGCTGACCCATCTGCCGAACCGTCATTATGTGCAGAAAGTTGCCGCCGATCTTCTTAAAAAGGCCGACCAGAACGGCAAGATCTGCTCCGTGGTGCTGATCAGCCTGGACCAGTTCAAGGCGATCAACGACCTTCACGGCTACGAAGTCGGCGACATGGTCCTGTGCAGCATGGCGGAGACGCTCAAGAACAACCTCAGCGAAAAGGTTTTCATCAGCCGCTTTTACGGCGACGAGTTCCTGATCATCAACCCGGCTCTCAATTCAGAGGACGAGGCCGTCGAATTTGCCAGGCTGGTTCGTTCACTCGCCCGCCGGCCGATCCAGTGGCGGTCCTACCGCCTGTCCATCCGTTCCAGTATCGGACTGGCGGTGTTTCCAAGAGACGGCAACGACCTGACCAAACTGGTTCAACGGGCGAATCTTGCCGCGAAACAGGCCAAGTCGATCGGCGGCAATCTCATTCAGCCCTATGTGACCGGCATGGAGGAATCCAATCGCTGGGAAACCAGCCTGGCCTCCGACCTGCGCAACGCCACCCTGGAGAACCAGCTGAGCCTGGTATTCCAGAAACAGAATCTCACCAAAACGGGCTCCCTGATCGGCTACGAGGCACTGGTGCGCTGGCGCCACGCGGAAAAAGGACCAATCGCCCCGGAGGATTTCATTCCGATCGCGGAGCGCTCGGGCATCATTCTGGACATCGGCAACTGGGTCCTGGAAGCCGCCTGCGCGGAAGCGGCCAATTGGGCCGAACCCGTCTCGCTGGCAGTCAACGCGTCCCCCTTACAGTTTTCACGCAGCGATTTTGCCGGGCTCGTCTCCACCGTTCTGATCAAGACCGGCCTGCCGGCAGAACGCCTCGAGATCGAGCTGACCGAATCGACGCCCATCGAGGACCACGAAAGGGTTCACGAAACCATCCTGTCCCTGCGCCAGATGGGCGTCAGAGTTGCCATGGACGATTTCGGCAAGGGGTATTCCTCGCTGAACACCCTCCAGGCGTTCCCCTTCGACAAGATCAAGGTCGACCGCGCCTTCACCCAGTCTCTGGAGACAAATCCGCACGCGAGGGCGATCTTGCGCTCCGCGATCCTGCTCGGACACAGTTTCGGAATTCCAGTGATCGCGGAAGGCGTTGAAACAGAACGGCAGTTGGAATTCCTGAAAGAAGCGGGCTGCCTGCAAGTACAAGGCTTTCTTTTTGGAAAACATGTACTTGCGTCACAGATAAAAAAGAAACAGGACAGTTTACAAAAAACCGGAAGCTGATCGCAGCTGCACCCAGACTGAAAACATTGCATATTTGCACCTTGTAATTAATATCAATATTTAATCAATCCAGTAAATCCAAATATTACCCTGGGTAATTGCTAATAGATATTAACCATAATTCTCGCCAACGACTTACCTTTGATTAACTATAAAAATTTACCGTAAGTGCAGACAACAAACAGGTGCTGCAATGACGACCTTCTTTGCCACAAAAAAGCTGATGCACATCGCCCGATCTCATCTTGCCGGACTTCTGGCGGGCGCATCCCTTGTCAGCCTGTCCATTGCCAGTGTTCCTGCCGCGGCCCAGTCCCTGGAAGAGGCCATGGCGGCCGCCTATGCCATCAACCCCGCCCTGAAAGCCGAACGGTCGAAATACCAGGCAACCAACCAGGGCATCTGGACCGCCCGGTCGGAATTCCTGCCGACCGTGACCGGAACCTATCTGGGTGAACACAACGCCTTTGAAACGCGCAGCGGCACCAGTGACCGCGCCTTTTTCCATGAACTCGGCGTTTCCATGTCGCAGACGCTGTTCCAGGGCTTTGCCGGTGTCAACCGGCTGAACCAGGCGCATGAAGAAGCCAATTCCGGCCGCAACCAGCTAATCGGTGTCGAGCAGACGCTGCTCTTCAACACGGCCGACGCGTTTCTGCGCGTCTGCCGGGATCGGGCCATTCTTGCCCGGTTGAGGGCCTATACCAACGTGGTTCAGAAGGAAGTCAACGCGGCGCGAGCCCGGTACAAGTCCGGCGATGCGACCCGCACCGATATCGAGCAGGCCCTAGCCCGCCTGGCCGAAGCCCAGGGCAATTCGGACCAGGCCGTCGGTGACCTGGAAGCTTCCGAAGCCCTTTACGAACGCCTGACCGGCCAGAAACCCGGCAAGCTCGGCTGGCCCGGCATTCCGAAATCCATCGAACCGACCGGGCTCGACGACGCGATCACGGTTGCCTATCAGAACAATCCGTCCATCCGGGCTGCGACCAACGATGCGCGCGCTGCCCGCTACGCCGCCCGGGCCGCTGTTGGCGACATGCTGCCGCGCGTCACGCTGGAAAGCGAATGGGAGAACGGTTATCGCGGCAATCTGGGCAACCGGGACGAGGAAGACTGGCGCTTCGGCGTTCGGGTCACCGCTCCGTTCTTTACCGGCGGGCGCAACATTGCCTCCGTTCGAGAAGCCAAGTTCACGGCCGCACAGGAAGAGTACGAACTGGACGACACGCAGCAGATCATTCGCGAGAATGTCATCCGGGCGATGAAGCAGCGGGCGGCCTCCCGTCTGCGCGCGAAAGCGGGCAAGCGGGCGATCGAGGCCAACCGCCGCGCCGTCAAGGGCCTGCAGGTGGAATTCGACAGCGGCCAGCGCTCGCTTCTGGATGTTCTGGATGGCGAACGGGAGCTGCTGCTCAGCCAGGTCGATTATGTCCGTGCCCGCTATGACGCACGCATTGCCGACTTCTTCCTGCTTGCCAATATCGGCCGGCTGGCCCCGCAGCATTTCTCGATCGTCGAGGAACGCCCGGACCCGATCCCGCGCATCATGCCGGAGTTCAACACCTGGGACCTGCGCCTTGGTCCGACTGAAAACGATCCCTTCCAGAATTACGTGATCGAAGTGGCGACATCGGACCCGGTTCCGGCCCCTGTGCCTGTGGTCGAGACCCAGCCACTGCCGTCAATCAAGTAATCATACGACAGCACACAAAAAGGCGGGTCCAAGAGGACCCGCCTATTGTTCTGTCAACTGGACTTGTCGTCAGTACTGGATGCCTTCCAGATCCGAGAAGTCGACCCGGCCGCCATCGGCCAGTTCGATGTAACCACCGGCATCCTGGGACAGGGTGATTTCGCCGCCAAGCGCGTCAACCTGTTCGATGGAGCCTTCGGTCATAGTGATCGACCAGTCCGTGCCATATTCACCAAGTGCGGTGCCATCGGCCGCGTTGGCCAGATCGACGATGTCGATCCAGTTGCCGCCGGCGCCGCCTGCGATCGTGTCGTTACCGTCGCCGAGCATGTAGGCGAACAGATCCGACCCATCGCCACCGACCATATGGTCGTTGCCGGTGCCGCCGCGGATCACGTCGTCACCGGAACCGCCATAGAGGTGGTCGGCTCCACCCTGACCGATCAGGATGTCATTGCCGCTGCGACCGACCAGCGTATCGCCATAGTCACTGCCGACCATGGTGTCGTCCCCGCGCGTACCATATTCGCACAAGGCCTTGTCCTTGGCATCCAGGACATCCAGCGTGATGGTCTCGGTGTCCGACAGGCCGCCACTATCGGTGGCCGTCACATCCAGCGTGATGCTTTGCTCGGTTTCATAATCGACCGCTGCATCGTCTTTCAGCTTCAGCAGATAGTTCTGGCCATCGGAGACAACCTCGAAACGCTCGTCCGAAACGGTGAAGGTGTGAGTATCACCAACATCCGGATCGACGACCGACAACTCGACCAGTTCCACACCGGCTTCGTTTTCCGGCACATAGAAACCACCCTCATCATCGGTATGACCATGCGGCTTCTCATCGTCATCATCATGGTCATGCGTTCCCGTGTCGCCGTCCTTGATATGACCATGGTGATCATCGTGATGATCGTCATAGTGGCCACCGGACTTGGGAGGCTCGTAGATCGCCGCGCCGACAATCAGATCCGGCGGCGAATTGTCATCACCTCCGGAGGTGACATCGATCGGGAACACGGCGCTTGACTGCGTCCCATCGCTGGAGGTCGCCGTGACCGTGACATTGAGGGTCTGCCCCGCGATCAGCGTCGCGCCGTCGGCCACCGTGACGACACCCGTATCCGCATCGATGTCGAACCGGTCGTCATCGATCTCGTAGGTTACCGTGTCGCCGGCATCCGCATCCTGGGCAAAGGCCGTCAGGCCAACCACCATGCCGGCTGCCGCGGTCGCGGCCACCAGGTTCTGCGCAGTATCGGTATCGCTGACCGGACCAATAGGAGCATTGTTGTCGACAGGTCCCTCGGGTTCGACGTCGATGACGTCAATCACGATGGTTTCCGTGTCGGACAGACCGCCACTATCCGTAGCCGTGACTTCAACGGTGACCTGTGTCTCCGTCTCATAGTCGAGCGCCTGGTCATCCTTCAGCTTCAGGACATACTCGCCGTTCTGGGCAACCACCTCGAAGCGGTCGTCGGAAACGGTGAAGGTATGCGTGTCGCCGACATCCGGATCAAACACCGACAGTGTGCCAACTTCCGCACCGAGTTCTTCTTCGTAGACCGCAGCCGTAGCATTGGTCTCCTGTGTGGTCTGATCAAAGACCAGATCATCGAAGTCCTCGTCACCGCCGCCGGCAATGTCTTCAAAGCCGATGGTGATGCCGCTTTCGACCGTGTAGTCGTAACCGTTCGGGTTGAGCGAGCCGTCGCCTGAGAAGAACACGTTGGCGTCTTTGCCGACAAGCGGCGTACCGTTCAGCACGGCCTGCCAGTTGCCGTCGCCATCCTTCTGGAAGGTGACTTCGTCGCCGCTGGCCAGCGTGTTGTAGTCGGCCCCGTCCGGGATCAGGAAGTAGCCGACTTCAGCCGCTTCCACACCTTCCAGGTAAACCGTCGCCGTGTCACCCGGGGTCAGTTCGTTCTGGTTGACCCAGACGATCTCACCGCCGATCGGATTGCCGTTGCCATCCATGTAGAAGACGCCAAGCGAGTTGCTGTAGCCGGCATATTCTTCCACGAAGGTCAGCGTCACCGAACAACCCGGTCCGAGTTCCGGATCGAAGTCCAGATCCGGCGCTTCGTTGACATCGGTGATGTTGACCGTGAACGTGCCCGTCGAAGACGAACCGTCCGTCGAGGTGGCCGTCACTTCGACATCCACGGTCGGTGTTGCCTCGTGATCGAAGCTGACACCGTCCTTGACGGTCAGGACACCGGTATCCGGGTCGATCTCGAACCGGTCATCCGTGATCGAATAGGTCACGCTGTCGGTCGCGTCCGGATCCTCGGCAAACGCCGTGATGCCGACATATTCGCCACCGGCGCCGTTTTCGGCAACGCTGTTCAGCGTGGTGTCACTGTCGCTCACCGGACCGATGTCATATTCGTCCTCGTCGCCGATATTGACGCGGAACGTACCGGTCGAGGTCGAGCCGTCCGTCGAGGTCGCGGTGACCTCGATATCGATGAATGCCGTTGCCTCACGGTCGATCACCGCACCATCGGCAACCGTGATCACACCGGTGTCCGGATCGATCTCGAAGCGATCGTCCGTGATCGAATAGGTCACGCTGTCGGAGGCATCCGGATCGCTGGCAAAGGCCGTCACGCCGACAACCGTACCACCGGCAGAATTCTCCTGAACGAAGTTCGTATCGTTGTCGACGTCGCTGACCGGGCCGACCGGCGCGGTGTTCTCGTCGATATCGATGACATCGATGACGATGGTTTCCGTGTCAGTGAGACCACCTGAATCCGTGACCGTCACGTCCACCGTCACCTGGGTTTCGGTTTCGTAGTCGAGTTTCTGGTCGTCCTTCAGCTTCAGCACATACTCGCCGTTCTGGGCAACCACCTCGAAGCGGTCGTCGGACACGGTGAAGGTATGCGTGTCGCCAACATCCGGATCGAACACCGACAGACCGCCGACTTCCGCACCGAATTCTTCTTCGTAGACCGCAGCCGTAGCATTGGTCTCCTGTGTGGTCTGATCAAAGACCAGATCATCGAAGTCCTCGTCACCGCCGCCGGCAATGTCTTCAAAGCCGATGGTGATGCCGCTTTCGACCGTGTAGTCGTAACCGTCCGGGTTGAGCGAGCCGTCGCCGGAGAAGAACACGTTGGCGTCCTTGCCGACAAGCGGCGTACCGTTCAGCACGGCCTGCCAGTTGCCGTCGCCATCCTTCTGGAAGGTGACTTCGTCGCCGCTGGCCAGCGTGTTGTAATCAGCCCCGTCCGGAATCAGGAAGTAGCCGACTTCAGCCGCTTCCACACCTTCCAGGTAGACCGTCGCCGTGTCGCCCGGGGTCAGTTCGTTCTGGTTGACCCAGACGATCTCACCGCCGATCGGATTGCCGTTGCCATCCATGTAGAAGACGCCGAGCGAGTTGCTGTAACCGGCATATTCTTCCACGAAGGTCAGCGTCACGGCCGTGCCCGGTCCAAGTTCCGGATCGAAATCCAGATCCGGCGCTTCGTTGACATCGGTGATGTTCACCGTGAACGTGCCCGTCGACGTCGAACCGTCCGTTGAGGTGGCTGTCACTTCAACATCGACAGTCGGTGTTGCCTCGTGATCGAAGCTGACACCGTCCTTGACGGTCAGGACACCGGTATCCGGGTCGATCTCGAACCGGTCATCCGTGATCGAATAGGTCACGCTGTCGGTCGCGTCCGGATCCTCGGCAAACGCCGTGATGCCGACATATTCGCCACCGGCGCCGTTTTCGGCAACGCTGTTCAGCGTGGTGTCACTGTCGCTCACCGGACCGATGTCATATTCGTCCTCGTCGCCGATATTGACGCGGAACGTACCGGTCGAGGTCGAGCCGTCCGTCGAGGTCGCGGTGACCTCGATATCGATGAACGCCGTTGCCTCGCGGTCGATCACCGCACCATCGGCAACCGTGATCACTCCGGTGTCCGGATCGATCTCGAAGCGATCGTCCGTGATCGAATAGGTCACGCTGTCGGAGGCATCCGGATCGCTGGCAAAGGCCGTCACGCCGACAACCGTGCCACCGGCAGAATTCTCCTGAACGAAGTTCGTATCGTTGTCGACGTCGCTGACCGGGCCGACCGGCGCGGTGTTCTCGTCGATATCGATGACATCGATGACGATGGTTTCCGTGTCAGTGAGACCACCTGAATCCGTGACCGTCACGTCCACCGTCACCTGGGTTTCGGTTTCGTAGTCGAGTTTCTGGTCGTCCTTCAACTTCAGCACATACTCGCCGTTCTGGGCAACCACCTCGAAGCGGTCGTCGGAAACGGTGAAGGTATGCGTGTCGCCGACATCCGGATCGAACACCGACAGACCGCCGACTTCCGCGCCGAATTCTTCTTCGTAGACCGCAGCCGTTGCATCGGTCTCCTGTGTGGTCTGATCAAAGACCAGATCATCGAAGTCCTCGTCACCGCCGCCGGCAATGTCTTCAAAGCCGATGGTGATGCCGCTTTCGACCGTGTAGTCGTAACCGTTCGGGTTGAGCGAGCCGTCGCCTGAGAAGAACACGTTGGCGTCCTTGCCGACAAGCGGCGTACCGTTCAGCACGGCCTGCCAGTTGCCGTCGCCATCCTTCTGGAAGGTGACTTCGTCGCCGCTGGCCAGCGTGTTGTAGTCGGCCCCGTCAGGGATCAGGAAGTAGCCGACTTCAGCCGCTTCCACACCTTCCAGGTAGACCGTCGCCGTGTCACCCGGGGTCAGTTCGTTCTGGTTGACCCAGACGATCTCGCCGCCGATCGGATTGCCGTTGCCATCCATGTAGAAGACGCCAAGCGAGTTGCTGTAGCCGGCATATTCTTCCACGAAGGTCAGCGTCACCGAACAACCCGGTCCGAGTTCCGGATCGAAGTCCAGATCCGGCGCTTCGTTGACATCGGTGATGTTCACCGTGAACGTGCCCGTCGAAGACGAACCGTCAGAAGAAGTCGCCGTCACTTCGAGATCAACGGTCGGCATCGTTTCATGATCGAAGCTGACACCGTCCTTGACAGTGATGACGCCGGTGTCCGGGTCGATCTCGAACCGGTCGTCCGTGATCGAGTAGGTGACCGTGTCCGTGACATCCGGATCTTCCGCAAAGGCGGTCACGCCGACATATTCACCGCCCGTACCGTTCTCGGCGACGGCATTCAAGGCATTGTCACTGTCCGTGACAGGGCCGATCGGGCCAAGGTTTTCGTCAATGTCCAGAACATCGATGACAACGGTTTCCGTGTCCGAAAGACCGCCGGAATCCGTCACCGTCACGTCAACGGTGACCTGGGTTTCGGTTTCGTAGTCAAAGGCCTGATCGTCCTTGAGTTTCAGGACATATTTGCCGTCTGAAACAACCACCTCGAACCGGTCGTCGGACACGCTGAAGGTGTGCGTGTCACCCACGTCCGGATCGAAGACCTGCAAGGGCGCGATCTCGGCACCATAGAATTCTTCGACAACGGCGATTCGATTGTCAGAGACGATCGAAACATTGTCGATGAACGTACCGAAGCTTGCGTTCTTGCCGCCGACCTCAACAAAGGTCAGCGTGTCCGTGCCGTCGCCCGAACCGCCCACAATATTG